>JAHCJQ010000045.1 GCA_026126215.1 Alphaproteobacteria bacterium
AGCCCGAACAGGTCCTTCACCGTGTAGTACGGATGGAAGGGGATCGAGTCCTGCGGCCCCTTGCGGTCGATGCCGAGCGGGTTGCCCGAACCATGCTGATGGAGGGCCACGAGATGCAGCGCCACCACGCCGACGATCACGAAGGGCAGCAGGTAATGCAGGCTGAAGAATCGGTTCAGCGTCGGATTGTCGACCGAGAAGCCGCCCCAGAGCAGGGTGACGATGCTGTCGCCGACATAGGGCACGGCGGAGAACAGGTTTGTGATCACCGTAGCGCCCCAGAAGCTCATCTGGCCCCAGGGAAGCACATAACCCATGAAGGCCGTGGCCATCATCAGAAGCAGGATGATCACGCCCAGGAACCAGAGCACTTCACGCGGGCTCTTGTAGGAGCCGTAGTAGAGCCCGCGGAAGATGTGGATGAACACCACGATGAAGAACATGGAGGCGCCGTTCGCGTGCATGTAGCGAATGAGCCAGCCGTAGTTCACATTGCGCATGATGTGTTCGACCGAGGCGAAGGCATGGTCGACATGGGGCGTGTAATGCATGGCCAGCACGATGCCGGTCACGATCTGCACCACCAGCATGATGCCGGCGAGCGAGCCGAAGTTCCACCAGTAGCTCAGGTTCTTCGGCGTCGGATATTCGATCAGCGAGTGGTGCGCGAAGCTGAATACCGGCAACCGGTAATCGATCCACTTGATGATCCTGTTATTGGTCTGGAAGGCCATGCCTGTCGCCCTCAACCGATGCGGATGCGGTTTTCTTCGATGAACGTGTAAGGCGGCACCTCGAGGTTCTTCGGCGCCGGACCGCGCCGGATGCGTCCCGACGTGTCGTAGTGCGAGCCGTGGCAGGGACAGAACCAGCCGCCGTAATCGCCCTGCTGGCCGAGCGGCACGCAGCCGAGATGGGTGCAGACGCCGACCATGATCAGCCATTGCGGCTTCTGCACGCGCTTGGCGTCCGGCTCCGGATCAGGCAGGTCGGAGAGTGCGACCGCCTGCGCCTCCTCGATCTCCTTGGCCGAGCGGTGCCGCACGAAGACCGGCTTGCCACGCCAGACGGCGGTGATGCCCATGCCTTCCGGAATCTGCGACAGGTCGATCTCCGTCGAGGACAGCGCCAGCACGTCCGCCGAGGGGTTCATCTGATGGATGAACGGCCAGACCGCCGCCGCCGCGCCGACCGCGCCGAAGGCGCCAGCCGCGACATAGAGAAAATCGCGCCGCGTGGCGCCGCCATGGGCGCCGGACACTTGGGTGCTGCTCATGAATCTCAACCCTAGGAGGCGTAAGGTATTTCCCGGGGCGTTTTTCTCCCACTATCCGAGAGGATTGTCCAGCCTTTCGGGATCGCCATGCGACAGGTTGACGCAGCAGCCCCGCCGCCGGTTGCGGCCGGGCAAGCGCCTGTAGCATCTGGCATTTCATGCGCATCGCCATGTACCAGCCGGACATGCCGCCCAGCGTCGGGGCCATGATCCGCCTTTGTGCCTGTTTCGGCCTTCCGCTGGATATCATCGAACCCTGCGGCTTTCCCATGTCCGACCGGGCGCTCAGGCGAGTTGCCATGGACTACCTGAAACTGGCGGAAATCCACCGCCACCGGTCCTGGCCGAGCTTTCTCGCCGCGCCGCGGCCAGGCCGGCTGATCCTGCTTTCAACCGCCGGCGCTATTTCCCATCTCGACTGCCGCTTCGAGGCAGGCGACACGCTGCTGCTCGGCCGCGAATCGGTCGGCGCGCCGCGCGAGGTGCACGAGGCGGCCGATGCGGTCATCGCCATTCCGCTTGCACCGGGCCGGCGATCGCTCAACATCGTGGTCGCCGCCGCCATCGTCCTCGCCGAGGCGATGCGCCAGACCGACCTCTTTCCCCGCCGCGACGGAGCTGAACCATGACGCATGCCGCCGATGCCGCCCCGACCGAGCAGCGCAAGCAGCAGGCCAGCGCCTGGTTCGCCGAATTGCGCGATGCGATCTGCGCGGAGTTCGAGCGGATCGAGGACGAGCTCGCCGGCGGGCGCCATGGCGGCCTCCCTGGCGGGCGGTTCCAGCGCAAGGCGTGGGATAGGCCCGGCGGCGGCGGCGGCGTCATGTCGATCATGCACGGCCGCGTGTTCGAGAAGGTGGGGGTCAATGTTTCTACCGTCTGGGGCGAGTTCTCCGCCGACTTCCGCAAGCAGGTCCCCGGCGCCGCCGAGGATGGCCGCTTCTGGGCCTCGGGCATCTCGCTGGTCGCGCACATGCGCTCGCCGAAGGTGCCGGCGGTGCACATGAACACCCGCCACATCGTGACATCGCGCGCCTGGTTCGGCGGCGGCGCCGATCTCACGCCCATGCGCCCGGACCCGCGCGACCGCGAGGAATTCCACGCCGCGCTTCGCGAGGCCTGCGAGCGCCATGACAAGGAGTATTACCCGCGCTTCAGCAAGTGGTGCGATGAATATTTCTTTCTGCCTCACCGCAACGAACCACGCGGCGCCGGTGGTATCTTCTACGACTATCTGGAGGAGCCTGGCTGGCAGCACGGCTTCGACTTCACCCGCGATGTCGGCCGCGCCTTTCTCGACGTCTATCCGCGCATCGTGCGCCGCCACATGCACGAGGACTGGAGCGCGGAGGAACGCGAGCACCAGCTCGTGCGCCGCGGCCGCTATGTCGAGTTCAATCTTCTCTATGATCGCGGCACGCAGTTCGGACTGAAGACCGGCGGCAATGTCGAGGCGATCCTCATGTCGCTGCCGCCGGAAGCGCGCTGGCCCTGACGCCGCCCGCTCGGCTAGACTGAAGCGCAGGTCGCCGCGTCGGGCGACGCCAAGTCCGGGATGCTGGCATGATCTCGCAACGCTTGATTCGGTCCGCCGCGCGCCTGTTGCTGGCGCTCACCTTCATCATCGTCATCGGCGAGACGGCGCTCGCCCAGGGCCGCCAGGTGCGCGATGCCCCGCTCGGCGCCTTCTTCGGCCGCTGGTCCGGCAACGCAATCTCCGAATCGGAGACCAGCATCTATTTCCAGCTCACCGCGCGCGATCTCGACGTGTCCATCCAGCCGGCGGAGGGCGGCGGCTTCCGTATCGCATGGACGACCGTGACCCGCCAGCGTGGCGACCCGCGCAATCCGCGCATCGAACGCAAGTCGAGCGAGATCACCTTCCTTCCCGCCGGCCGTCCCAACGTCTGGCGCCAGGCGAACCCGGCCGATCCGATAGAGGCGCCCTATGCCTGGGCGGCGATCCGCGGCAACACGCTCTCGGTCACGCAGATCGCCATCGGCGAGGATGGCGGCTATGAGCTGCAGGTCTACAACCGCACCCTGACCGGGGGCGTCATGGAGCTGGGTTTCAGCCGCTTCCGCGACGGCGAGAAACAGCGCGACGCGAAGGGCCGGCTGGTCAAGGTCGCCAATCAGTAGCCCCGGTCGCTTGCCGCGCCGGCGCGGCGTTTCAGTTCGGCGAGAAGCGCCGGCCTTCCGTCGCGAAAATCGCCGGCGATCCAATGGGCCTCCACACCGCGCAGCAGGCGGCCCAGCTCGGGCCCGGCGGGGATGCCGAGCGCCAGGACGTCGGCACCCGCGACCGGCAGGCGCGGCGGCGGCCATTCCTCGATCCGGCGAATGAGGTCCGGCCAGTCCGCCGTTGCGGCGGGCTCCGCGCGCGCCCAGGCGAGCAGCGCGCGGTCGCGCATGGCTGCCTGCCCCTCGCGATAGATCGCCGCCCGCATGGCCGCATCGAAGGTCCAGGCGATCTCCGTCGGTCGGGTGAGCATGTTCAGCCGCTCGGCATCGCGCCGGGAGAGCCGGAACCGCCTGGCCAAGCCTTCGCTTGCCGCATGCGGCAACAACAGGGAGAGGCGGCGGAGCGGATCGGCCTCGCCCCGCGCGCGCTCGATGCCGACGAGGCGTGCGAGCGCGGCGAAGTCGGGCCGCGCCTCGGCCATCAGATGGGCAAGGATGCCAAGGCGTTCCATGAGGCGAAGGACCGGGACCGGATCGGGCGCGGCAAGCAGGCGATGGGTTTCCGCCCATAGCCGCTCCCCGGACAGGATGGCAAGTCGCGGCGCCGCCGCCGCGGCGGCGGCGGCGGCGGCCCGGTCCGCTTCGCCGCGGCCGTAATGGGCGTGAAATCGAAAGAAGCGCAGCAGCCGTAACGCATCCTCCTCGATCCGGCCTGCCGGATCGCCGACGAAACGCACGCGCCCGGCCTCCAGGTCGGCGAGGCCGCCGGTCGGGTCGTAGATCGTCCCGTCCGGATCGGCATACATGGCGTTCATGGTGAAGTCCCGCCGCGCCGCATCGGCCGCCCAGTCGTCGGTGAATGCCACCCGGGCATGCCGGCCGAACGTCTCTTCGTCGCGGCGCAGCGTCGTCACTTCGAAGGGACGGCCGCCGGAGATGGCGGTCACCGTCCCATGGTCGATGCCAGTCGGCAGCGCGCCCAGCCCGGCCGACTTCAGCCGTCGCAGGACCGTCTCCGGCGGCTCCGGCGTGGCGAGGTCGATGTCCTTCACGCTGCGGCCGAGCAGGGCATCGCGCACGCAGCCGCCGACGAAGCGCGCCCGCACCCCGCCGGCGGCGAGCGCAGCGAGCACGGCCTCGGTCTCGGGCGCGCTCATCCAGGGCGGGGGCTCGATGCGCGTCGCGGGCCTCACTGCAGTCACCTCACCGCGTCTCGGCGGGCAGCAGCTTCCCGTCGATGTAGCGGGGCGGTACATACTGGCCGGGACGGCTGTCGTCGGTCAGGCCAAGCACGAGGAAGGAGGCGGCAACCAGCAACAGGCCGGAGACTGCAAGCCAGGTCCATGGCGCGGTGTTCCAGCCGCGCTCCTCGCCCCGGCGCAGGAGCAACAGATAACCGAAATAGACAATGAACGGCACGAGGAAGAGCAGCGCCTGCAACAGGTAGCGCGTCATCGGCCGTTCACCCGTTCATACAGGTTGACGAGCATGCCGGCGGTCGCGCCCCAGATGTAATACTCGCCGTAAGGCATGGCCCACCACTGCCGCTCCTGGCCCCGGAAGTGCCCGGAATGGCGCTTGTGGTTGGCTGGGTCGAGCACGAACGAGAGCGGCACCTCGAATGCCTCCGCCACCTCGCGACCATCTATGGCCAGGGTGAAATCCGGTCGCACGAAGCCGACCACCGGGGAGATACGGAAGCCCGTGCCGGTAACGTAAGGGTCGAGTTCACCGGCGACCGATACATGTTCGCGGCGCAGGCCGACTTCCTCTTCCGTCTCGCGCAGCGCGCAATCCACGGGCGTGGCATCCGTCGGCTCGACCCGCCCGCCCGGAAAGCTGATCTGCCCGGCATGATGGCGCAGCGCCTCGGTGCGCCGGGTCAGCAGGACCCGGAGACCATCAGAGCGCTCGACCAGCGGGACCAGCACCGCCGCAGGCCGCAGCGGCGCACCGGCCGGCAGGACAAGACCCGGATTGAGTTCGTGATCGCCACGCGGGCGGGCGCGCGGCTGCTGCAGGCAGCGGATGATCAGCTCGCGCATCCCTCACTCCCCGGCCGCGGCGCCGTCGATGGGAAAGAACCGGCCGCCGCTCCAGACGCCAAGCCGCATGCCTCCCTCGCCAGCCTCCTCGACAGCCAGTTCGACGAGGTCATAGAAAACCGGACGGGCGATGAGGGCCTCCAGCCCGTCGCGCACCATGACATATGGTGAAGGTTCCCCGGTTTCCGTATCGATACTTACCCGGATCGGATGAGACGCGTCGGCGCTCACCGCGTCCTCGACATTGGTACGGAAAGTGAGCGTCTGGCCGCGCCCGGCCCCCTCAACCACCATCTCGACGGCCACGAAGGGGGCATCGTCGACGCGGATGCCGAGCTTTTCCACCGGCGTCACGAGGAAGAACTTCCCGTCCTCCAGCCTGAGCACGCTGGAAAAGAGCTGAACCATCGCCGGCCGGCCGATTGGCGAGCCCATGTAATACCACGTGCCGTCCCGCGCGATTCGCATGTCGATATCGCCGCAGAAATCCGGATTCCACAGATGCACGGGCGGCTTTCGGCGCCCCTTGAGGGCGGCGATCAGGGCGATCGGATCGGACTGGATTCCCGTACTCATCTGGACAGACCTCGCTTGCGCATCATATCTGGATTCTCATGGAACGGCGCGCAAGATGCCGCTAGCCTTTCCGGGCTTGGCTTTGTGCAGCGCAGAACAATATAGGCTTGCAATGCAGACCATCGGCGAAGCGCCAGACACGCTTGTTCAGGACATCGAGACTGTCGGCGCGCGGGTCGCCGCGGTGCGCGAGCAGATCGGCCGGGTCATCTTCGGCCAGCATCAGGTCATCGACGAGGCGCTTTGCGCCATCCTGGCGGGGGGCCATGCCCTGCTCATCGGCGTGCCGGGTCTGGCCAAGACCAAGCTCGTCGAGACGCTCGGCACCGTCCTCGGACTGGACGACAAGCGGGTCCAGTTCACCCCCGACCTGATGCCCGCCGACATCCTCGGCTCCGAAGTGCTCGAGGAGACCGAGCAGGGGCGCCGCTCCTTCCGCTTCATCCCGGGTCCGGTCTTCTGCCAGCTCCTGATGGCGGACGAAATCAACCGCGCCAGCCCGCGCACCCAGTCGGCGCTGCTCCAGGCCATGCAGGAGAAGCATGTTTCGGTGGCCGGGCACGGCCATTCGCTGCCGGCGCCCTTCCATGTCCTGGCGACGCAGAACCCGCTGGAGCAGGAAGGGACCTACCCGCTGCCGGAAGCGCAGCTCGACCGCTTCCTGATCCAGATCGATGTCGGCTATCCCGACCTCGAAGCCGAGCGGCGCATGCTGCTCGCCACCACCGGCGCGGAAGAACAGCAGCCGCAGGCGGTGTTGACGGCCGCCGAGCTGATGGCGGCGCAGCGGCTCGTCCGCCGCATGCCCGTGGGCGAGAGCGTGGTCGAGGCGATCCTGAAGCTGGTGCGCGCCGGCCGGCCGGACGACAGCGACGATGAAATGGTCTCGCGCCACGTCGCCTGGGGTCCCGGGCCGCGCGCCAGCCAGGCGCTGATGCTGGCGGTCCGCGCCCGCGCCCTGATGGACGGGCGCCTCGCGCCCTCTGTCGACGACGTGGTGGCGCTGGCGCCTCCCGTGCTGCGCCACCGCATGGCGCTCAACTTCGCCGCGCGCGCCGATGGCATCAACATCACGGAAGTGATCGGCCATCTGCTGAAGCCGCTCGGCTGAGATGATTGTGGCGAGCCCCGCTCCCAGCATTGGCCGGGGCCTGCGGCAGAGGGCCGAACAGCTTGCCGCAGCGGTGCCGCCGCTGATGGTGGCGGCGGAACGGGTCGCGGCGACGGTCGCCCAGGGCGTGCATGGACGCCGCCGCGTCGGCCAGGGCGAGACTTTCTGGCAATTCCGCCGCTTCGAGCAGGGCGATGCGCCCTCGCAGGTCGACTGGCGCCAGTCGGGCAAGCGCCAGAGCCTGTTCGTCCGCCAGAACGAGTGGGAGGCTGCGGAAAGCGTCTGGCTCTGGCGCGACGCCTCGCCGTCCATGACCTATCGCTCGCGCGGTGTCGAGCAAACCAAGCGCGAGCGCGCCGAGTTGCTGCTGCTCGCCCTGGCGACCTTGCTCATCCGAGGTGGCGAGCGCGTGGCGCTGCTCGAAGAGAAGCAGCTCCCGACCACGGGCCGGGCGACCATCGAACGCCTGGCGCAGCACATCACCCGCTTTGCCGCGCGCGAGGGCCCGAGCCTGCCCGAGCGCACCGAACTGCCCCGCTTCGCCCAGGTCGTGCTGTTCGGCGACTTCCTGAGCCCGGCGGAAGAGACGGAAAGCCTTGTCCGGCGGCTCGCCGCCGGTGGCGTCAAGGGCGCGCTGATGCAGGTCCTCGACCCGTCGGAGGAGGACTTTCCCTTCTCCGGGCGCACCCGCTTCGAAGGGCTGGAGGGCGAGGGCAGCCTGATCATCGGGCGGGTCGAAACGCTGCGCGAGGATTACGAGCGCCGCCTCGCCGATCGGCGGCGCGCGCTGGCGGCGATCTGCCGGCGCACCGGCTGGTCCTACCTCACCCACCGCACCGACCGGCCGCCGCAGACGGCGCTGCTCGCGCTCTATGCCGCCCTTTCGGGCGGCCGGGACTGGTGAGGTCCGTCGTGCTCGATCTTGGCGCCCTCGCCTTCCTCAATCCCTGGATCCTGCTGGCCCTGCTCACGCTGCCGGTCATCTGGTGGCTGCTGCGCATCACGCCGCCCGCGCCGAGCCGCATCGCTTTTCCGCCGATCCGCCTGCTTTTCGATCTAAGGCCGAAGGAGGAGACGCCGGCCCATACCCCGCTCTGGCTGCTGCTGCTGCGGCTGTTCATCGCCGCCATCGTCATCGCGGCCCTGGCACGGCCGCTGCTGAATCCGGGCACGCGCCTTTCCGGCACTGGCCCGGTTGTCATCGTCGTCGATGACGGCTGGGCGGCGGCGGCGCACTGGAAGAAGCGGGCCGACGTGATGGGCGACCTGCTCGACCAGGCCGAACGCGACCAGCGTCCGGTGCTGCTGCTCGCCACCGCCCCGCCGGCCTCCGGCGATCCGGTGCGCCCGAGCCGGCTGATGACGGCGGCGGAAGCACGCAGCCTGGTGGCGGCGCTGCGGCCGAAGCCCTGGGAGAGCGACCGGGCCGCGGCGCTCGCTTCGATCCTCGATCTGACCTTGCCGGACGGCGCGGAGACGATCTGGCTGACGGACGGCCTCGGCGACGAACGCGCGGTGGCACTGGCAGAGCGGCTGCAATGGTTCGGGCCGGTCAGCGTCCTCAAGCAGGATGGCGGCGAGGCGACGCCCGCCCTCCTGCCGCCGGTGACCGATACGCGTGGCCTCAAGGTGCGCGCGCTGCGGCCGGAGGCGGCCGGCGAGAGTGCCTACTGGCTGCGGGCGCTCGGCGAACAGAACCGCCTGCTCGGCCGCGAACGCATTGCCTTCGCCGCCGATCAGCGGCAGGCCGAGTTGCTGCTGGAACTGCCCAGCGAGATCCGCAACCGGGTCAACCGGCTCGAACTCGAGAACGTGGCCAGCGCCGGCGCCGTCGTGCTGCTCGACGAACGCTTCCGGCGCCGTCCGGTCGGGCTCGCCTCCGGCGGCGCGCTGGAAACGAACCAGCCGCTGCTCTCCGACCTCTACTATCTCGACCGCGCGCTGCAGCCCTTCGCCGAGGTGCGACAGGCGCGCATCGGCGAATTGCTGGCGCGCGAACTGGCGGTCATTGTGCTGGCCGATGTCGGGCAGGTGGTGGGCGAAGAGCGCAGCCAGCTTGAAGGCTGGGTCAATCGCGGCGGCATGCTCGTGCGCTTCGCCGGACCGAAGATCGCGGAATCGAGCGACGATCTGGTACCGGTCCGCCTGCGCGCGGGCGGCCGCGCTTTGGGCGGCGTGCTGTCGTGGGAACAACCGGCACGCCTTAGCCCCTTCGGCGAGCAGAGCCCCTTCCGCGGTCTCACCATTCCCGAGGACGTGCTGGTCAACCAGCAGGTGCTGGCGGAACCCTCGCTCGAACTGCCCGAACGCACCTGGGCACGCCTGGTGGACGGCACGCCGCTGGTGACCGCCGAACGGCGCGGCGAGGGCTGGATCGTGCTCTTCCACACCACGGCGAACACGCAATGGTCCAACCTCTCGCTATCGGGGCTGTTCGTCGAGATGCTGCGGCGGCTGGTGGAGATGAGCCAGGGCGTGGCCGCCGGCGAGGGCGCGGGCAGCGGCATCCTGCCGCCGCTCTCGCTGCTCGATGGCTTCGGCCGGCAGGTGGCGCCCTCCGGCGCCGCGCAGCCGATCGCCGCCGCCGAGATTGGCAAAGCCAAGGCCGGGCCGCGCCATCCGCCGGGTTTCTACGGCTCGGAGGATCTGCGCCACACGCTCAACCTCACCCAGGGCTGGAACGAGTTGCGGCCGCTGCCGGCCATGCCGTCCGGCATCGAACTGCGCGAATGGAGCGGCGGCGACGAACTTGACTTGCTGCCATGGCTGTTGGCACTGGCCATTGCCCTCGGTATCCTCGATCTCGTGATCTCGATGATCCTGCGCGGGCATTTCACGCTGGCGCGGCGCGCCTCCGCCGCCCTGTTGCTCGGCCTGTTTATCGCGCCGGCCGCGGCGCCGGACCGCGCCGAGGCGCAAGGCGGCTCGCGCGATGCCTATGCCCTCGCCGCCAGCCTGGAATTCCGCCTCGCCTACGTCCTGACCGGAAATGGCGAGGTCGATGCGATGAGCCGCGCCGGCCTGGCCGGTCTCTCGCGCGCCCTCGCCAACCGGACCTCGGTCGAGCCTGGCGATCCGCTTGGCGTCGATATCGAGCGCGACGACATCCTGTTCTTTCCCCTCATCTACTGGCCGGTAACGCCGGAGCAGCAGCTCCTCTCGCAGGCGGCGCTGGCCAAGCTGGACAGTTTCATGAAGACCGGCGGCACCATCCTGTTCGACACGCGCGATCAGGACCTTGGCGGCAGTTTCGGTGGCGGCCGCGTCACGCCATCGATGCAGCGGCTGCGCCAGCTCCTCGCCCGCCTCGACCTGCCGCCCCTGATCCCCGTCCCGGAAGACCATATCCTTACCAAGGCCTTTTACCTGATGCGGGACTTCCCCGGACGCTGGTCCGGAGGTCAGGTCTGGGTTGAGCGCCACGCCGGCGGCTCGAACGACGGCGTCTCGTCCCTGGTGATCGGCGGCAATGACTGGGCCGCGGCCTGGGCGGTGAACGAGCAGGGCCGCCCGATCGCCGCCACCGTGCCCGGCGGCCAGCAGCAGCGCGAATTCGCCTACCGGTTCGGCATCAATCTGGTCATGTACACGCTCACCGGCAACTACAAGGCCGACCAGGTGCATATCCCCGCGCTGCTGGAGCGGCTCGGCCAATGAAGGCGCTTGCCGGCATCGTCTGGGATCCGGCGCTGCCGCTTTGGCTGATCGGCGGGCTCGGCGCGCTGGGCGCCCTCCTCGTGCTCTTCGCGCTGTTCCGCCGCGCCCGCGGCGCCATTGCGCGCGGCGCCTTCCTCGCGCTCGGCATCCTCGCCCTTCTCAATCCTTCGCTGGTCGAGGAAGAGCGCCAGCCGCTCGGCGATGTCGCGGTGGCGGTGATCGACGAGAGCCCAAGCATGAATATCGGCGAGCGGCGCGCGCGCGCGGCGGCGGCGGAGGCGCATCTGCGCGAGCGCGTCTCCCGCCTGGCCAATATCGAGCTGCGCGTCGTGCGCGCCGGCGGGCCGCGCGAGGGCGAGGAGGACCCGGCCGACGAGGGGACGCGCCTCTTCCAGGCGGTGGAACAGGCGCTCTTCGACACACCGCGCGAGCGGGTCGCAGGCGTCATCCTTGTTACCGACGGTCAAGTGCATGACGCGCCGGCGGCAGAGGCGGCCGAGCGGCTGGGCGGGCCGCTGCATGCCCTGATCGTCGGCGAACGCAACGAACGCGACCGCCGGCTGATCCTCGAACAGGCTCCCTCCTACGGCATCGTCGGCCAGCCCCAGCAACTCACCATCCGGGTCGAGGATCCGGGCGCCGCCGGCCAGCCGGTCACGGTCAGCGTGCGCGTCGACAATGGCGAAACCCGACGCATCCAGATGCAGGTCGGCGTCAGCCGCGTGGTGCAGTTCGATCTTTCCCATGCCGGCCCGACCATCGTCGAAATGGAAGCGGAACCGGGCCAGAACGAACTAACCCTGCTCAACAATCGCGCCGCCGTGGTGGTCAACGGCGTGCGCGACCGGCTGCGCGTGCTGCTGATCTCGGGCGAGCCGCATGCGGGCGAGCGCACGTGGCGCAACCTGCTGAAAGCCGATGCGGCGGTCGATCTCGTGCACTTCACCATCCTGCGTCCGCCGGAGAAGCAGGACGGCACGCCGATCCGGGAACTCTCGCTGATCGCCTTCCCGATCCGCGAACTGTTCGAGATCAAGCTCGACGAATTTCACCTCATCATCTTCGACCGCTATCGCCGGCGCGGCGTGCTGCCGAACGCCTATTTCGAGAACATCGCCCGCTATGTCGCGCGCGGCGGCGCGCTGCTCGAAGCTTCCGGCCCCGCCTATGCGACGCCGCTCAGCCTGGCGCGGACGGCACTGATCGACGTGTTGCCGGGCAAGCCGACTGGTCTCACCATCGTCGAAGGATTCAAGCCACAGGTGACCGAAATGGGCCGGCGCCATCCGGTCAGTTCCGGCCTGCCCGGCGATGCGGCGGACGATCCGCTCTGGGGTCGCTGGTTCCGTCAGGTCGAAGTGCAGGCCGGCGGCGGCCAGACCCTGCTTTCGGGCTATGGCGAACGGCCGCTGCTGATCCTCGATCGCGTCGGCGAGGGACGCGTGGCGCAGATCCTCTCGGACCATTTCTGGCTCTGGGCGCGCGGCTTCGAAGGTGGCGGCCCGCATCAGGAACTGCTGCGCCGGGTCTCGCACTGGCTGATGAAGGAACCGGAACTGGACGAGGACAACCTGTCGGGCCGCGCCAGAGGCAACCGTCTGGAGATCACGCGCCGCTCGCTCGAGCCGGACGAGAGCCCGGTCCAGGTGACGAAGCCGGGCGGGCAGACCGAGGAAGTGGCGATGCGCGAGACCGGTGCCGGCCATGCCCTGGGCAGCCTGCGGGTCAGCGAGCCCGGCATCTATCGGATGACGGACGGCAGGCGCACGGCACTGGCCGCCGTCGGCGCGGTCAATCCGAAGGAGTATGCCGACATGCGCGCCACGGAGGACCTGCTCGCGCCCGGCGTGCAGGCGACCGGCGGAGGCATGCGTTGGCTCGCCGAAGCAATGCCCGACATCCGCCGCGTTGCCGCCGGCCGGGACGCGGCCGGGCGCGGCTGGCTCGGCCTGCGCCAACACGATGCCTATACGGTGACCGGAGTGACGCAGATTCCGCTGCTACCGGCGCTGCTCGTGCTGATCCTGCTGCTGGGCGCGCTGCTCTGGGCCTGGCGGCGCGAAGGCGCCTGAACCACCGGCGAACCGGCTAGCCGACGCTGCGCGCCCCGCTTCCCATCAGGGAGCGGCCGGCGCCCGGCGCACGACCGACCATGCCCGAAACACCCGCCATGGCGCCGGGGACAAGTTCGCGCACATGGAAGCGGTCGAGATCGACCCAGCCCGGCAGCTTCAGGCCGAACGGGGCCGCATGCACGAACCCGAACGGCGCATAGTAATCGTGGTCGCCGACCAGCAGGCAGAGGCGATGGCCGAGGCGCGCCGCCTCCGCCAGCGAGTGACGCATCAGCGCCTTGCCCATGCCGCGGCCCTTGTGCACCGGATTGACGGCGAGCGGCCCCAGCAGCACCGCCGGCCAGCGCCGATCAATCAGAATCGGCCAGTAGCGGATCGAAGCCTGCAGCACGCCGCCCTCGTCCAGCGCAACGAATGCGAGGTCGGGCAGCGGCTCGACCCCCTCCCGCAGCTTGTAGACCGTCTTGGCATGCCGGTCGGGGCCAAAGGCCACCTGCAGCAACATTTCGATGGCGGCCGCGTCGAAGGGCCGTTCGGGAACGATGGAGAAGTTCATGGGATCCTGCATGACGGCGAATAGTGGCGAAAATCCGATCACTCACCCGGCCCCCCGGCCGGCATTCGCCGCCCGGCGGTCAGACGCGGGTTGCCGGCGCCATGATGGCGCCGCCGTGGATTCGTCGTCGCAGCAGGAAGTTCTTCATGGCGGCGATCTCTAGCACGGGATCGCCGCCATTCCAATATCGCGCTTGTCCGACGCGGAAAGGAATGTCTAGCCTTGCCGCGATTTTGCAACACTTCGTGGTCCGGCGGTCCGGAAGGAAGACAGGCAGAGATGTTCTACGAACCGAAGAACCCGCATGGGCTGCGCCGCAATCCGTTCAAGAGCCTGGTGGTGCCGCGCCCGATCGGATGGATTTCCAGCGTCAGCCGGGACGGCAGGGTCAACCTGGCGCCGTTCTCCTATTTCAACGCGGTGGCGCACCTGCCGCCCATCGTCCTGTTCGGCTGCAACGGCCACCATCTGGAAGGCGGCAACAAAGACACGCTCGACAACGTGCTGGAGACCGGCGAGTTCGTGGTGAATATCTGCACTTACGAACTGCGCGAGAAGATGAGCGCGACCTCGGAACACCTGCCGCGCGACGTGAACGAGATGGCGCTGGCCGGCCTCGAGCCGGCACCCTCGCGCCTGGTGCGCCCGCCGCGCGTCGCTGCCTCGCCGGTCAATCTCGAATGCCGGGTCATCACCTCGGTCAAGCTGCCGCAGACCGACCCGGAGGAGCCCAACACCACCGTCTTCGGCGAGGTGATCGGCATTCATATCTCCGAGGACATCATCACCGACGGCATGATCGACATGACCAAGTTCCGGCCGATTGCCCGGCTCGGCTACCACGACTACACCGTCGTCGACACCGTCTTTACCATGCGCCGGCCGGGCTAGAGTTCCGGTCCCAGGGCGCGTCGGCGAAGCGCTCGATGCAGAAATCGATGAAGGCCCGCACCCTCGCCGTGACGTTGCGGCGGTGCGGATAGACGGCGTGGATGGAAGTGTCCACGTCCGGCCAGTCGGTCAGGCAGGCGACGAGCCGTCCGTCGCGCAATGCATCGGCAACCAGGAAGGTCGGCGAAAGGCTGAGGCCAAGCCCGCGCAGGCAGGCGCCGAGCAGCGCATCGCCGTTGTTCGCCCGGAAATTGCCATCGACGCGCACGGCGACCTCCTCGCCGCCATCGCGATGGCGGAAGCGCCATTCGTCCATGCTGCGCAGATAGGAATAAAGCAGGCAGTTGTGCCACCTGAGATCGGCAGGTTCGCGCGGCACCCCGTGGCGGGCGAAATAGTCCGGCGCGCCGCAGATGACGCGGCGTGCCGGGGCGATGCGGCGGGCGATCAGGCTCGAATCCTCCAGCCGGCCGATGCGGATTGCCAGATCGAAACCCTCCGCCACGAGGTCCACGTAGCGGTCGGCCAGATCCATATCGACCCGAAGGCCAGGATAGCGGGCCAGGAAGTCGGGAATGGCCGGCGCCAGGTGCAGGATGCCGAAACTCATCGGCGCGTTGAGGCGGAGCAGGCCGCGTGGCTCCGCCTGCAGGCTCTGTACCGCTTCTTCCGCCGCCTGCGCCTCCGCCAGAATGCGCGCGCAATGCTCGTGGAAGGCGAGGCCCGCCTGGCTCAGGCTGAGCCGCCGCGTGGTCCGGTTGAGCAGGCGCGTCCCCAGCGCCTCCTCGAGCCGGCTCATCTGCTTGGAAACGGCGCTCTTCGACATGCCGAGCCGGCGCGCTGCCGCCGTGAAGGAACCTGCCTCCACGACACGGGCGAAAACGGCCATGGCCATCAGGTTTTCCATTATTGTTTCCTACAGGGAAACAATATTATGATCAAGATAGCAATTATCGACTCGATGATAAATCCCGATATTCCCGGTATCCGGCATTGGGCCGAAAGTCGAAATCATATCCGGGAGCATGGGATGGCAAAGGTACTGGTGGTCTATTATTCGATGTACGGGCATATCGAGACGATGGCGGAGGCCATCGCCGAGGGCGCCCGGTCGGTCAAGGGTGCGCAGGTCACGGTGAAGCGCGTCGCCGACCTGGTGCCCGAGGAGGCCGCGCGCAGGGCCGGCGCCAAGCTGGATCAGGCGGCGCCCTTTGCCTCACCGCAGGAACTGGCCGACTATGACGCCATCATTTTCGGCACGCCCACCCGCTTCGGCAACATGGCGGCGCAGATGCGCAATTTCCTCGACCAGACCGGCGGCCTGTGGGCCAAGGGCGCGCTGATCGGCAAGGTGGGCAGCGTCTTCGTCTCGACCGCCACCCAGCATGGCGGCCAGGAAACCACCATCACCTCCTTCCACACGACCTTGCTGCACCATGGCATGGTGATCGTCGGCCTGCCTTATTCGGCGGCCGGTCAGATGCGATTGGACGAGGTGACCGGCGGCTCGCCCTATGGGGCGACGACGCTTGCAGGCGGGGACGGCAAGCGGCAGCCTTCGGCGAACGAACTGGAGCTGGCCCGCTTCCAGGGCCGGCATGTGGCCGAGATCGCCACCAAGCTGTTTGGCTGACAGAGTATCGGCGAAGGGGAATGAGACCATGATTCACGTAATCCCGAAATCGCGACTTGGACGGTTCGAGAATGACTGGCTCAACTCCCGCTTCCATTTCCACTTCTCCGGCGTCGCCGCCCCCATGGGCGGCGCGTTCGGACCGCTCCGGGTTTGGAACGACGACGAGATCCGCGCCGGCACGGGTTTCGACATGCACGGCCATCGCGACATGGAGATCATCACCTATGTCCGCAAGGGCGCCATAAGCCACCGCGACAGCCTCGGCAACGAAGGCAAGACGGCGGCGGGCGATGTGCAGGTGATGAGCGCGGGCACCGGGATCATGCATGCCGAGTTCAACCTGGAGCCGGAGCTGACCGAACTGTTCCAGATCTGGGTCGAGCCGAACCGGCGCGGCCTGCCGCCACGCTGGGAGCAGGCGCAGTTTCCCCGCGCCGACCGCTCCGGCCGGCTGGTAGCGCTCGCCTCGGGCGAGGCGCATGTGCAGGGCGCGCTCGCCATCCATCAGGACGCGACACTCTACGGCGCCTTTCTCAAAGAGGGGGAGGCAGTCGACCATGAATTGCGGCCCGGCCGGCGCGCCTATCTCGTGGTCTCGGCCGGCCGCGTGATGGTCGATCACCGCGAGGTCGGAACGCGTGACGGCGTCGCCATCGCCGATCAGCCGAGCATATCGGTCCGGGCGCTCGAGCAGGCCGAAATCCTGATGTTCGACCTGCCCTGATGGCCACCTACTTCATCGGCCACGGCGCCCCGACCTTGCCGCTGCAGGAGATCCCGGCACGCCATTTCCTCGCCGGGCTCGGGCGGGCGATCGAGGTCCGCCAGGGCCGCCCGCAGGCGATCCTCTGCGTCTCCGCGCACTGGGAGACCGACGGGCCGGCGGTGAGCCTCTGTCCGCGCCCGGAGACGATCCACGATTTCTATGGCTTTCCGGAGGAACTCTATCGCCTGCGCTACGATGCACCCGGCGCGCCGGCGGTGGCGGAGCAGGCGGCCGTGCTGATCGAGCGCGCCGGCATGACCTGCCGCCGCGATGGCGGGCGCGGGCTTGACCACGGCGCCTGGATCCCTCTGATGCTGCTCTGGCCGAACGCGGACATTCCTGTCGCGCAGATCGCCATCCAGCCTCACCTTGGTCCGGCGCATCATCTGGCGCTGGGCCGGGCGCTGGCCGAACTGACGGCACAGGATGTGCTGCTGCTGGCCAGCGGCGGCGCCGTGCACAATCTCCAGCACATCTTCCGCGAGGGCGGCATGCGCCAGCCGGCACCGCCGGACTGGGCGCGAGGTTTCGACCAGTGGCTGGCCGATGCACTGCATGCGGGCGACGAGGCACGGCTGCTCGACTATCGCCGGGCGAGCCCGGACGCGCTCAAGGCCCATCCGCGTGATGAACACCTGATCCCGCTCTTCGTGGCGCTGGGCGCGGCCGGACCCGGCGCCCGCGCCGAACGACTGCATGCGAGCTTCGATTTCGGCTCCCTTTCGCTCGCCGCCTATGCCTTCGAGCCGGCGGCGACGCTGGCAGCCTGAGTTCTGCCTTCAACGTCCGTTGATCACCTGGCGCACCAGCGCGGCCCAGACCGGGTCGCGCATGTCGATGCGCCCTAGTCCGGGCGGCACCTCGAACAGGGAGGGGTCCTGCCGCGCCACCTCGATCGCCCGCTGCTCGATCAGGGTTTCCTGCCATTCCCCGCCGATCTCCGACCGGCCCTGGATGCGTACGGGAATGTCGCGCGGATCGAGCCAGATCCGCCCCTCCAGTCGCCCGCGCACCCGGTAGCGGGTGGTGGCCACGCCCTCGACCACCTCGCGCCCCTCGGCGGTGAGGCGGAGGCTGCGCAAGATCGCATCCAGTTCCGCCCCCACATCGGGAGGGGCGACGCCATAGGCGCCAAGGCGCGGCATCACGACGAAAGTCTGGCCAAGATCGTGGCGCAGGATCAGGCTGTTGCCCGCCGCCGCCGTGCCCAGCAGATCGAGGCGCTCCTTGCCCGGCACGTAATGGACGCGCATCGCCTGCTGCCGGCCGCCGCGCTGGACCAGCCGTTCGGCGCGATACTCGACACGGGGCGGCTCGTAGGTCCGCTCGGCGGCAAGCGGCGCGCTGCTCCAGACCGGCAGCAACACAAGGGCAAGGATGGTCAGGAAGATCGGCAGTCGCGACATTCATGTACCCCCGGGCGGAAAGCGCGTTCAGGGGTGATGACAGCCAATTCTGGCGGCATCATGGCCGCATTGGCCGAGAGCGATCAGGCGGCAAAGACAATGGCGTGGACCGCGATGAGCTGCACCGCCGCCGCCGCGATCAAAATGACGATGGCGAGGCTGAGCAGCAGTTCGGCGCCCAGCTTCTGCAAACGCGACTTCATGACGTCCCCCGTGACAGGCCCGCCGGCCAGCCGCCGACGACGGGGAATTCATGACAGAGGCAGCAGGGCCCGTCCGTGACGGGCATCACAGGGTCGTGAGGTCAGCGCTTCTGGACCCAGCGCCCGTCCGCCCCCTTGATCCAGGTGCCAGGCGGGGCGGAACGCACGATCTGCTCGAAATAGACCTTGCCAACCTCCTGCGCCGGCACGTTCTGCTTTGCCGCCCGATCGCGATAGACCTGCTGACGCTGCTGGTTGATCTGGTTCACCGCCGCTTGCGCGCCGGGATCGCGCGCCTCCATCAGGCCGTCCCAGCGCTCGCCCGCGGCGCCGGACGCCCGAAGCTGCTCCGCCGACTGGGCGAAGGCGGCCGGCGCGAACAGCAAGGCCCCCGCAAGCGCAACGATGGAAAACAGATGGCGGCGACTGATCGACATGTTGCTTACCTCGGCATGCATTGACAGGCGGTTCGCCCCCGGTTCGGATCAGAAGATGTTGGGATTGGCCTTGATGTCCTCGCGCGCCTGCTCCTCGATCCGGACCCGCACATCAGCATCGAGCTTGATGTTCAGGTTGATGGTGATCGGCTCTTTCGGCGCCTCGACCCGCACGCTCGGCTGACAGGCGCCCAGACCGAGCAAAAGACCGAGAATGAGTGTCGCGAAAGGAAGCGGCATGGATGGGGCAGGACGCATCTTCACACTTGGATCTCCGGTAACAGCGGGTCGAGACGACAGGCTGCCCGAGGATTGTGTTGTCTCTAGGGCGGCCGCACAAGCCTTGAAACGCTGCCGAGCAGAAGCTGGAGCGTGTCCTGCCCCTGGGCGAGCGCGGCAAGCAGCGGCGTCGCATCGGTATCCAGCGTGATGTTGAGGTTGAATGGGTGTGCCTCCAATACATCAGGGTTGGCGCCTTGCAGGCGCAGACCGACCAGGGCCCGGCCGCCGCGCGGCTTGTCGAGGGTCAGTTCGAGCACCTCGTAGTGAAAGTTCTTCAACGCATCCAGCAGCAGCTCCACGCTGGCGCCGCCGCCGCCGAGTGCTGCCCGTGCCGCCGGCGAGTCGAAGGCGAGCCGCCCGGGGCCGACGGCCGACAGCCGGCCCTGCGCGACCACCACGTCGCCATCCTCGAGTCGCACGGGCAAGGTCCCTGCGATTCGGCCGCTGCCATGCAGCTCCGCGAGGCCGAGCAGCCCGAAGAGCGCTTCCAGATCGACCCCGTCAAGCTCCAGGTCGGCGCCATAGGACCCCGAGACAGGATCGATCCGCGCATCGGCGAAGCGCAGCTCCCCGCCTACGAACTCTGCCTTCATGGATTCCACGCGGATGGTGGACCTTTCCTGCGCCGGACTTTCCACGCGCAACGTGCCCCGTATTTTCCCGAGATCGAGGCCGACGCTCACCCGCGCCGCGGAGAATGGCTGCCCGGGCGGCGAGCGCGGCGGGTTGAGGCGATCCAGATCGAGAGCGAGCGTCAGTCCCTCGATCGTCGCGCCGGCCGCACCGAGAGAGAGGTCCTGCACGTCGATGCGCCCCGTGCCGTCCATGCCACCTGCATCCCAGACCAGTTCGGCACGCGCGCCGACCCGGCCCGCAACCTCCCGCAGCGCACCGAGCGCCGGCAGCAGCGCGGCCGGCTGCAAGCCCCCGGGACGGAACTCGAGATCGGCCAGGCTGACGCTCGCCCTGCCGCGCCCGCGCGCCGCATCGTGACGCCCGCGGGCGAGGATGCGCACGCCGCCATCGAGGGCGCGTGCCTCCGCCCGGAAAGCGAGATTGCGTTCGAGCCGGCCGGTGAGATCGACCGGCGCGAATGCGGCCGGTGTGGCTGTCGAGGCGATGCGCAGCGACTGGACCAGCGCCAGCGCCGCCTCGTCGGGCGCAAGGGGCATGCTCGCACGCAGCGTTGCGAGCCGCAGGCCATGCGCGGGCAATTGTGCCTCCGAAAGCCGCAGGCTGGCCTCACCGGTGGCGATGCCGGCGGTGCTTCGTTGCAGCTGCAGCGTCAGTTCTGCGGGGCCAAGCCGCAATTCGAGCGGCGCCTCGTCCTTGCGCAGCAGGGCCAGGCTCGCCGCTTCGGACCGCAGCCCGGCTTCAAGCGATAACGCGCCGTCTGCCGCGCGCCCGACACGCAACTCCGGTGCCGTCAACCCGATCCTTCCCGGCAGGCGCAGCTCCGGATGCCGCGCACCTTCCAGCTCGATCCGGCCGGGCTCGGTCAGGGTCAGCACATGACCGCCGCCTTCCGGCGAGGCGCGGAGGCGCAGCGCCGCGCGCAATGCGGCAAGGCCCGCCCGCCGCCCCAGGAGATCAGCCAGTGCGGCGCCGCTCGCATGCAGATCGATCGCCGCCGCCAGATCCGGCCCGTCCGGCGTATCACGGCCCTGACCGGCAAGGGTGCCAGCCAATGCGAGTTCTCCCGTCCGCGCGGCGGCGAGGTGGAAAGCGAAGTCGGCGGTCTCGATGGCGGGGCGGTCGAGACGCAGCGCGAGCAGCGCCGGAGCCTTATTCGGCTCGAGCGTGAGCACCGCCCCGCCTTCGAGGGCGCGTGCCAGCGAAGGCGGCAGGTCCGGCGCCGAGACAAGGCGCGAGTCGAGGCGAGCAATATTCACTCGCAGCGGACCGGTGAGCAGGAAGCGGAACGCACCCTCCCGCCGGACAAGGCCCAGCGTGGCATCGAGGTCGATGCCCTTAGCCAGGTCGGCAAGGGCACCGTCGCGCAGCGCAAGCCCAAACGCGAGTTCCATGCCCGCCCGCCCGATCCAGTCCGCCAGTGCCCGGCCTTCGCCAAGCGTCGGTGCGGGACCGGCGAGATCCATGGCCCCCTCACCCGTCAGATTGACGTGCCGGAAGCTCGGCCAGTCGGCCGAGGCGGGCGCGAACAGGCCAGCGGCGGCGCCGTCGATCTCGCCGCTGAGCTTCAGCCGCGCCCGCGTTCCGCCGGCATCCTGCTCGGTGGTGACGCGGATTTCCGCCCGGCTGCCATGGGCGGGGAGCGCGAGACGGACATCAGCTTCGAGCTGTCGCGGCGCGAAGTCGGCGAACACGGCCCGCAACTCGCCCGCAAGCCTGGCCTCCGCACTCTCGATGCCGATGGAGAATTCCGCCAGCCGGCGACCTTCCCCGCCCGAGGCAGCGAAGCTGCCATCGAGGCGGGCGACAACCGGACCGCGGGCGGTCGCCAGCAGGATGCGGGCATCGCCAAGGTGAATGTCGGGCAGCTTCGACGGATCGAAACCGGGCGCGGCCCCGTTCCTGCCCTCGCTCGCACCCTGGCCCACAAGTTTCTGCAGTTCGCCAAGCGGGGGGCCCGCACCTGTCAGGTCCAGGCGCATCTCCAACCCTTCGATCGCCACGGCGGCAATGCGTCCGGAGAGCAGATCGCCGATCCGGTATGTGGCGAGAACGCGACGCAGGCGCAGTTCCGCCACCTCGATACCGGTCAGCTCCATGCCGTTCAGATCTAGGCGGGAAACCTTGACCCGACCCTCAAGGCCACGCGCGGCCAACGCACGGGCGATGGCGAATTCCGCAACCTCCTGGCGAATCAGGGCGGGAACGCCCAGTACCAGTCCGAGCAGGGCGATGAGCAGCAGGAGCAGCAGACGGGTCCGGCGCGACATGCCCTAACTTATTCTGTCGGCCACCGAAACGGAACGGCGCGAAGGCGGGTCGAGAAGGATCTTGCAACCCGACTATTTAATTCATATATTCGCATATACGTAATATCAAGCTACTGGAGGATCTCCTGATGCGGACCAATGTTGGCGGACTGGATCGTGGCTTGCGCGTCGTCGCCGGCCTGCTGCTGCTCTCTCTGGTTGTCCTGCTCGACGGACCTGCGGCATGGTTCGGGCTGGTGGGGCTGGTGCCGCTGGCAACGGCGCTGTTCGCCTGGTGCCCCGCCTATACCCTGTTCGGCATCGATACCTGCCGGACCAGCGGGAGCGCGCGCGGCGCCTGAACCAGGACACAGGGGGAGGAGACAGCAATGCGGCCGGACGTTCATGCCTTTTTCGACGAGGCCACCTTTACCGTCAGCTATGTCGTCGCCGACCCGGCCAGCGGCCGGGCGGCGATCGTCGATTCCGTGCTGGATTTCGACCCCGCCTCGGGCCGCACCGCGAAGCAGTCGGCGAACCGCATCATCGCCCATGTGCGCGGACAGGGCCTGCGGGTCGACTGGCTGCTGGAGACGCATGTCCATGCCGACCATCTTTCGGCCGCGCCCTACCTCAAGGAAGAACTTGGCGGGGAGATCTGCATCGGGCACAGCATCACCAAGGTCCAGGAGACATTCGGCAAGCTGTTCAACGCCGGCAGTGAGTTTGCCCGTGACGGCAGCCAGTTCGACCGGCTCTTTCGCGATGGCGAGCGCTTCAATGTCGGCGGAATCGAGGCGCAGGTCATGCACACGCCCGGACATACCCCCGCCTGCATGACCTATGTGATCGGCGATGCCGCCTTTGTCGGCGACACGCTGTTCATGCCCGACTATGGCACGGCGCGCTGCGACTTTCCCGGTGGCGATGCGCGCCAGCTCTACCGCTCGATCCAGCGTATATTCAAGCTGCCGCCAGAGACGCGGCTTTTCATGTGCCATGACTACAAGGCGCCGGGCCGCGACGAGTACCGGTGGGAGACCACCGTCGCGACCGAGCGGCGTGAGAACATCCATGTCCATGATGGGATCGGCGAGGACCAGTTCGCCGCCATGCGCACCGCGCGCGACAAGACGCTCGCCATGCCCCGCCTGATCCTTCCCTCGGTCCAGGTGAACATGCGCGCCGGCGAGCTGCCGCCGGCTGAAGCGAACGGCGTGCGCTACCTCAAGCTGCCGCTCGACGTCTTCTGACCGGCCAGGCCGGAGCGCGAGCGCGATGAAGTGGCGGACGATATTTCCCTTTCTGGTTTGGGGCAGGGAATACGATCGGGGATTGTTCGCCCAGGACATGCTGGCGGCCCTGATCGTCACCATCATGCTGGTCCCGCAGAGCCTCGCCTATGCCATGCTGGCGGGCCTGCCGGCCCATGTCGGCCTCTATGCGAGCATCCTGCCGCTGATCGCCTATGCCGCCTTCGGCAGTTCCCGGACCCTCGCCGTCGGCCCGGTCGCCGTGATCTCGCTGATGACCGCAGCCGCGGCCGGGGCGGTGGCGGCGCCAGGCAGCCTCGCCTACCAGCAGGCGGCGCTCGCACTCGCCCTTCTCTCCGGCCTGATCCTCGCGGCAATGGCCATCCTGAGGCTCGGCGTCCTGGCCAACTTCCTCAGCCATCCCGTCATCTCCGGTTTCATCAGCGCCTCCGGTATCCTGATCGCGGTCTCGCAGCTCCGTCACCTGCTTGGCCTGGAGGCACGCGGCGATACGCTGAGCGAACTGCTGCCGCAGCTTGCAAGAAACATCGGCCAGACCAATCTGCCGACGCTTGCCATCGGCCTGATGTCCCTCGCCTTCCTGTTCTGGGTGCGTCGCCGTCTCCGCCCGCTCCTGCTACGCGCCGGCATCGCCCCGCGCCTCGCCGATATCCTCGCCAAGGCGGGGCCGGTGTTTGCGGTCATCGCCTCCATTCTCGCCGTGCGCCTGTTCGATCTCACGGCAAGCGGCGTGCGGGTTGTGGGCGACGTGCCGGCCGGCCTGCCGCCACTTGCACTGCCATCCTTCGATCCCGGGCTCTGGCTCGAACTGCTGCCGGCGGCGGTACTGATCAGCCTGGTCGGCTTTGTGGAATCGGTTTCCGTTGCCCAGACCCTGGCCGCCCGGCGACGCCAGCGGATCGACGCGAATCAGGAGCTGGTCGGCCTCGGCGCGGCGAATCTTGCCGCCTCGTTCAGCGGTGGCTTTCCGGTGACCGGCGGTTTTGCCCGTTCCGTCGTCAACTTCGACGCCGGCGCGGCGACACCGCTCGCCGGCGCCTTCACCGCGATCGCCATCGCGCTCGCCACGCTGCTGTTGGCCCCGCTCTTCGCCGACCTGCCGCAGGCGGTGCTGGCGGCGACCATCGTCGTTGCCGTGCTGTCGCTCGTCGATATCGGCGCGATGCGCCGGGTCCTTGCCTATTCCAGGAGCGACTTCGCGGCGATGGCCGTCACCATCCTGCTCGTGCTGCTGGCCGGCATCGAGGCCGGCATCCTTGGCGGCGTCATCCTGTCGCTGCTGCTCTTCCTCTGGCAGACCAGCCGACCCCACATGGCCGTCGTCGGCCAGGTGCCTGGCAGCGAGCATTTCCGCAATGTCGAGCGCCACCGGGTCGTCGTCTCGCCGACGGTGCTGAGCCTGCGCGTCGATGAAAGCCTGTACTTCGCCAACGCCCGCTGCCTGGAAGAGCGGGTCTACGATCTGGTGGCGGCAAGACCCGGCATCCGCCATGTCGTGCTCATGTGTCCGGCGGTGAACTTCATCGATGCCAGCGCCCTGGAAAGCCTCGAGGCGATCATCCACCGGCTGCACGCGGCCGGAGTTGAATTTCATCTGTCGGAAGTCAAGGGACCGGTCATGGACCGCCTGGCCAGGTCGGACTTCCTGCGGCATCTCACCGGACGCGTGTTCCTGAGCCAACACCAGGCGATGCGGGAACTCGATGCCGCAGCCAGCGCTGCCGCCGCCAGCGCTGCCGGTCCGGCCACTGGCCAAGCCGGATGACAGCCGGCGGGGGCCATGCTTTACTGATGCCTCGACGCGCCGGGGCGCCACGACGAACCGGTCGGATAGCAACGCGGGAGACGGCACGGTGGGTTTTTCCGTACTTGTCGTCGACGACGAGCCGAACATCGTGCTGTCCCTGGAATTTCTCATGAAGCAGGCCGGTTTCGACGTGCGCGTGGCGCGCGATGGCGAGGCGGCGCTGGCCGCGATGGCGGAACGGCGCCCGGACGTGGTCCTGCTCGACGTAATGCTGCCCAAGCGCGATGGCTACGATGTCTGCCAGACGATCCGCGCCAATCCGGACTGGCGCGAGGTGCGCATCCTGATGCTCACCGCGCGCGGGCGCGATGTCGAACGCGAAAAGGGACTGGCTCTGGGCGCCGACGATTACATCACCAAACCATTTTCGACTCGCGACGTCGTCGAGCGCGTGCGCCGGTTCCAGACGGAAGGGCGGCACTGAGGAGAGTGGTGAACCCGAGCGGGGGCGGGATGGGAAACCGCGGAAGGCTGGCCCTGATATTCGCAGCCCTGTGGCTCGCCGGCTATCTGCTG
>JAHCJQ010000046.1 GCA_026126215.1 Alphaproteobacteria bacterium
CAGCAGGGCGACGATGTCGCTCATCTGCCGCTCGATCTCCTCCCGCGGCAGGTTGGTGAGGGCGGCGACATCGACGCGCTCGAGCACCCGCGCCTGGAGCTGGTCGCGCGCGGCCTCGATGCGCGTGGGCGCGGGCGGTTGGCCGCGCGTCTCCATGGCTGCCGGATCGGGCAGCGGCGGCGCCGATGCCGGAGGCGGCAGCGCGGCAGGAGCCGTCCGCTGGGGGGCGGCCGGCGTCCTCAGCCGTTCGGCCAGCGCGCCCAGCCGGTCGCGCAGCAGCAGTTCGGCGAGAGTCCGCTGCTCGGCGAGCGCCAGCGCGATGCCACGCCGGGGCAGCTCGCGTGCCAGCAGTCCGGCTACCAGGCGCGTCAGCTCGCCATGGCCGCTGGTGAGCAGCAGGTTCTCGCCGATCAGTCGCGCCACTTCCGGCGCGAGCGCGTGGCGCAGGCCCGCAAGCGGTTCGCCCGCGGTCTCGTTTACGCGTGGCGTGAAGGGCGTGACGGCATCGGGAGAGATGGGCCTCATCCGTTCAGGACTTTCGGGCGAGCCAGCCGAACAGCGAACGCCTGGATGCCGCTTGCGGCGCGCCGGCGAGCCGGGTCACCAGCCGCCGCATGGCCTGCGCCAGGCGGGATTCGCGCGCTGCCTCGGGCACCGGCTTGCCGGCGGCGGCGGCGCGGGTCTCGGCGTCGATATCCCAGGGCAGGGTGAGGAAGGGCGGATGGCCAAGACTGCGCTCGAAATCGGCCATCGAAATGTTTTGCGACTTCGCGGAGGGCCGCGCCGCGGCGAGCAGCAGAAGCTCGGCGCCCGGCGCACTCTCGCGCACCAGCGCCTGCAGGCGCATCGCATCGCGAATGCCGGCAAGCGTCGGCTCCGCCAGAACGACGACATGGCTTGCCTCGGCGAGGATGCGGGCATGCTGGAGGCCGGCTCCGCGCGGCAGGTCGAGCACGATCCACTGGCATTTCTCCCGCAGCGCGCCGAGCAGGGTCGAGACCGCGGCCTCGGAGAGCGTCAGCCGGTCCTCGATCGGCTCCTCGCTGCCGAGAACGAACAGGTTGGCGCCGACCTTCTCCGAGGCGCGCTCGATGAACAGGCTGTCGATGCGGTCCGGCTGCTCGAGCGCCTCGCGCAGGCCGCGGCCGGGCGCGATGTCGAGGGAGAGCGGGATGGTTCCGAACTGCAGGTCGAGATCGACGAGCGCGGTCCTCTGGCCGCGCTCCTCGGCAAGGATCCAGGCGATGCCGATGGAAATGCCGCTGGCACCGAGGCCGCCGCGCGCGCCGATCACCGCCACCGTCCGCGCTTCACCGCCAGCGGCATGGCCACCGCGCGTGGCGGCACGTTCGGCGAGTGCCGCAAGAATCTGCTCGGCGCTTGCCGGCTTGAGCAGGTATTCGCCCGCGCCAGCCGCGCGCAGGTTCCGATAGAAAGCAATGTCGTTCGCCTGGCCGAGCGCCAGGATGGCGGTGCGACCTTCGGTCGCGGCGGCGAGGGCGGAGATGTCGAACATGGCGGTCTCGCCCGCCTCGATATCGACGATCAGGAAGTCCGGACGCTGTCCGGCCCCGATCTCCTGCAAGGCGGCCTCGGCGTTGCCGGGTCTCACTTCGGCCCGCGGAATGCCACTTCCCGCCAGCGCCTGGCGCAGCAGCGCCGACTGCGCCTCGTCGCTGGTGAAGGCGAGAAGGCGGGCCTGTCCGCCGCTCATCAGCGTCCTCCCGAGCCTACCGACGTGGTGCCGGGACTGGCCGGCAGGCGCGAGGTCTCGCCGCGCCGGTAGCGGTCGATCTGTCGCGCCGCCAAGGTCCCGTCCGCCGGGCCCGGATTGCGGCCATGGACGAGATCGCCCGGATTGGCGACCATCAAGCCGAGATTGGCGGCGTTGGCGCAGCCAAGCAGGTTGAGGCTGCGTGCCGCCGCTTCGTCGAACAGGCTGCGGTTGAAGCCGGGACAGGAGGGCGGCGTCGCCACGTGGCGATGCACGAGCAGCTCGAAGTGCTCGGTGCCGGGCTGCGGCGTGTCGCTGAAACCGGTGCCGGCAAGGCGCAGCCCGAAGCGCCCCAGTGCCCGCTCCAGTGTTTCCTCGCGGCCTTCCAGCAGGAACTCGTTGCTGGCGGCGGCCTGCGGTGCGAGGAGCACCGCCTGGTCGCCATAGCCGGCGCCGATGCGTCGGAGGAATTCCGCGAGCCCGCGCTCTTCCTGAAGGGCAAGGTGGCTGGCGCCGGGCTGGAAGCGCAGCGGATGGCGGAAGGCGACCAGATCGACGCGGGTCTCGCGCGGCGTCTCCGCTTCCAGTCGGCCGACGCTGCAGCCGGCGAGCGCAGGCAATGCGAGCGCGATGCCGAGCGAGAGCAGGAGGTGACGGAAGGGGCGCATGGGAGCTGCCTTCATTCGAGGATGAACCCGGCGGGGCCGCGCAGGCCCTCGCCGTCGCGGTCGCGCGGCCCGCCGGCGCCGCGGCCGACGCGCTGGCGGAAGGTGGCGCCGGTCAGGATGCGTTCGACATCGTTCGGCGCCACGAAATCATCGAGCGGGCTGGCGAGCTTCTGCGCCGAGACCGGACGGACCACGTAAGGCGTCACCACGATGACCAGTTCGGTCTCGTTGCGGCGGAAGCGGTCGGAGGTGAGCAGCGCGCCGATGATCGGCACATCGCCGAGGAAGGGGAATTTCTGCAGCTCCTGGCGGGTGTTGTTCTGCAGCAGCCCGGCGATGGCGAAACTCTGGCCGGAGCCAAGCTCGACCGTGGTCTCCACGCGCCTGGTGGTGAGCGCCGGTATCGAGATGTTGTTGATCTGCACCGCGCCGGCTTGCGAAAGTTCGCTCACCTCCGGGCGCACTCGCAGATTGATGCGGTCGCCCTCGATCAGGCTTGGCGTAAAGTCGAGCGAAACACCGAAGCGGCGGTACTGCACGGCGAAGACCGGCACTCCGCCGCCGCTCGATTGCGGCACGACAATGGGGAATTCGCCGCCGGCCAGGAAGTTCGCCGTCTCGCCGGTGAGCGCGGTGAGGTTCGGTTCGGCGAGGACCGTGACCAGCCCCTCCTGCGCCAGCGCGTCGATCAGCGCGTTGACATCGGCGGTGCGGTTGCGGAACTGGCCGAAGATGTTGTCGACCACGCCGCTGCCGAGACCGGAATTGTTGCGGATGACCCCGCCGGCGCCGTTGCCGACGATGTCGGCGCCGACGCCGAAGAGCAGCAGGAAAGAACCGAGGCGCACCGCCGATTCGCTGTTCACGCCAAGCTCGCGCAGGCTGGTGCGCGCCACCTCGGCGATGCGCACGCGCAGATTGATCTGGTTCGGCGCCACGAGCTGGAGCTGGTTGACCAGCGCCGCGTCGCTGGCGACGAAGCGCCGCGCGATGCGCCGCGCATCCTCCGCCTGTTGGCCGCTGGTGACGATGCCGGTCAGGATCAAGGTGCCCTCGGCGCTCCGGACTTCGATCTGGTTGCCGGGCATGGCCGCGTCGAGGGCGCGGCGGAGCTGGGAGAGATTGTGGCTGACGCGCACTCGGGCATTGAGCAGGACCTGGTCGTTGCGGTCGACGGCGTAAAGCACCGTCTCGCCCGCCCGCTTGCCATGGACATAAAGGATGCTGGGCGACTTGCTCTGCAGGTCGGCGATGTCGGGATTGGCAATGAAGACCGTGTCGGCGGGGCGCGGCAGGCGCACCAGGGTGCCGAGATCGGCTTCGATCTCCAGGGTTTGCGTGGCGTCGGTCCCGATGATCCGGGGACGCGGTTCGCCGGAAGGCAGATCAGCCGGGCGGGCAGGTGGCGAGGTCGGAACCGGCGAGGGCTGAGCGGGCGCGAGCGGACGCGGCGGGACCGCGCGCGGCTCGCTCCCGGGTCCGGCGGCGGGTGGCGTGGTTCGCGGCGCGGCGGAAGGCGGGGCGGGCGGAGGGGTTGGCGGCGCGTCCTGCGGCTCCGGCGGTCCGTCGAAGCGCCGTGGTTCGACCGGCGGCGCGCCGGGCAGCAGGCTGCGCGGCGGCAGGGCGGCCAGGGCCGGTCCCGTCGCAGCGACCACGCCATCCCCGTCTCCCTGCTCGGGCGCGCCGGTGCCCTCCATCAGGTAATCATCCAGGGCCACGGCGCGCCGGACGATGGAACTGCCGGGGAGATGCAGGCTGCGGTCCGGCCTGTCGCCATGCACCAGGGCAAGCGCGCGGGCATTGCCGGTATCGAGCAGCAGGCCCCGTTCCGCTGGCAGGCGGTAGCGATCGCCGGCCCTGAGCAGCCGCGCCACATGGATGCGCCCGTCCGCGCCGCGCACGCGCAGCCAGACCTCGGCGCTGGCGCGCAGTTCGGCCGCGCTGGCATCGGCCGCCGCCGCGCCGGCCGGCGCGGCGAGGATTGCCACCATCAGGGCGGCGAATACGCCCGTGCGCATCCTCACGGCTGCGCCACCCTTTCGAGCGGAGCCTGGACGCTTCCCGGCGCTGCCGCTGCTGACGGGGTAGCGGAAGGCCCGCCCGGCACTTCGCGCACGCTCTCGCGGCCTTTGCCGCGCAGCACGGTGAGCGTCGCGCGCGGCGGCGGGGGAGGCTTGACCGTCTCCTCTGCCGGCCGGCGCCGCGTGCCCTCGGCGATTGCGGCGCTGATGTCGCGATCGTAGGTGGGACGTCCCCGCGCTTCCTCGTCCGCCGCTTCGCCGGCCAGGCTGCGCAGCGCGAGATGGATCTGGCCCATCTCCGCCGCCACCGCCACCAGCTCGGCCTGCTTGGGCGTGAGCGCGAGGCTCGCGGTCCGTCCGACGATGGCCTCGCCGGGCTTGCCTTCCACCTTCTGGTCGATGGCGATGACGCGCAGGTTGCGGGCGATTGTCTCGCTGACGCGGCGGGCGCGGCCATCGCCGGGCAGGGACTGGGTCAGGATCAGGTCCACCCGGTCGCCGGGATGGATCAGGCCCGCGACGCCGCTGGTCGGCGTGACGGCGAGCGAGATCGCGCGCTCGCCCGGTTCGAGCACGGCGGCGAGGAAGCCGCGCGCGTTGCTCAGCACCAGCTTGCTCTCGATCAGCGGTTCGCCTGCGGCGACCGGCTGGCGCACCAGCGCGCCGATATAGTCTTCGAGCGGCCGGGCGCCCTGGCGCAGATAGGTGGCTGCCAGCGGGCCTTCGGGCCAGGGCTGCCAGCGCAGGTCCTCCGCGCGCAGGAAGGCGCCGATGGAAAGCGGCCGGGCGGCGACGAGGATCCGCTGCTCCTGTCGCGGGGCGGGCGCGGCCGCCACCGGGACGGCGCCGCGCTGGCTGTCGATCCACAGGCGCGCCAGCAACGCCGCGCCGCCGGCCGCGACCAGCGCCACGAGAATGAGGATGATGCCGCGCTTGTTCATCTTCGCAGGAACCGCCGGTTTCCGTCAGGCCGGGCCGCGTCCCTCCGCCGGACGCCCGTCGAACAGGCAGGGTAGCGAGAAAGCCCCTCGCGCCCCAATCAAGAGACCGTCAGCGAGAGGAAGAGCCGCTGCGCGACGTAGAGGCCGCCGAACGCGATGGCCAGGCCGTAGGGCAGGACATAGTGTCGCCGGCCGCCGCGCACGCGCACGAAGTCGAGCAGCAGTACGCTGAACGGCGAGGTGGCGAGGGTCAGCATGGCGAGCGCCAGGATGCCGCCGGCCAAGGTGGTCACCAGCACGAAGGGCAGCGCCTGGTCGAGGCCGGCCCAGAGGGCGACCGCCGCCATGAACTTGACATCGCCCCCGCCCATCAGGCGGAAGGCGAACAGCAGGGTGTTGGCGCAGAAGACGAGCAGGGCCACGGCGAGTGCCTGCGCCATCTCCAGCGCGGTGAGGTTGAGCAGGCCATGTGCCAGGTAGAGCCCCGCCAGCGCCAGCGGGATGGCGTTCGGAATCATCATCCGTCGCAGGTCGCCGATCGCCGCCAGCACCAGCAGCCAGACGAAGGCATAGAGGATGAGATGCGCCGGATCGAGCGGCGGCAGCCAGCCTTGCAGAATGTCCATGAAATCCGGTCCCTGACGGAGCGAGCGGCGCGGCGGCGGCGGGATGTGGCTTCCGGCAAGCAGAAGGGGCGGGCCATGCCCGCCCCTTCGCCGGATCGTTCGGCCGGGCGAGCCGGCCGCGTTGATTACGGCGTGGTCGCGCCGCCACCCGAGCCGCTGGCGGCCGCGGCCAGTTCGTCCGAGATCTTCGTGAAGATGTTCTGCAGGCTGCCGCTCATGGTGGTGAGCGCGCCAATGATGGCGACCGAGACCAGGCCGGCGATCAGGCCATACTCGATGGCGCTGGCGCCCGACTCGTCCTTCATCAGGCTAATGGCAAAGTCCTTCATTCTCGCACCTCTCTGTTGTCGCCATCGGGAGCGATGGCCTTCGCGGCGCGGCACCGGCGACCGCCCTCGTCCACCTGCCGCGCATCGCTGAAAGCCTCGCGCCATCGCCGCGCACAGGGAATGCAATTAAGCGTGAGCAGGGCGAGATCGCACCGGCATCCGCCGGCGGGTTCCTCTAGCTTTGCGGATCGGTGAAAAGCCGCTCGCCCAGGGCGCGATAATTGTTCTGGCGCATGGCCACCGACTGGTAGGCGCGAACCGCCAGGTTGCCGGGGAAGCCGGGAATGACGAAACTGAACCGGCCCACCGCCTCGATATGGAGCTGCAGGTCGGTGCAACGGTCGAGATAGCCGGCGGAATGGCTGATCGTGACCTCGACCGGGCCGGCTTCGTAAGCCAGCGCCCGTTCGCGCAGCATCCCGATCAGGGTCGGGCGCATCGCCTCGACCTCCGCCTCGACCTGGTTCCAGAAGCAGACCTTGTCGGTGTATTTCGGCACCGCCACCATGGCATGCCGCGCCGTTTCCTGAACGGCGCTCTGCAGGGAGCTGCGCATCATCGCGTAGCGCGCCAGGTCGGTGATGCCGAGCATCAGCAGGACCAGCGCCGTCACCACGATGGCGCTCTCCACCGCCACGTTGCCGCGCCTGTGCCGGCGCAGGCGGCGCAGGCGGCGGAGATATCCGGATGGCCGGGAGGAGAGGCGCACGGGCATGGCCTTCACTGCATCCTGAAGCGGGCTTCCGCCGCGACCTCGGCCGGCAGCGGCAGCAGGTCGAGATCGAGCAGCCGGCGGAAGGGCCGGCGGATGCCGACATTGAAGAAATAGCGATAGGGTTCGCCATTCGGACAGATCTGCCCGGTACCGCCATATGTGCAGGAGGGGGCCGGCGCGTCGAAACAGTCGCAGGTGATGAAGGTTTCCGTCACCACGCCGGCGCCGGCGGCATCTAGGCAGCCATCCTCGGGGCCCGGCTTGCTGCAATCCTTGAGCGAGACCTGGAGAATGCGCTGGCGCATCAGGCTTTCATAGCCGGCATCTTCGCTCGGCATGGCGGTTTGGGCATGGAGATGCGCCGCCGCCTGCGCCGTGCTCTCGAGCTGCGCCTGCTCCCAGGCGAAGCGGCCGAGATCGATCACCACCGCCAGCATGAGAAGCAGCAGCGGCATGGCGACGGCAAACTCCATCGTGGCATTGCCGCGCGCCGATGCGAGCATGCGGCGCCAGGGTCGGAACAGCGATGAAACCGTGTTTCCCATCGTCATGTCGCTCACTCCACCAGACGGATCTGCGGCAACTCCGGCGGCAGCGCGCCGAGCTGCCCGCATTGGCTGATGCCCAGCCGCACATCCGCCTGGAGAAAGATCCGATGGCCGATCAGGATAAGGCAATCGGGATTGCCGATCGTGGTTGCGCCATTGCGGATGGCGATGCTGGTGCGCGGCGCATAGACGGCGCCTGAAAGCCGCATCTCCCCGCCGCCGGTCAAGGTCATCGCCGTGCTGGCGGAAACCGGCAGGCTCGAGGCCGGGTCGAGGATGAGCACGATGCCGGTGAAGCGCTGGCCGTCCGCCGGGCGCGGCGCGGTCAGGGTGACGAAGGAATCGAGATCGAAGGCGGCGCCGATCGGCGTCAGCGGCCAGTCGGTGCGCCGGCTGAAGATGATGGTGACGCCCGTGCCGGTCACCACCGAAGCCGCGCGGGCATGCATGCGTTGCTGCACCACATAGATGCCGGGATCCAGATTGAGCGTGCCGCCGCCCATGATCTCGATCGAGCGGAAGCAGCGCGCCGCCGGCCGGACGATCTCGCCCGAAAAGACCGTCAGGGGCGGCGTGCTGCCGCCCGCAGGGCAGAGGCTGGCGAAGTCCTCGGCGCTGAGGCCGCCGAACTGATGGTAGGGATCATCGATCCAGGGACCGAAGGTGACCGTCGGCTCGGTGCCGCGCACCTCCTGGCGGATGCCGCCCGCCGACCAGAAGCGCTGCACCGCGTGGTTGGTGACGCCGCGCAGGTCGATGGCTTGGTCGTGGCGCGAATTGGCGGCGATGGCGCAATCGTAGGCGTAAAGGTCGCCGGGCAGGGTCACGTTGGAATCGATCACCGCCCGCGACGACGAATCCAGAGCCAGGGCGCAGGCATTCTCCCGCGTCTGCACCATCGCCACGGCGCGCGCCATGATGCGGATCCGGGCGCCCTCGCTGTCGCCGCCGAAGACGAGGCCGCCGAGAACCGACGGCACTTCCTTGGAGACCCGCACTTCGACGCTCTTCGGCGTCAGGGTGTGGGGCCCGCTCAGGGCCGGGCTGCCGGCCGCGACCTCGACGCCATCCAGACCCTCGACGATGCCGCGCCGCGCCAGTTCCTCCATGGCGCTGCGCCGGCCGCAGATGTCATAGAAGGCCAGGCAGTCGAATTCGAAGTTGCGCTGCAGCTCGGCGGCGGCGTTGTAGGCCGCCGCGTCGACCGCCGCCTGGAAACGCCGCTTCTCGATGAAGAAGACCGCGCTCTCGGTTGCTAGGAAGACGGCCGCCGCCAGCACCGGCAGCGACAGGGCGATGAGCGCCGCCACCGCCCCGCCTTCCTGCCGCGCCAGCCGCCGCAGCCGGGCGAAGGCGACCCTTGACCGGCCAGCGGAAAGCTGCAGGGCCGCGCCGCGTTGCCGCAGCGCCGCAAGATTTCCCAGCACGACCGGAAACGCCCGCCGGAGGCGGGGCGCGGTCGACATGGGTTGGGCCCTGGCGATCATCTGTGTCTTTCGCTGTCGGTCCCGGCGCAGGCTGTCGTCTCGCAGGCTTTCGTATCGCAGGCTGTCGTCTCGCAGGCTCTCGTTTCGCAGGCTCTCGTTTCACAGGCTCTGGTCCCGTTCGCCTTCCGGCCACGCCAACGCGCGATAACGCGAATCTGGTGCAGCCAGCATCGGCGACGTTATCGGCAAGTCGCCCGAAGCGCAGCCGCCTCGCGCTCATTTCACGTGCAATTGATCGCCGGCTCTGCAGGTCAATGAAACGTGAACACCGGCGAATGTATGTCGCTGCTAAAACGTCCGCCGTGCGACTTGGAACCTTTCATCGAACCGCCGCGGGAAAACTGTCGGCCGTTTGTCTGATGATGGCGCTCGCGGCCTGCCAGGACACGATGGCGAGCGCGGCCCGCGCCACCTATCCGCTGGCCCCGGCCGGCTATCACTCGCTGGTGCGCGTCGCCGATGGCGCGGCGGAGGGCGGCGACTGCAACTCCGCCATCGGCCTCTATCGCCGCGCCAGCGAACTCTGGCCATTGGATGCAGACGTGCGGGCGCGGCTCGGGCGTTGCCTGATCCGGGTCGGCGCCTTCGCCGACGCGGTGGAGGTGTTCGACACTCTGCTCCGCCTCAGCCCGCGCGATGCCACGGCCCGGCGCGGCATGGCCAATGCCCTGATCTCGCTCGACCGGCCGGAAGCGGCATTGACCCACCTCCAGGTGGCGCGGGAGGTCGCGCCGGAGGACCCGCGCACCTATAACAGCCTGGGCGTGGTCGAGGACATGCTGGGCCGGCACGAGGCGGCGCAGGCGCAGTATCGCGCCGGGCTCGAACGCGAAGAGGCGAACCTTTCGCTGCTCAACAATCTCGGCCTGTCGCTCGCGCTCTCGGGCAAATACGCGGAGGCGGTTGCCCTCCTGCGTCCGCTTGCCATCCATCCGGCGGCGAGCCCGCGCACGCGCCAGAACCTCGCGCTGGTCTATGGCCTGGCCGGCGAGCACGAGCAGGCGGCGCGCATCGCCCGGCTCGATCTCGACGAGGCGAGCGTGCGCAAGAACCTCGCCTTCTATGCGACGCTCAGGGCGCTCAAGGACGCAAGGAAGATCGTGCGGCTCAATGCCGGCGTCGGCGAGCCGGTCGCGCCGCCGCGGAACTGACCCGCCGGCGGAGCGCGAAGGCGAGCGTCAGCAGGCCGAGGCCAAGCAGGCCGAGGCCATTGCCCTCCGGCACCTCCGGCGCCGCCTTCTCGCGCGAAGCTGTGGTGACATAGCCATCGCTCCGCCGCTCGGCGCCGATGGATTGCACGTGCAGCGCGACGCGGAACTCGCCGTCCAGCATCCGCGCGACCACTTCCTCGAAGCTGAAATCCTCGATCAGCAGGAAACGGAGCGTGAGGAACTCCCATGCCGCATTGATGCCGTTGCCGCTTACCCCGCCAGGACCGGCATTCGAATCGGCACTGAAATCGGCGAGGAAGCCGATCTCGTTGCCGCCAGGCACGTTGGCCGGCGAGGCGCCGAGACCGAAACTCACGCCCTGGCTGCGCGCGGCGATGGAGAGGCTGCCGACGCTGAAAGGTTCGATATCGTCGAAGTAGATGTCGGTGATCGACGCGGCGATGCCGATCGCGTTGGTGAAGGTGAAGCGGATCGCGTTGTCCCCGTCCGGCGTCACTTCGAGCCCGAGCTGGCCGGAAATATCCTCAATGCTGTTGTCGGTGAATTTGGTGAAGGTGAAGGGGATGGCCATGGCCGGCCCCGCGGCGGCGAGCGTCAGGCCGGCGGTAAGCACAAGGCGGCGGAGGATGTCTGCGGACGGCAAGGCGCGCTCCTGCTTCCAGGCGGCCCCGCCGGCGGGCGGGGCGGGCGCGTCATCCAATCACGGCAAAGGTTAATGTTCCGGCAACGCAGTCCGGCCGGGCGCAAAAAGAGAGCGGGCGGACCTTTCGGCCCGCCCGCCCGTTAAGCGAAGTATTCCGGTCTCAGACCTGGCGGCGGCGGCGCACCGCGTAGCCGAGGCCGAGCAGGCCGAGGCCGAGCAGGCCGAGCGTCGCCGGCTCCGGCACGTTGGTTTCCGTATCCGGGCCTTCCAGGCCACCGAGGCGCACCTGTCGCACCTTGGCCATGGGGACCTCCGAGAGCAGTTCGGTCCGGGTGATCTGGAATCCGTCGGCGGCATCGATGGTGAAGGTGTTGTTGCCATTGCTGGCAATGGTGAAGGTGGCGGATGCCTCCTGGCCATTCACGTCGGCCGGCGTATAGAAGACGGTGATCGTCAGATCGCCGGACTGGTTCGGATTGCCCCGGTCGACCTGGAGCTGCGGCACGTCGACGAAGAAGACGATGGTATTGTAGCTCAGGGTCGGATCGGCCATGAAGATGGCAAGGTCGGTGAAAGTGCCGGTCTGGGCGGTGATTTCCGACTGGCCGCCGGCGCCGACGATGACGGAGGTCGATTCGAAGTTCACTTGCGGCCCGGACAGGTTGTTGAGCCGCCCCTCGATCGTGGTCCCGACCAGGGTCAGGTTCGGATCGTTGAACAGCACGTTGTTGCCCGAACCGGAAGCCTGATCGGTGAAGGTGATCGGGCCGACCGTGATCGGCGCGGCATGAAGTGCGCCACCCGCCAAAAGCGAGCCGGCGAGAGCAATAGCGGCAAGAAACTTCGACATAAGGGCACCGTGCAGTGAAACTGACCTAACTGCCGTACTGCAGTAAGCATGCCAGATTCATTGTCACGAAATTCAATGGGTTAGCAGGATAGTTAACGGTATTCATGTAAGAAACTGGATAACCTGTAAAGAGATCCGACACTGGCTGGCCACCACCGATAACAGGCCGGGCCCTGTCGGCCCCAAAGCATAAAGGGCGGGCCTTGCGGCCCGCCCTTCAGGCGAAGGATCGGATGGTGACTTACGACACCCGGCGCCGGCGCACCGCGTAGCCGAGGCCGAGCAGCCCGAGGCCCAGCAGGCCGAGGGTCGCGGGCTCGGGAACGGGAATGTCGATGCTCTCGCCGCGGCCGACCATGGTGATGTGCGACAGTTCGGAGACGTTGCCGCCCCGGTTCAGGAGCTTCATGGTGAAGGTGCCCTCGCCGGTGGTCGGATCGACGGTGATCAGCACTTCCTCAAAGAGGTACGCGGCCGCATCTGGCGCCCCGCTCTTGAGAATGAAACCGAGATCCATCAGCGCCGGAATATTCGGCTCGCCCGCCGCCTCGCTCCACGTGATCGTGAAATCGCCCGTCACCTGGTCCAGATCGGCGGTTATGGTGAAATTGATGCCGAATGTTCCCTGCTCAAGGCCCTCGTCGTCGAACTTGGCAAGGAAAACAAATCCCGGGCCGAACACGGTGTTGAAATTGGCCGTCTCTTCCGTTGGATTGCCCGAGCCGATGATGGCGCAATTCGACGCCGCATAGTTCGTGGCGCCGATGCTGAGAGTGACATCCGTCGTGTCGAGCGGTGCCGCCGCCGGGCTGCAGGCAGCCGCGTTGGCGGCCGTCGGCGCGAACGTCGCCGCGGCGAAGCCGAGGGTGACCGCGAGTGCCGCACCCGCCAGCAGCCCACCAAACCGACCCATGATTGCCATTGTCCGTCCCCGAGAAAATAGGTTTGCAAAGTCTCCCAGCATTAATGCAATCGGCGTGCCAGAAACTGCCGCTCGGCCGCTCGATTTAATCGACTGAAATTTAACGATGAATCTTAACGGTATTCGGATGCCCGCCCTGTACGCGTCGGATTACTTTACAACGCTGTAAAGTGCGGGAAGTTTCGGCGCTAGATTCCGCCAAAAACGCGCCGCAGGAGGTCGGTCGTTCGCGCCGCCGGATTGGCCCGGATCGCCGCTTCTTCCTTCGCCAGATAGTGGAAAATCCCGTCCATTCCCTTCTCCAGAACATATCGGGTGAGGTCCGCCTTTGCGTCCGGGACGAAGGGGAGCTGGCGATAGCGGCCGATGAAGGCATCGTAGGACTGGATGGCACCCGCCTGGGCCAGTTCGGTCTCGACGATGGGCTGCATGGCGGTGGCGAGCGGCTTCGACATGCGGCCCTGGAAATAACGGGTCGCGGCATCGTTCGGGCCGCGCAGGATGCGCTGGGCATCGTCGAGCGTCATGTCGGTGATGGCCTTCCAGAAAATGTCTTTGGCCTGGGGCGCTGCGGCCTCGGCCGCCCGGTTCAGGCGGATTTCCAGATCGTCGGCAAGGCCGCTCTGGCCGACCAGGGAAAGCGCCTGGCGCGCCCGTTCCAGGGTCGGCGGCAGGGGAATACGAATTTCCGGGTCCTTGAGATAGCCGTCCGTGCGGCCGATGCGTCCGACCACCCGTTCGGTGCCGAGGCGCAGCGCCTCGCGCAGGCCCGCCGCCGTGTCGCCGGACTGGGCGCGTGCGGCCCGCACCGGCATCAAGGCGACGGCGAGGGCCGAGAGAAGAAAGCGGCGGCGCTGCATCGGCTGAATCCCCTTGCTAGACTGAACCCAGTCTATACGAAGCCTCGGGGGAAATGCGCATGCGCGTCGTCATTGCCATGATGGAGCACGAGACCAACACCTTCTCGCCGGTGCCGACACCGCTCGCCCGCTTCGCGCGCGGCCGCGACACCCCGCCCGAGGGGCCGGAGGTGCTGGCAGCCTACCGGCGGACCGGCAGCGGCATCGGCGGCATGATCGACACGGCGGAGAAATGGGGGGCGGAGATCGTGGCGCCGATTGCCGCCAATGCCTGGCCCTCCGGCCCGGTCGAGGACGAGGCCTACCGCTACATCACCGACCGTATCGCCGAGGCCGTGGACAAGGGCTGCGATGCGGTGCTGCTCGACCTGCACGGGGCGATGGTGACGCGTTCGCTGGACGACGGGGAGGGCGCGCTGCTCGCGAGGCTGCGGCGGATCGCGCCTGGAATTCCCATCGGCGTCTCGCTCGACATGCATACCAACCTCTATCCGGAGATGGTGGAGAACGCGACCGTCATCGCCGGCTACCAGACCTATCCCCATATCGACCAGCACCGCACGGGAGTGCGCGCGGCGGAAGCGATCTTCCGCATGCTAGATGGCAAGGCGAACCCTGTCATGGCCTGGGGCAACCGGCCGATGCTGCCCCATGTCATGCGCCAGGGCTCGGAATTCGGGCCGAACAAGCTGTTGCAGGACCGCTGCGTCGCCATGGAGAAGGAGGGGGCGCTCGCCGCCTCGCTCTTCGTCGGCTTCCCCCATGCCGACATTTCACTCGCGGGACTCTCGTCCGTCATCGTCACCGATGGCGACCGGGCGCGGGCGGAAGCCTGGCGCGACGAGTTGCTGGATCAGGCCTGGAAGAGCCGCGAGGCCTTCGTCTACCGGATCGAGCCGCTCGAACAGTCCCTGGCGCGGGCGAAGCAGGTGACGGAGGGGCCGGTCGTCCTGCTCGATCATTACGACAACGCCGCCTCCGGCGGCACCATGGACACGATGACGGTGCTCAAGGGCATTCTCGATGCCGGACTGGAGAACGTCGCCGCCTTCGCCATCCACGATCCGGGCGCGGTGGCGGAGATGATGCGCGCCGGCATCGGCGCCGAGGTGACCCTGCCGCTCGGCGGCAAGATCGACATGCCCTCCATCGGCATGAAGGGCGAGCCGCTCGTGGTGAGCGGGCGGGTGCGGCTGATCTCCGACGGGCGCTACCGCAATATCGGCCCGGCATCCGTCGGCGTGCTGATGGATATGGGGCCGAGTGTCGTGCTCGATACCGGCAAGGTGGAGATCGTCGTGATCTCCCGCCACCAGGAACCGAACGATCTCGGCTGCCTGCTCTCGCTCGGCATCGATCCGCGCCAGCGCCGTTTCGTCATGCTGAAGAGCCGCGTGCACTGGCGCGCCGGCTTCGCGCCGATCATGAAGGACGTGATCGAGTGCGCCGGCACCGGGGTCTGCACCTCGGACTATTCGATGCTGAAATTCCGCAAGGTGCGCCGGCCGATCTATCCGCTCGACCTGATCAACGACCCGGCGCCGTGAGCCAGCCGCTTTCCCTCACCCCGACCCTCTCCCACTAACGTGGGAGAGGGAGACAAAAAATAGCCCTCTCCCACGAGCGGGAGAGGAAGGAAAGATAGCCCTGTCCCACGCGTGGGAGAGGGTTGGGTGAGGGTTGGGCGAGGGGGGTCAGCGCCGCCGGCGGGCGGAGAGGCTCCGGCCCGCATATCCCAGCAGCGCCAGTCCGAGCGCGAGCAGCCCGAGGCTCGAGGGCTCGTCGACCTGCGATGGCGCCGAGAGACCGGGTCCGGTCAGCGCAAGCTCCATCTCCGTCTCGCAGACGACTTCGATCCTGGTGGCGGACGGGTGCGGACGGCCTTCCCGACAGCGCAACTGGCCGAATTCATTGCTGTAGGAGATCGACAGAAGGTTGACAAGGGCGTCCCGCAAGGCAGCCTCGGCTGTCCGCTCCAGGAAGCCCTCGAAGGCGGACCCGACCAGGCCGACGACCGAGGTCGCGAACTCCAGATCGACCTCGAAATCATAGAACCAGATGAAGGTGCTGTTCTCGAGCAGAAGGCGGGCGGTGGTCTCGTCCGGCCCCTGCTGCAGCGCCGCGGCGATGGTGCCGAGATCGACCGTGTCCCAGATGCCGGTGCCCTTGACGGTCAACGTCGCGCCGGCATTGTTGAGGCCGGCCTGGATCGTCGCCGCCTCCGCATTGGCCAGGGCCTGGTTGATGGGGCCGTAATCCTGGTCGGCCACCACGGTGAATGTCGGATTCATCACGGTGTGATCGGTCGCCGCCGTCTGCGACGTCGGGTCGGCCGTCAGGCTGGCCGTGCCGGCATTGAAATCCACGACGCCGCCCACGGCGAATTCCCAGGGCGGGAAGGTGATGCTGGTCGATCCGTTGGGAAACATCCTCACCGTGCAGCGATAGACCTGGCAATTGTCGCCTACATTCTGGTTCTGGAGGGGCACACTGGGCGGATCGGCAAGGTCGATGGTCAGGCTGCTGGTTGGCGCGGTGCTGTTCAGCAGCAGCACGCCCCCCGAAAGATCGCCGTGGAGTTCGCCGGAAACGCCCAAGTCGCCGGTGGAGAAACCGCCCGAGAGTCCGATCGGCGCGGCGTTGGCGTTAAATGAAAGGGCTGCGATTGCCAATGTCGCCATGCCGACAATGCCCGGAATATTGCTCATGACCTGCCCCCCGTTGTTTTCATTGATGTCTGCAAGTCCTGTATCGCGATGCGAAAAAGTCGTTCCAAATCGTCGCGAGATCTGAATTTTTAGCAAGACTTGCGCCAGACTTCGTTTGTTTTTCCGGTTCAATCCGTTAGCCATGATTGTCCCGGAACGGGGCATCGGAAACTGTAAAATATTCCGGCAATTTGGAAGGAGTCTTTACAGATTCAGGGCATCCATTTGCCTGACCCCCTGGCGAGCAGCAGCTCGCGGTCCAGGCCGCTTTCCCTCACCCCGACCCTCTCCCACTAACGTGGGAGAGGGAGACAAAAAATAGCCCTCTCCCACGAGCGGGAGAGGAAGGAAAGATAGCCCTCTCCCACGTTAGTGGGAGAGGGTTGGGTGAGGGTTGGGCGAGGGTCAGCGCGCTTTCATGCCGGCGATATAGGCGGCGATGTCGTCGATCTCGCGCCGGGTCAGGCTGAGATCGGGCATCAGCGGGTGCGGCAGCTTCATGAAGCCCTTGAGGCGGGCCTCGTTCATCGCCGGATCGTTCGCCATGGCGCGGAAGGTCGGCACGCCGTCGGTGGCCGGGCCTGGCTGGTCCGCGCCGATCAGGTGACAGCTCGCGCAGTAGCGTTCGGACAAGGCGCGGCCGTTGGCGCCATCCGCCTGCTGGCCGAGGGCGGGCAGTGTGGCGAGCAGGCAGGACAGGAAGATCGCGCCGCCCGTAATGGATCTCATCGCCGCCTCCGCCTGCCGGTTGCCTCGCCGGAGATAGGGTGCGTATCGCCGGGTTCACCGGCATTGACGTGGATCAAGCGGCGCGCAGGCGCTCCGCCATCTCCAGGATGGCGGGCAGGCAGGAGCGGGAGGTCTCCGGGCCGAAGGTCTCGGCCACCAGCAGTGCATGCCGCCGCGTCTCCTGCCTGCCGGCCAGGTCCTCCAGCGCTTCTCCGATGCGCATCCGACCCGCATCCGCCGGCAGGATGCGCGCGAGGCCAAGCAGGCGCAGCCGCTCGGCATTGAGCATCTGCTCGCGGCTGTTCCTCATCGGCAGGATCAGATGCGGCCGGCCGGCCGAAAGAGTGGCCTGCGCCAGTCCGAGCGAGCCATAGCTGACCGCGACCGCGTTGCGCGCCAGCGCCTCGTGCAGCGGCGCGGGCCGGCGATGTGCCCGGAAGCCGGGCCGGCTTTCCAGCCAGGCCTGCCATTCCGCCGGCGCGCCTCGCAGATATATCTCGACCGGCCGGCCGCAGAGTTCGAGCGCCTCGAGCAGCGACGATGCCGCCGGATGGCCGGCATCGAAGTAACAGAAGATGCCATCGCTCGCAGGTGCCACCGGTCGGGGCAGTTCTTCCAGTGGCCCTAGCGCCGGTGCTGCCCGTTCGGCATCGAAGGGATCGAACAGGGCAAGCGTGGTAACCGCCTCGCCATCGCCGCGCGAGAGATCGGCCAATGTGGTGGGCGGCGGTGCGCCATGGCGCGCGCTGGCTCGCTCCATCGCCGAAAGCACGCGCGCGCGCGCGTCGGGCAGCAGATCAGGCATGTCCTCGCCACAACCGGGCGGCGGCAGCAGGTAGCCATGGCTCGCCTGCAGCAATGGGAGGCGGCCGCGCGCCCAGAGGCCGAGTGCGGGCGAGAAATCCGCGATGACGATTTCGGCGCCGCACGCCCGCACCAGCTCCGCCCAGCGGGCCATGGTGCGCACGAGTTCGTCCGTCGCGCCATAGCCGGCGCGCAGCAAGGTATCCCACATCGAATGGAGGCCGGCGGCAGGCGGAATGCCCGCCATCGGCGGATGGGGCGCCGCGATCAGCGCAAGAGCCGCGTCCCGCGAGACCCGGGCCAGGGTGTCGGCATCGCGCCCGGCAACCAGCACCTGCCAGCCGGCTTCCGCCAGCACCCGGGCGATGCCGGTGACGCGGACGGCATGGCCGAGCCCGCCGCCCATCTCCCAGGCGATGAGCGCGCGCGGCACGCAGCGCCGTCAGTAGCCGAAATCGTCGTCGATGATCTTTTCGCGAATCTTCGGCAGGGTGGTCTGGTGGTTCTGGCCGGGGATGCCGTGGATGCCGTTGACGCGGTCGCCAAGCAGGCGCAGGCCCGGCACGTCGCCGAACTCGCCCGGCGCGATCAGCGAGCCATATTGCACGATGCCGGCGCGCACCAGATCGCCGTCGCCCGGCGCGCTCGATGCGCCGGCACGTCCGGCCGGGTCGGTGCCTTCGAGTTCGGCCGACCATTCCGCCATCTGCTGGGGCGTCGGCTTGAAGACCTGCGGCGGGCCCTGCCGGGGAACGCGCAGCGCGAAGCCCGCCTTGCGCAGCACCGTGGTCGGCCCGCCGATCTGCTGCACGGTGGCGGAATTGCCGAACAGGAACACCACCACGGTCTCGCTTTCCGAGCGCGCGTCGATCAGCACGATGCCGCCGCGGATGCCGATGGTAGCCGACGGCGTGCGGAAGTTCACGTTGCCCGCCTTGCTGATCCGCCCGCCGACGAAGCGCATCACGCCCTTGGCCAGGCTGGCGGAAAGCTCGCCCTGGCTGCGCTCTGGCGAATAGACGAACTCATCGAGCGTCAGGTCGGAATTCTGCCCTATGGTGATGGCCGACTGGTCGAGGAAGAGGATCTGCGCCTTCCCCGTCGCCTCCGTCACCACCCGTTCGCGCGAGACCACCTGGTTGCCGATCACCATAGTGCGAAGCTGGCCCTGGGGCGGGGCGCTGCGCGTCGCCGGGTTGACGGCCGCCGTGACGCCGATCTGCGGCGCCACCTGCGCCAGGCCCGATCCGGCCAGCAGGGCGACGCTCGAAACGGTGCCGAGGGCGAGTATCCAGTGTCCGTTCTTCATGTCGTGCCGCTCCTTCAGAACCGGCGGGTCAGGCCAAGCATGACGCTGAGGTCGTTGTAGTCGAAGTTGCGGATGTTGGAATCGTTCTCCACATACTCGATCAGCGCCAGTGCCGACCAGTCCTTGTTCAGGTTGAAGACGTTGTAGGCACCGATCCGCCATTCGTCGTCGTCGCGCGTGCGGCCCGGTGCCACGCTGCGGTCGGGACGGTCGTACCAGCTATGGGCGTAGCCGGCGAAAACGGCGGCGATCCATTGCGGCATGCCGGCGAACGGCGCGGAATAGCCGATCTGGTAGGTGAGCGAGGTTGAGATTTCGTCGAAGGATTCGTAACCCTTCTTCGCATCCATCAGCCGTCCGCCAAGGCGGAATTCGAGGCGCTGGCTCGGCGTGATCAGGTAGCGCGCGCCGACCGCCAGGTTGTTCTCGATGCCCGACTGCTCGTCGGCGAAGGGCCGGCGCGAGGTCGAGTTGTAATCGAGGGCGCGGAACTCGTAGCCCGCTTCCAGGCGCAGCCGCTCGCTGAGATCGAGGCGGTTGCTGAGGCCGAAACCGAAGCTGTGGAAATACTCCTGTTCGTCCAGCACCGCGACCGAGGCGCGGAAGAAGGGCTTCATGTTGAGGCCGGGCAGATCGCCCGGCAGCGGCTGGAAGCGCGGGCCGGTGGCGAAGTCGGCCACCATCAGATCGAGGCGCGAGCGCTCGAACTGCTTGGCGCCGTAAAGGGTGAAGTCGCTCTCCAGCCAGGCCTGGCGGTCGAACGGGTCGAAGTCGTACTTGTGCTCGACGCCGAGCAGGCCGAAGAAATTGCCGTCGTCCTGCTTGCGCTGGTTGCGCGGCAGGTTGAAGGGCAGACCCGCCTGCAGCACGCGCCGGCCGGAGGGCGCCAGGTTGGCGTTCGTCTGGTAGCGGAAGCCCATGGTGAGCGAGCCCTCCAGCACGTGCGGCGAGAGCATGTTCTCGACCTCGGCCAGGTAGCGTTCGCCATTGGCGCGGGCATCCGCCGGCAGGCTGGGATCGGCGAGGCCGCGCTTAAGGTAGTCGCGCGCCTGGGCGTGCGAGCCAAGCCGGTAATAGAGCACGCCAAGCTCGATGCGCGCCCGGGGCAGGGTGTCGTTGAAGAGCACCAGCCGCTCGAGCGCCGCCACGGCCGCCTCGCTGTTGCCGGCTTCCACCGCCAGCCGTGCATAGCGCAGGGTCAGCTCCGGATTTGCCGGATCGGCCAGAAGCTGCTGGAACACCTGCTCCAGTTCGGCAGAGCTGGCGAAACCGCCCGCCTGGCCCCCGATCTGGGCGGAGGCCATGCCGGCGCCCGCCAGCCAGGCCGCCGCCGCAAACGCGACGCAACGCTTCATCATGTGCCGGTCCATTCGTGCTGCTGAATTCCCCCGAGTCCCGTCATGACCGCGCCCTTTGCCGGGCCGCGATTCATCCGCCATGGGCGCGCAAGACATTGTTTCACGTAAATGTTATCCATTTGTGTGTCAACATAACATACGCGTGAAGTTGGCAAGTCGATGGTGACCTGTGTCACCTTTGCCGCTCTTCCGCCGGCCCTTCCCGGGGGGCGGATTGCAGCGAGGGGGGAAATGGCAGCGGCCGGAGGGGGAGGATCCTGGAAACGGGCGGTCAAGGCGGCTTCGGCCGGCCCACTGCCGCTCGTCCTGATCCTGCTCCTGTCGGGGCTGTTCGCCATCGCCCTGCCGCGCTTCATCCCGCAACTGGGCCTGATCGAGCGCTGGATGGTCGATTGGCGCATCGCGCTCCTGGCGCCGCCGACCGAGCCCCGGCGCGATATCGTGGTCATTGCCATCGACGAGGCGAGCCTGGACCGGCTGCCCTACCGCTCGCCCATCGATCGCGGGTTTCTGGCCGCGATCCTCGAAAGGCTGGCCGGCGCGCAGGTGCGGGGGGTCATGCTCGATATTCTCTTCGACCGGCCGACCGAGCCGGAGAAGGATGCGCGACTGCAGGCGGCGATGCGCAGCTTCCCGGCCCCCCTGGTGGTGGCATGGGCCGATCCGGGCCGCGCCGTGACCGACGCACAGCACGAATTCCTCGGAAAGTTTACCGAGGGGCTTATGCGTGGCTATGCCAATCTCCTGGTCGATCCGCTGGATGGCAGCGTGCGCTGGGTCAATGTGCGCCATGAACGCGGCCGCGACCCCTTGCCCGGGCTGGCGGCGGCACTGGCAGGGGCGGTCGGCGCCAGCCTGCCTTCGGAGAACCCGACGCTCGACTATCTCCGCCCGGCCGATCCGCAGGCATCCGTCTTCCCGACCTTCGCCGCCTGGCAGGTGCCGCTGCTGCCGCCCGCCTTCTTCGCCGACCGCCTGGTGCTGATCGGCGGCGACTATGTCTCCGAGGACCGCTACCGCACGCCGCTCGCCGCCGCCTATGGCGACCGCATCGGCCGGCTGCCGGGTGTCGCCATCCATGGCCATGCCCTGGCCCAGATTCTCGACGGGCGGCGCGCGCGGGCCGTCGCGTTGCCGGCGGAGATCGGCTTCGTCCTGCTGGCGGGCCTCGGCGCGCTGGCGCTTGCCCTGTTCAACCTTCCGGTCGCGACGCGGGCGCTGCTCGGGCTGGCCGGGCTGCTGCTGATCGGCGGCGCCGGGCTCTGGGTCTTTTCCGCCTTCGAGATCCTGCTGCCGATCTTCTCGCCCGCACTCGCTTTCTTTCTCACCGGCACGGCCGCGAGCTTTCACCTGCAGCGCCGCTTTGCGCGCGAGCGTGCCTTCATCCGCGAGGTCCTGAGCCGCTACGTGCCCGAGGACGTGGTGCGCATGCTCGAGCGCGACCCTTCGCGCCTGCGCCTTGGCGGCGAGCGGCGCACGATGACTTTCCTCTTCACCGATGTCGCCGGTTTCACCTCGCTTGCCGAACGGATCGAGCCGCAGCGCCTGGTCAGTGTGCTCAACCGCTATCTCGACGGCATGAGCAAGATCGTGTTCGCCCATGGCGGCATGCTCGACAAGTATATCGGCGATGCGGTGGTGGCGGTCTTCGGCGCCTTCCGCGACGGGGAGGCGCATGCGGCGGCGGCGGTCGCCTGCGCGCTCGAACTCGACCGCTTCGCGCGCGACTTCGCCCAGCGCATGCGCGCCGACGGTCTGGCCTTCGGGCATACGCGCATCGGCGTCAATACCGGCCCGGCGGTGCTCGGCAATTTCGGCGGCGCGGAGCGTTTCGATTTCACCGCCATCGGCGATCCGGTCAATGTCGCCGCGCGCCTGGAGGGTGCCAACAAGTTCTTTGGCACGCGTGTCGCTGTCTCCGAGACCACGGTTCAGTTCTGCGACGAGGCACGCTTCCGCCCGGTGGGCGAGATCCTGGTCAAGGGGAAGGACGAGAGCCTCAAGGTCTATCAGCCCTTCGCCAGCGACGATCCGGTCGCCGCCTGGGCGGAAGAGTATGCGGCGGCCTATGCGCTGATGGTGGCCGGCGATCCGTCCGCCGCCGCCAGCTTCGCGCGGCTGCAAGAGCATGCGCCCGGCGATCCGCTGGTGCTGCTGCATCGGCGCAGGCTTGCGGCGGGCGAAATCGGCGCCAAGATGGTGCTGAACGAGAAGTGAGCTTGCGTCCTGGAGGCGAGGCGTGAATCGGAAGGAACGGCGGCGGCAGGCGAAGTCGGCACGCAAGGGTCCCGCCGCGGGACCGCGACGCGGTCCGCCACCCGAAGGACTGGTGAGCAGCCTGCTGCTCAACTATGCCGGCGTCTCGCGGCCGGTCAGTTACGAGGAGGCGGCCGGCAACATCGACCCGCAAAGCCTCGAGCGCCCGGGCGCGGCGCTGGCCGCCGCCTTCTCGAGCTGGCGGACGGAGAAGGAGCTGGAAACCCAGCTCCGCGATCTCGACCGCGCGCTGGCCCGCCAGCCGGACAATCCGGCGCTGCATTACCAGCGCGCCGGCCTGCTGCGCGACCTGAAGCGCCTGCCGGAGGCCATCGCCGCCTATCGCCGCGTGCAGGCCCTCGATCCGGGCCGGGAGGATGTGGCGCATCTGATCGCGGCGCTGGGCGGCGCGGCCGCGCCGGCGCGGGCCTCGGACCGCTATGTGGCGAGCCTGTTCGATGCGTTCGCCGAAAGCTTCGACCAGACGCTGGTGCATTGGCTGAACTATCGCGGGCCGGAGGTGATCCGCGCCGCGCTCGACCGGGCGCTCGCCGCCGGCGCGGCCGGTGGCCTGGAGGCGCGCCACGACATCGTCGATCTCGGCTGCGGTACCGGACTTGCCGGGCCGCTGCTCAAACCGCTCGCGCGCCGGCTCGATGGCGTCGACCTCTCGCCCGGCATGCTGGCCAAGGCGGCGGAGCGGCGCCTCTATGACGAGCTGATCGAGGACGAGATCTGCCGCTTCCTGGCTGCGCGCCCGCGCCGCTACGACATCGCGGTGGCGACCGACGTGCTGGTCTATTTCGGCGCGCTGGAAGAAGTCTTCGCCGCGATTGCGAGCGCGTTGCGGCCCGGCGGACTGTTCGCCTTCACCCTGGAGAAGAACGACGGGCCGGCCTACGCGCTGCGCAAGACCGGGCGCTATGCCCATGCGGGCGCCTATGTGCGCGAAAGGGCGGAGGCGGCCGGCCTGCTTGTCCGAGAGGAGAGCGAGCCGGTGGTGCGCCACGAAAGCCGCCAGCCGGTGCCGGCCTTGTGCTACGTGCTGGAAATGCCGCCCTCACCCCAACCCTCTCCCACTTCGTGGGAGAGGGAGAAGTAGAGAGGCTGCCATTCATCCTCCCTCTCCGATTCATGGGAGAGGGCCGGGGTGAGGCTGCCATTCATCCTCCCTCTCCGATTCATGGGAGAGGGCCGGGGTGAGGCTGCCATTCATCCTCCCTCTCCGATTCATGGGAGAGGGCCGGGGTGAGGCTGCCATTATTCATCCTCCCTCTCCGATTCATGGGAGAGGGCCGGGGTGAGGCTGCCATTCATCCTCCCTCTCCCATTCATGGGAGAGGGCCGGGGTGAGGGTCGGCGATCGGCCTCACCTTTTTGTGCGTTGAACGGCATGCCGGTTGCTTGCAGCCTGTCCGGAAACATTCCGGCGCGAGGCGAGGTTCATGGCGAATGTCTATCTGAATGGCGGCGGGACCTATTCCGTCGCGGAGACCGTGCGGGCTGGTTCCTTCGGCCTGATGGAGGAGGGCCGGTTCACGGCAACGGCGACTGTGAACGGCGTCGCTTACCGCGTCGAAGCGACCGGCAGCGGCTTTGCCTATGTCAATGGCCGGCTGGCGGTTCCGGCGGGCAGCGACAGCGTCATTTCCTCTCTCAGGCTGTTCGACGCCGGCGGCATCGAGCGTTACTCCATCACGAACCTCGCCACCGGCACGCTGGGGTTCCAGACCCTTGTCGAGGCTCGGGACTATAGCGGGACCTTCGACCTCCTTCACGCCGGCGACGATCTGGTGCGCGTCGGCCCCGACGCGAACTACGTATCCGGTGGTCCGGGCGCCGACACGCTCTTCGGCGATGGCCGGAGCAACCGGTACTTCATCGAGGACTCGACCGACCGTGTCGTCGAACCGGCCAATGGCGGGGAGCGCGACTACGTCGAGATCGGGTATGGCGCGACGGGAGAACTCCTCTCCTTCGCCCTCGGCGCTGGCCGACTTGCCGGTATCGAGTTTCTGAGCTACGAGGGCGATGCGCGCGTCCGCGTCGTCGGCAATGGATTCGCCAACGAAATCTATGCCGGCGGCGACAACGACACGGTCTCCGGCGGTGGCGGGAACGATACGCTGAGCGGCTACGATGGCGACGATTCGCTCTCCGGCGGCGCGGGCGATGACTCCCTCGATGGCGGGTTTGGCCGCGACAGCCTGCTGGGCGGCACCGGCCATGATACGATCGTGTCCAGTGGAGAGGCGAACCGCATCGATGGCGGTGCTGGCGACGACGTGATCGCGATCTTCGGCATGGGCGCGGATACGCTTTCGGGCGGCGCGGGTGCCGACACGATCCGCAGCAGCACAAGCGGCAATAGCCGGTTGCTGGGCGGCGTCGGCAACGATTCGATCATGGCGTCCATCGCCGATACGCTCGATGGCGGCGCCGGCAACGATACGCTCATCGGCGGCAGCGGCCGCGACACGCTCGATGGCGGCACCGGCGCCGATCGCATGATCGGCGGCGGCGGCGATGACAGCTACCTTGTCGACCATGCCGGCGACCGCATCAC
>JAHCJQ010000047.1 GCA_026126215.1 Alphaproteobacteria bacterium
GATACCCTTGGGAGAGTTCCCGCAGAGCATCGCGAATGGCCGTTAACAAACACTTATGGCAAGGCGAATATTTCGTTAAGACAAGGTGTTAGCCGGAAATTCCCGGCGGTCGGGTAAATTGCCGGTTAACGCCTTTCAGCGCGAGCAGGGCCGCGGCGCCTCAGTCCAGCAGCAACCTTGCCGGATGCCCTTCGCTGGCCAGGCGCGCCAGAATCTCCTCGACATGTGCGGCATCCCGGGTCTCCAGCACCAGGTCGAGATCGGCAGATTTGGCCGGCACGCTGCCGAACAGCCGCTGGTGATAGACCTCGATGATGTTGCCGCCGGCGGCACCGATCAGTCCCGAGACCCGGGAAAGCGTTCCCGGCGCATCCGTGATTTCGACCCGAAGCTTGACCACCCGCCGCGCCCGGACCAGCCCGCGCATGATTATGGAAGCGAGCAGTCGGGAATCGATATTGCCACCCGAGAGAATGACGCCGACCTTGCGGCCGCGGAACAGGTCGGGTCGGGCGAGCAGCGCGGCGAGCGCCGCGGCGCCGGCACCCTCGGCGACGGTCTTCTCGATCTCGAGAAACATCACCACCGCCTGTTCCAGCGCGGTCTCGTCTACGAGAAGGATATCCTCCACGTGCTCGCGGATGATCTGGAGCGGCAACCTGCCCGGCTGCTTGACGGCAATGCCGTCGGCGATGGTGGCGCCGCCCGCCGAAGTGACGGAGCCGCGCAGTGCCGCGTGCATGGAAGGGTAAAGGCTCGCTTCCACCCCGAAGATGCGGATGCCGGGCCGCAGCGCGCGAGCGGCAACCGCGATGCCGGAAATCAATCCGCCGCCGCCCACGGGAACGATGATCATCTCCAGATCGGGAAAATCCTCGAGCAACTCCAGCGCGATCGTCCCCTGGCCCGCGATAATGGCCGGGTCGTCGTAAGGATGGACGAAGGTCAGGTTCTCAGTCTGCGCGCGCAGCTCCGCCGCTGCCGCCGCCTCGCTCAGCGTCTCGCCTTCGAGCAGGACACGGGCGCCGAAATTGCGCGTGTGCCTTACCTTGACGAAGGGCGTGAAGCTGGGCATGACGATGGTCGACGGTATCCCGAGAAGGGCGGCATGCCGGGCCACCCCTTGGGCATGGTTGCCTGCCGACATGGCGATCACGCCGCGCGCGGCCTGTTCCGCCGTCAGGCAGCGCAGCTTGTTGAGCGCGCCCCTTTCCTTGAAGGAGGCGGTGAACTGCAGGTTCTCGAACTTGACGACGACCTGCGCGCCGGTCACTTGCGACAAGGTGAGGGAGGCGGCGGCCGGCGTCCGGTGAACCTGACCAGCAATGACCTGGGCGGCGTTGCGGATATCGTCGATCGAAACCGACACTCCGTCACCTGGCCGGGACGAGTTCGAGACGCCCGATCGCGCCGGCCTCCGCGTCGGCGCGACGCATGCTCATCGGAATGAACTCGACCTTCGCCCACCGGCCCTTGAAATTGTTGTAGAGCGGCGACAGGACGTTGCCCGACTGGCCGGTGGAATGCATGTAGAGCGACCGGTCGGGATCCGCCATATCGTAAATCGCGCGCAGCGACGCGGCGTGGCGATTGGCGAAAGGCTCTCTTTCGTTGGCAATGTTGTGCCGACCGACATTCACTGTGTAGGTATCGCCCGGTGTCGGCGCGCGCAGTTCGAAGATTTCGCTGAGCGGCCAGACCCGGGAGAAGGGACGGTGCTCCGCCACGGCCGCATGGGCATCCTCCCACTTCCAGGCCCGCATGTCGGACCCGTAGCGTTCGGTCAGGTCATCGAGCGCCCACCTCAGCGCCAACGCGATCCGCTCGGCGCAGGTCTCGACGCGGTCTGCCGTGTTTACATCGTCACACCAGCGCGATTGTCCACCGATATCGTTCAGGACGTTATGCAGCAGGATCGGACGCTGGGAAAGCGTGCGCCTGTACAACTCATCGCCCAGTTCATCGCCATAGATTGCCCGTCCCAACGCGACCAGCCACGCCTGTACGATCAGCGGTTCGGGCCGCTGCCCACGCATGTCGCGGTCCCAAGCCCGCAGCATGGCCAGCGCCTCCTGCGCCCGCGCTCCGGTCGCCGGTGCCGCCAGCAGGTACGGCAGCAGGTCGTCGACCATCAGCGAGCGCGTGTCGCCCTGGAGATCGACGAAGCTTTGCACGGAATGGGCATCGCGCGCGGCCAGAAGCTGCTCGATGCGTCGCGCGCGATAGGGCTCCGTCCACTCGCTGGTAATGAAATGCGGGTATGACGCGGGGACGATCTTGTTGTTGGCCGTCACCACCCGGCCACTGGGCGGGTTGAAGGCCATCGGCAGTTCCTCGAAGGGAATGAAGCCCTGCCAGTCGTATCGCGCGTCCCAGCCAGGGGAGGGGGCAAGACCCTTGATGTCGTTTTCGGGGTGGCGTACCGGAATGCGCCCCGGCGCGACGAAGCCGATATTGCCGTCCACGTCCGCATAGACAATGTTCTGCTGGGGCGCGTGGAAATTACGCGCGGCCGCCAGGAACTGCGACCAGTTCCCCGCACGGCCGAGGGCAAGTCCCGCCTGCATGGTCAGATCGTCGTCGCGCAGAGCGGTCCACGCAAAGGCAATGGCATGGCCCTCTGGCGCGATGCCGCGCGCCGGCTCGGAAACATCAGAGACCACCGGTCCGTGCCGCGTCTCGCGCACGGTGATGACCACGTCATCCGCGCCTTTCACGCGGATGCGCTCCTCGCGCGTCGCAAAGGGCCGCGGCCCGTCGGGGGCGATGTAGCGACCGGGATCGGACGGATCGATCTTCTCGATGAAAAGGTCCTGCGTATCCGGCCCGGTATTGGTGAAGCCCCAGGCGATACGGGCATTGCGCCCGAGCACGACCATCGGCACGCCGGGCAGGGTGGCGCCGATGGCCTTGAAATCGGGCGCATCGAGATGAGCGAAATACCAGAGCGAGGGTACCGACAGGCCGAGATGCGGATCGTTGGCGAGCAGCGGCTTGCCGGTCGCGGAACGCTGCCCCGCGACAACCCAGTTGTTGGAGCCGGCGCCGCGCGGCAGCGGCTCCGGCGCCGTCGCCGCGAGCCGCTCGAGCTGCGGCGTCACCTGACGATAGAGGCTCGCCAGATTGGGCAGGGCGATCGGCGCATCGCCGGGGTAGGGCGGCAGGAACTCGCTCACCTGCTGGACATTCAGTCGCTGCACCAGACGGGCCCGCAACACCTCGCGCGTCCAGTTGCCCGACAGGTCCCAGGCCATCATCTTCACCCAGCCGATCGAGTCCGCCGGGGTCCAGGGTTCCGGTCGCACGCCGGTCAGCAGGAACTCGATCGGCAGCGGGCCGCTGCGCGCCGCGAGGTAAGCATTTACACCGGCGGCATAGGCTTCCAGCGCGGCACGCGTCTCGGCATTCAGATTGGCGAAGGTCGCCTCGGCAACCCGGCGTATGCCGAGGGTGCGCAGGAAACGGTCGGTGTCGAGGGCGCTGGCGCCAAAAGCTTCGGAAAGGCGCCCGGCTGCAATGCGCCTGTTCACTTCCATCTGCCAGAGTCGGTCCTGGGCATGTGCGACGCCGAGGGCGTGCATGGCGTCGAGGGCGCTGGCGGCCCGGATGTGGGGCACGCCGTGGCGGTCGCGGAGGATTTCCGCCGGGGCCGCCAGGCCGGGCAGGGCAAGCGTCCCCGCCACCTGCGGCAGGCTCTGTCTCAGGTAAAAGAATCCGCCAGCCGTGCCTGCCGCGACCAGCGCAAGCAGCACGATCAGTATCCGTCCGACCAGTTTCATGAAGCCACGCGCCGAATCGCCCTTCCACCCCCGCTATACATTAAGCAAGTCGCGGCGCCCGTGAAACGCTTTTCCCCTGCCACCCACTCAAACCTTGGTGTAGAAGGGGGCGGGTTCAACCATCGGCGATCTTGACTGGCAGGGGGATGGAATGGGCGAGAAAGTGGCTTTCCTTGGGCTGGGTGTGATGGGCTATCCGATGGCCGGGCACCTGCAGAAGGCCGGCTTCGAAGTCACGGTCTACAATCGCACGGCGAAGAAATCCGCCGCCTGGGTCAAGCAACATGGCGGCAAGAAGGCCGCCACCCCTGCGGAAGCCGTCCGCGGCGCCAGGTTTGTCATGGCCTGCGTCGGCAATGACGACGATCTGCGCAGCGTGGTGCTTGGCCCCGATGGCGCGCTGGCCGGCATGGCGAAGGGCTGCTGCTTCGTCGATCACACGACCGCCTCGGCCGGGGTCGCGCGCGAGCTTGCGGCGGCCGCCGAAGCCAAGGGCATCGACTTCCTCGATGCACCGGTTTCCGGCGGTCAGGCCGGCGCCGAGAACGGCAAGCTCACCATCATGGTCGGCGGCAAGCCTGCGGTCTACAAACGGGCGGAGGCCGTGCTGCAGACCTATGCGCGCATGGTCCAGCTCATGGGTCCGGTCGGCGCCGGCCAGCTCACCAAGATGGTGAACCAGATTTGCATTGCCGGCCTGGTGCAGGGCCTGGCGGAGGGGCTGCATTTCGCGCGCGCGGTCGGTCTCGATGCCCGCAAGGCCGTCGACGTGATCTCCAAGGGCGCGGCGCAGTCGTGGCAGATGGACAATCGCGCCGCGACCATGATCGACGGCAAGTTCGATTTCGGTTTCGCAGTCGACTGGATGCGCAAGGATCTCGGGATCGTGCTGGCGCAGGCGCGCAGCGCTGGCGCCACGGTGCCGGTCACCGCGCTGGTCGACCAGTTCTATGCCGAGGTGCAGCAGATGGGTGGCGGCCGTTGGGATACGTCCAGCCTGCTTGCCCGGCTGGAAGCCGACAAGAAGAAGCGCGGCGGCAAGTAGCTCATGCCGTGGTGGTTTGCTCGCTGTCGAGAAGTATGACCTCCGCAGCCCGTTCGGCCGCATCGTCGAAGGGCAGCAGCACGAGGTCGGCACCCATGCGCGACATGTGTGCCGCATCGGCGGCATCGCGCGCGGCCAGCGCCACTCGGCCACGATAGCCGTGGGCGCGCAGCGCCTCGAGCAGCGCCAGTCGCGGCTCGCTATGGGCAAGGTCGGTCACCGGCGGCCGCGCGGTGCAAATGACCCAGCGCGTGCCGGCCAGTGGCAGGATGGCCGGGAAGTCGGGATCCGATGCGTCCCCATAGACGGCGACTCGACCGGTGCGGGTCCAGGCGGCGACTGCCTCGGGATCGAAATCGACGCCATGAATGCGCCAGCCTTTCTGGCCAAGCTGGCTCGCGATGGCCGTGCCGTAGCGCCCCAGTCCGAAAATGATGGCATCCCAGCGCTCGTCCGCCGGTGCGCTCATGCGATCTTCCGAGAAGGGGACGCGGCGCTCGAATATGCCGATGACCGGTTCTAGCCATCGATAGAGCACGTCGGAATAGAGGATCATGTAGGTGGACAATGCAATCGTGACCACGCCCACCAGCGTGGTCAGGCCGACCGCGTCGACCCCGATATGGCCGAGACCGGCGCCGAGCGCCACGAAGACGAGCGAGAACTCGCTGATCTGCGCGACGGTGAGGCCGGCGAGGAGACCGGTCCGCTTGCGATAGCCCAACACTCCCATGATCACCATGACAATCAGCGGATTGCCGATCAGCACGAAGAGCGAGAGCACGATCGCATTGGGAATCTGGGCCGCCGCCGCACGCAGGTCGAAAAGCCCGCCCAGATGGAGAAAGAAGAAGAGCAGCAGGAAGTCGCGTAGGCTGGCGAGACGCGAGGCGATCGCCTCCCGATAGGAGGTCGAGCCGAGCGAGGCGCCGGCAATCAGTCCGCCCAGCTCCCGGCTCAGGCCGATCATGTCGGCACCGGCCGCGACCGTCGCGGCCCAGCCCATCGCCGCAAGGACCAGAAGTTCCGGCGAGCGCGCGATCCGCGAGAGCAGCCGCTCAGCGAGATAGCGGGTGAAAAGCCCTATCGCGACCAGCAGCAGGGCGCCGCCACCGATGACGCGCAGGATCGGCAGCAGACCGCCACCGCCCTGCATGCCCGCATCGACGGCAGAGAGCACCACCATGGCAAACACGACGACGAGGTCCTGCACGATCAGGAAACCAAGCGCGATCCGGCCGTGCAGCGAGTCGATCTCCTGCTTGTCGGAGAGCAGCTTGACGATGATGATCGTGCTGGAAAAGGTCAGGGCGACCGCAATGTAGAGGCTCTCGAGATGACTGAACCCGAGCCCGAGGCAGAGCAGGTAGCCGACGACCGAGGTGAAGATCACCTGCCCCATTCCGGTCATCACCGCGACGCGGCCAAATGCGCGGACCAGTCCTACATCGAGCTTGAGGCCGACCAGGAACAGCAGCAGCGCCACACCCAGTTCCGCCAACAGGTCGACATGGGCCGAACTGGTGACGATGTTGAGGAAGGAGGGGCCGGCCAGTACTCCTACCGCGATAAAGCTCACGATCAGCGGCTGGCGAAGCAGCATTCCGCCAGCCGCAACGACGACCGCGACCAGCAGAAGGGCTGCGATTTCGTGGAAAGGTGTGCCGGACAGTAGATCCATGCTCGGAGACTATCAGTCGATGATCGCATGCGGAACGAAGCGCGCGCTGTTGCGCGTGATCGGACCGTCGTCTTCCCGCACGCCCATGCCGCAGGGCTCGCCGCCGACCAGCCAGGAGCCGATCACCGGCCAGTTGCCGTCGAAGGAGGGCGGGGTGGCGAGCGCCTGCACGACATGGCCTTCCGCGCCATAGGGGCCGGGCTCGTCGATGCTCTGCCCACCTTCGGCGACAAGGCGGATATTGGCGCCCTCGCGTCCGAACAGCGGCTTGCGGGCATGCCCGCCGCCGGCAAGCCGTTTCGCCGCCGGGTCGTCGGCGAAATATGCCTCGAGCAGGTTGGGGTGGCCCGGGAACATCTCCCACAGGACGGCGAGCAGTCCCTTATTGGATATCAGCATCTTCCAGGGTGGTTCGATGAACCGCGTGCGCGCGCCGGGCAAATGCACCGCGAACGGTTCACGCAGCATCCATTCCCATGGGTAAAGCTTGAACAGGGCCTCGATCGGCGCATCGTCGAGGTCGCAGAACTGCCCAGCCGCATCGACGCCGATCTCCTCCATGAACAGGAACCCGGTGACGATGCCGCCCTGATGGGCGCAATCTTCAAGATAGGCGACCGTGCCGCGATCCTCGGCATGGCCGCCGCCGACGCAGGCGAGATGCAGTCTCGGCATTTCCGGAGCGAGCGCGGCAAAGGCGTCGATCAGGCGTTCCTGGATCGTATTGAACTGGTCGGCATGCGCTGGCAGCCTGCCGGCGGCACGCATATCCTCGAGCCAGAGCCACTGGAAAACCGCCGCCTCGAAAAGGCCGGTCGGTGTGTCGGCATTGAACTCGTAGAGTTGAGGCGGACCGTGCCCGTCGTAACGGAAATCCATCCGTCCATAGAGGTCGCGCTGGCGCCCGGTCCAGCTTGCGGCGATCCAGTCTCGCAGGGGCGGGGGAATGGCCAGGCGATCGAGCAGCCGCTCATGCGCCAGGACATGCTCCACCGCTTCGTAGCAGAGCCCGGCGACTTCTTCGGTCGCCGCTTCAATATTCTGCTCTATCTCTTCAAGAGTAAAAGAATAATAGGCGCTCTCGTCCCAATAGCGTTGGCCGCCCGTCGTATGGAACTCAAAGCCGACTTCCGCGGCGCGCGCCCGCCAATCGTGACGCTCTTCGCAGCGCACCCGTCGCATCGCTGGTCGGTCAGGAAGCGACGGACGCGGCACGGCCGCTCGACCCGAAGCCGCCGCGCTGGACCACTGGCCTGCCGACCGGGGTGACCTTATCAGGGCTTGCGGTCAGTACGCCCCGGGAGACGCTGACCGCGCCCGGTGCGCCAGCGATGCGCGTTCCATCGCCGGTGTGCAGGCCGCCGCCGGGGCCGGCGCCTCGCGTCGCGGGCGCGGATCCATAGAGCGGCCGCGACAGTATGGCGGCATCGGAACGGCCGGCCATCTGGCCGATCAGAAAGCCAGCCATATAGGGAATGAAAATGCCGCCGGTTGCCGCTGTGGTCGTGCCACCTTCGGCTGAAGCAGCGAGATGGGCAGGCAGAACCTCGCAGGCGGCCGCGCCATGCGCGGCCTCGCAATCCTCGCGTTTCTGGTAGCGCGGCGCTTCCGCCATATGCCGTGCCTGCGCGTTGCCGAAGGCGTCGTCACAGGCGGCGGCGCTGTAACGGCCATCGGTGCGACATTGCTCGGCGTTCTGGAAAGCGCCGCCAGGAACCGGCTCGTCGTTGCAGCCGGATAAGGTGAGCGCAGCAGTGCCCATGAGGGCCAGCCGGACGATGAGGGAGCGTTTCATGTGCGCACACCATAGCAGCAAGCACGCTCCGGCTCGCAGCGACAAAATGCCTTGAATGGGCAGGCCCGATGACGGCCACCAGTTGACTCATATTTTAGATTCTGGATATCCTATATCTGATTGTATGAGTTATAATAATATGATTTTACATAATATATATTATGCGATCTATGGCTTGACAGTGATTCGCGGGAGGCTCGCCGGCTCCGCCTCTCTCCCGGCGCGTCAGATCAGCTTGTACATGATCGTCGTCGAATCCACCTTGGCCGGGTCCAGCGGATCGCGGCAATAGCCCGGAATGATCCCGGCAGCACGATATCCGATGGAGCGGTAAAGCGGCTCGGCGAAGTCGCCCGTGCGGGTATCGAGCGTAATCAGGGTGCGCCCCAGGTCCCGGGCCCGGTCCTCGATCCGCTCCATAAGCGTGCGGGCCAGGCCCCGACGGCGAAATCCGGGATGCACGAGCAGCTTTCTCACCTCCGCCCGATGCGGCTGGTTCGGCGGCGTGTCGTGGTCGAGCTGCACCGCGCCCGCAAGTCGCCCCTCGTCCGTCCGCGCCGCGAGCAGAACAAGGCGCCCACCAAGTAGCGCCGGCCGCACCTTGGAGATCCAGAAGGCCATCGCTTCGGCCTCGCTGAACGGCAGTACGAAGCTGATACTGGCCCCGGCATGGACACAGGCATGCAGCAATTCCCCGAACGCGGCCGCGTCGCGCTCCAGCTCGGCCACGCCAATATCGACGATATCCATCATCGCGAGCGCCCGTGCCATTTCGGCTCAGACCACGAACAGCAGGTAGCGCGCGGCGGCATCTTCCGCCGTGGCAAAGCAACTTGGCCCATGCAAGCGGTAACGCAGGCAGTCCCCGCTGCCGAGGTCATGCACGCGACCTTCGACTTCGATCCGCAGGCGGCCTTCCAGCATCACAAGATGATGCTCGAGGCCGCGGCGTGGCGGCACGGGATAATCGATCGTCACCCCCGCCCCCAGTGCACATTCCAGCACCTCGCCCGATAACGCCTCGGCCGGCGGTGAAACCGAGCGGCGACGGAACGCCACCTCCGGGTCCTGCCACTGCTGCTGGTGCGTGCGGCGGACAAGCGGCTCGAAATCGCCCTCAGCCAGATAGAGCAGGCGCGAGATCGTCAGTCCGAATGCCGCTGCCAGCCGCCCCAGAACGGCGGCGGTGGCGCTCACCTCCGCATTCTCCAGGCGCGAAAGCGTGGCGCGGCTCACCCCACTCTGTCCTGCCAGTTCGTCCAGCGACCAACCACGACCGGCACGCAACAGCTTGATCTGTTCAGCAAGTCGCTGTTCGAGCCTAGTTTCCGGCAGATCGACGTTGATTTCCATAAACGGGAAAATCTCTCTATTTCGGAACAATGTCAAGCCTGTCCCTCGCTCCGCAAGCGCCTTGCGGATACCCGGCCGGTGCCTAGACTGCGCGTCTGCCGACGCGATAGAGCGAGTCCAGCCATGCCCCCTGTTGCCTCCGATTCTGCTAATGGCGCCATCGGCCGCCTGCTGGCGATCATGGCCAGGCTGCGTGATCCGAGTGAAGGCTGCCCCTGGGATCGCGAGCAGGATTTCGGCAGCATCGCCCCCTACACGATCGAGGAGGCTTACGAGGTGGCGGAAGCCATCCGCGCCGGCGACATGGGGCAACTCAAGGACGAACTGGGCGACTTGCTGTTCCAGGTGGTCTTCCATGCCCGGATGGCAGAGGAGGCAGGCGCCTTCGGCTTCGCCGATGTGGTGGCCGCCATCTGCGACAAGATGGAACGTCGCCATCCCCATGTATTTGGCGCGACGACGATCAGAAGTGCCGCCGAGCAGACCGTGGCCTGGGAGGAGCAGAAGGCGGCAGAACGCGCTGCCGCCGGCGCCCGCGAGGGCCGCAAGGCAAGCCTTCTCGATGGGGTCACGCAGGGACTGCCCGGTCTGACAAGAGCGGTCAAGCTGCAGAACCGGGCGGCGCGCGTCGGCTTCGACTGGCCGGCGCTGGCACCGGTGCTGGCCAAGATCGACGAGGAGTTCGCCGAGCTGCGGGCCGAAATCGCCCAGGACGCACCGAAGGAGCGGATCGAGGATGAATTCGGCGACCTGCTCTTCGTCGTTGCGAATCTCGCCCGCCATCTCGATCTCGATCCGGAAGCGGCCCTGCGGCGCACGAACGCGAAGTTCGAACGCCGCTTCCGCCGTATCGAGGCACTCCTGGCGGAACGCGGCCGTCGCCCCGATCAGTCGGATCTGGCGGAGATGGATGCTTTGTGGGATCAGGCCAAGGCCGAGGAGCGCGCGTGAGTGAACCAACCGGCCCGCGAGATCCCTCTCTGTCGCGGTATTTCTTTTACGGCACCTTGATGGACCCGGACGTGCTTGGTCGGGTTCTCGGCCGGGCCGTCCGGCGCGAGCAGCGCCTGCCCGCGCAACTCTTGGGATTCCGGCGGTTTCGTGCCCGCCATGGCAGTTATCCGATCCTCGTTGCCGGCGCCCAGGAAGATGTCGTCGATGGACTTCTGGTGAGCGGGCTTGGCGCGGCCGACGGCGCGCGCCTGCTCGCCTACGAGGGGCCCGGTTACGATCTGGTGGAGATGGAAGTGACCCTGAGCGCCGATGGCCGCCGCCTCAAGGCAATGGTGTTCCTGCCCAATGAACGGCTCGCGCCGAGCGACCGGGACTGGGACCTCGCCCGCTGGCAGGCACTGGACAAGGCGGACTTCTGGGACAGCCATTTCCCGATGGATAACAACCAGGACGTCGAGTTGGTTTCCCGCGAGGTTCCCTTCCAGGGTTACTTTCGGGTTGCCCGCTACCGGCTGCGTCATCGCCTCTATGCCGGCGGCATGGGCGGTGTGATCCAGCGCGAGGTGTTCGAGCGCGGTCACGCCGTGGCGGTGCTGCCCTACGACCCGGTGCGGGATGCCGTGGTGCTGGTCGAGCAGTTCCGTTCCGGCGCGTATGCGGCCGGCCGGCCGGCCTGGCTGGTGGAAGCCATCGCCGGCATGATCAAGCCGGGCGAGGATGGCGAGGAGGTGGCACGGCGTGAGGCGGTCGAGGAAGCGGACTGTCATCTTCTTGGCCCCCTGCAGTATGTCGCCGGCTTCTTTGCCAGCCCCGGCGGATCGGACGAGCATGTCGATGTCTATGTCGGTTGCTGCGACTGCACGGGGCTTGGCGGCGTACACGGCCTGCCGGAGGAAGGCGAGGATATCCGCGTACTCGTTCTCGGCTTCGATGCCGCCATGGCCCGCCTCGCGGAGGGACGCATACACGCCAGCCCGCCAATCATTGCCCTGCTTTGGCTGGCGCGCGAGCGGGAGCGCGTGCGCCGCGAATGGGCGGGGCGGCTGGCAATCTCACAAGCGGGACCGTGAAATTCAGCAATTCCCCCGGGTCACTTGCCCTGCCCCCGGGCGGGCGATATAGCTGACCCGGACGGTTGAAGCAGAAGGCAGAACGACATGGATGTCCGCGAGGGTTTCATCGGCGCCATCGGCAATACGCCACTGATACGGCTCAAGCGCGCCTCGGAGCTGACCGGTTGCACAATTCTCGGCAAAGCCGAATTCCTCAATCCGGGTGGATCGGTCAAGGACCGGGCGGCGCTCTATATCGTGCGCGACGCAGAACGGCGCGGCGCGCTCCGTCCCGGCGGCGTGATCGTCGAGGGCACGGCAGGGAATACCGGCATCGGCCTGGCATTGGTCGGCAATGCGCTTGGCTACCGGACGGTCATCGTGATGCCCGAGACCCAGAGCCAGGAGAAAAAGGACATGCTGCGGCTCTGTGGCGCCGATCTCCGTCTGGTGCCCGCCGCGCCCTATGCCAACCCCAACAACTATGTCCGCTATTCCGGCCGCCTGGCCGAAGAGATGGCGAAGAGCGAGCCGAATGGCGCCATATGGGCCAACCAGTTCGACAACGTGGCCAACCGCGAGGCGCATGTCGCGACGACCGGACCGGAGATCTGGCGGCAGACCGATGGCAAGGTGGATGGTTTCGTGTCCGCGGTCGGCTCGGGCGGCACGCTCGCCGGCGTCGCCATTGCCCTGCGTGAATGCAATCCCAAGGTGAAGATCGCCCTCGCCGATCCGATGGGTGCCGCGCTCTATCACTATTACCGCCACGGCTCGCTCAAGTCCGAGGGCGGTTCGATCACCGAGGGGATCGGCCAGGGCCGCGTCACGGCCAATCTGGAAAACTTCGCGCCCGACATGGCCTACCAGATTCCGGACGAGGAAGCCCTCCCCATCGTTTTCGACCTGCTTCAGCATGAAGGGCTTTGCGTCGGCGGTTCCACCGGGATCAATGTGGCCGGCGCGATCCGCCTGGCGCGGGAGCTGGGGCCCGGCCATACGATCGTGACTATCCTTTGCGATGGTGGCGCCCGCTACCAGAGCAAGCTGTTCAATCCGGAATTCCTGCGTTCGAAGAACCTGCCGGTACCCGGCTGGCTCGACGACCAGAAGGCCGCCTGAAGGACGCGTCATGACCGAACTTCTCTTCCGCGACGACGCTTATCTCACAAGCTGCGAGGCACGAGTAACGGCAGTCGGCGAAGCCGGCATCGAGACCGATCGCACCGTCTTATATCCGATGGGAGGCGGCCAGCCTGGCGATACGGGCCGGATGCGCCTCGCCGATGGCCGAACCCTCGCCATCGTCGATACGCGCAAGGGCGCCGAACCCGACAGCGTGCTGCATGTCCTCGCCCCGGGCGAGTTCGCCCCTGCGCCGGGCGAAACCGTCAGGCTGGAACTGGACTGGGAGCGGCGCTACCGGCTGATGCGGATGCATAGCGGCCTGCACCTGCTCTCCGCCGTACTGCCCTACCCCGTCACCGGCGGCCAGATCGGCGATGGCAAGGGGCGCCTGGACTTCGACATGCAGGACCGCGCCGATATCCTGGACAAGGACGCGATCGGCCGGCGCCTCAACGAGCTGGTCGATGCCGATCATCCGCTGAAGGCACGCTGGATCAGTGAGGATGAGCTGCGGGAGAATCCTGATTTGGTCAAGACCATGTCGGTAAAGCCGCCGATGGGCGCCGGACGCGTGCGTCTGATCGATATCGAAGGGCTCGACCTTCAGGCCTGCGGCGGCACGCATGTCCGCCGTACCGGCGAGATCGGCCGCCTCGTCGTCCGCAAGATCGAAAGCAAGGGACGCCAGAACCGCCGCGTCGGGATCGAATTCGCCTGAACGCGCCGTCAACAGGATGCGATCGGAGAAAATCATGGGCTACGCAAATCCCGATGCACTGGTCTCCACCGCCTGGCTCGCGGAGCGGCTGAATGCGCCGGACGTGCGTGTCGTCGACGCATCCTGGTATCTGCCGCAAATGGGCCGCGATGCGAAGGCAGAGTATCGGGCGCAGCATATTCCCGGCGCGGTGTTCTTCAATATCGACGAAATCTGCGATACCGGTTCGCCCCTCCCGCACATGCTGCCCAGCCCGGAAAAGTTCTCGAGCCGCATGCGTCGTCTTGGACTGGGCGACGGCAGCCGCATCGTGGTCTACGACGGCTCGGGCAACAATCTCTCGGCCGGTCGCGTCTGGTGGATGTTCCGGGCCTTCGGGCACAAGGATGTCGCGGTGCTTGACGGGGGTCTGAAGAAGTGGCTCGCCGAAGGCAGGCCGGTCGATGACTTTCCGCCTGCCCCGCGCGACCGGCATTTCACGGCGCGTCTTGATACGACCCTGGTACGCGACAGGGATCAGGTGCGCGCCAGTCTCGGCTCCCGCCGGGAGCAGATCGTCGATGCCCGGGCCGCCGGACGCTTCGCCGGCCGCGATCCGGAACCGCGTCCGGGCCTGCGTTCGGGGCATATCCCCGGCAGTGCCAACCTTCCCTATGGGGAACTGGTGCGCGAGGACGGTACGCTGCTGCCAGAGCCGGAACTGCGCCAGCGCGTGCGCGCGGCGGGCATCGATCCCGAGCGGCCGATCGTTTGCTCCTGCGGTTCCGGCGTCAGCGCGGGCGCCCTTGCCCTCGCCTTCCATCTTCTTGGCAACCGCCAGGTCGCGATCTATGACGGCTCCTGGGCGGAATGGGGTGGCGCTGCCGACCTGCCGGTGGAGACCGGGCCGTGAACATACTGGCCCACCCGGGCGTGCCCGTAACGGTCACCTATCTTGCCATGCGCGAAGCCGGCGCCCTGCCCGCCTCGCGCCCCGAAACACCCGCGGGTGCCACGACGGAGTGTCTGCGGCCCTGCCCGCTTGCTCTCTATCGCCAGCTATACGACAGGGTCGGCCGGCCCTGGCACTGGCTCGACCGGAAACGGATGGGCGATACGGAACTATCCGCGATCCTGCAGGATCCCGGCGTCGAGGTGCACCTGCTGAAGGTGAATGGCGAGCCGGCCGGCTATGCGGAACTTGACCGGCGCAAGGGCTGTATCGTCGATCTCGCCTATTTCGGCCTGATGCCGGAATTCATCGGCCGCGGCCTCGGTCCGTGGCTGCTCTATCGCGCCATCGAACTGGCGTGGCAGTGCCGACCGATCGTGGTGACGGTCAATACCTGCACTCTCGATCACCCGTCGGCGCTCAACCTCTATCTCGCAATGGGGTTTCGCGCGATTGGCGAGCGTCGCACCACGTTCGATCTCACCCCCTGAGCAACCCTCCGCCGGTCAGTGCAGGATCTGGCTAAGAAAGAGCTTGGTACGGTCATTCTGCGGATTGCGGAAAAATTCCTCCGGCTTGTTCTGCTCGATGATCTCGCCGTAGTCCATGAAGATGACACGGTTCGCCACCTGCCGGGCGAAGCCCATTTCGTGCGTCACGCACAGCATGGTCATGCCGGTCTCCGCCAATGAGATCATCACGTCGAGAACTTCCTTCACCATTTCCGGATCGAGCGCCGAGGTCGGCTCGTCGAAAAGCATGATCTTCGGGTTCATGCAGAGCGAGCGCGCGATGGCCACACGCTGCTGCTGCCCGCCGGAAAGCTGGCCGGGATACTTGTTGGCCTGCTCGGGGATGCGGACACGCTCGAGATAGGTCATTGCCGAGGCCTCTGCCTCCGCCTTCGGCACCTTGCGCACCCAGATCGGCGCAAGGGTCAGGTTCTCCAGCACCGTCAGATGCGGAAAGAGGTTGAAATGCTGGAACACCATGCCGACCTCGCGGCGGATCTTCTCGATGTTCTTCAGGTCGTTGGTGAGCTGGATCCCGTCGACGGCAATGTCGCCCGCCTGATGTTCCTCCAGCCGGTTCAGGCAGCGGATCATGGTCGACTTGCCCGACCCCGACGGTCCACAGATGACGATTCGCTCGCCCTTGCTGACCTGAAGGTTGATGTTCTTCAACACGTGGAACTGTCCGTACCACTTGTTGACGTTGCGCATCTGGATGACCGGTCCGGCGCCGTCACTGGCCATGGCAGCGTCTCCCTCTTTCCTAACGTTTGTGTCCGGTGGCGAGGCGCGCTTCGAGCGCCTGGGAATATTTCGACATGAAATAGCAGAGCGCGAAATAGATCAGCGACACCGCGATATACCCCTCCGCCGAAAAGCCGGGCCATGCCGGATCCACCAGCGATGCCTTCAGCGAATTCAGCAGGTCGAACAGGCCGATGATGACCACCAGGGATGTATCCTTGAAGATGCCGATGAAAGTGTTGACGAGCGGCGGGATCACCAGCTTGAGCGCCTGGGGCAGGATGATGAGGCCGGTCTTCTGCCAGTAGGACAGGCCGAGGGCGTCCGCCGCCTCGTACTGGCCTTTCGGTAGTGCCTGCAAGCCACCGCGCACCACTTCGGCGAGATAGGCGGCGGCGAACAGGATGATGGCGATTTGCGCCCGAAGCAGCTTGTCGAAGTTGACGCCCGTCGGCAGGAACAGCGGCAGCATGACCGACGCCATGAACAGCAGGCTGATCAGCGGCACGCCTCGAATCAGCTCGATATAGATGACGCAAAGGGCCTTGATGGCCGGCATGTTTGAGCGGCGACCAAGAGCGAGCAGGATGCTGAGCGGGAAGGCGAAGGCAATGCCGAACACCGAGAGAATAAGGGTCAGCGGCAGGCCGCCCCACCTCTCGTTCTCGACATAGGTGAGACCCAGTACGCCGCCCCACATCAGGATGCCGACCGCGGTCAGGGCGACGATCCAATAGAGCGCGAGCCAGGGTGTCCAGAAGCGTCGCAGGCAGCTCAGGCCGATCATGGCAAGGAAGATCACCACGACGAGCATCGGTCGCCAGTGCTCCTCGAACGGATAAAGACCGAACAGGATCAGCCTGTGCTTCTCGTAGACGAAGGCCCAGCAGGCCCCGCCCGCCGCTTCGCGGCAGACGCTGGCGGTCGGCGCTGACCATACCGCCTTGAGCAGGGCCCAGTCGATGAAGGCCGGCACCGTTGCCAGCAGGAGCCACACGGTCAGGATGGTGAGCAGCGTGTTGAGCGGGCCGGCGAACAGATTCTCCCGCGCCCAGCCGAGCCAGCCCTGGCTCAGCGCCGGCGGTTTCAGTTCGGTGGTGGCAGTCGGAGCGGTCATGGCATCACCTCTCCACCAGCGCGATATGCTTGTTGTACCAGTTCATGAACAGCGAGATGCCAAGCGAAATGCTGAGATAGACCGCCATGATCAGCGCGATCCCCTCGATCGCCTGCCCGGTCTGGTTGATCGCGGTGTTGGCGATACTGACCACGTCCGGGTAGCCGATGGCCACCGCAAGCGAACTGTTCTTGGTAATGTTGAGATACTGGCTGGTCATCGGCGGCACGATCACCCGCAGCGCCTGCGGCAGCACCACGAGCCGCAGCGTCTGGCCGCGGGTCAGTCCGAGCGCCAGTGCCGCCTCGGTCTGGCCGTGGGTGACGGCAAGGATGCCGCTGCGCACGATCTCCGCGATGAAGGCTGCCGTATAGGCGATGAGGCCGATCAGCAGCGCGGCGAACTCGGGGGAGAGGCTGGCGCCGCCCCGGAAGTTGAAGCCGCGCAATTCCGGCACGCTCATCTCGGTCGGCGCCCCGCCCAGGAGCCAGCCAAGCAGCGGCATGCCGAGAATGAGGCCGGCAGCCACCAGCAGCACCGGAGATTGCTGGCCAGTGCGGTCCTGGCGCTTTTGCGCCCAGATGCGGAAGGCGACCGCGCCAATGAGTCCGAGCGCCACGCCGATCAGGATCAGGTCGAAGGCGATGCCGAAGGCCGGCACGGGGAAATTGATGCCGCGCTGGCTGAGAAAGATGCCTGGCAGCGGGTTGAGAGCCTGACGCGCGGAGGGCAGCGTCTCGGTGATGATCGCATACCAGAAGAAGAGCTGGAGCAGCAGCGGCAGGTTGCGCAACGTCTCGACATAGGCCGAGCACACTTTCGAGATGAGCCAATTCTTCGATAGCCGGAGCACGCCGATGATGGTGCCCAGAATGGTCGCCAGGATGATGCCGATCACCGCGACGCGCAGGGTGTTGAGGATGCCGACGAAAACCGCCCGCCCATAGGTGCTGGCGGGCGAATACTCGACCAGGCTTTCGCTGATGCCAAAGCCCGCTTCAAGGCCGAGAAACCCGAATCCGGTCGCGATGTTTCGCGATTTCAGATTCGCCTGGAGATTACTGACCAGATACCAGACCGTAAGGGCGACCAGGCCCAGCACGATGATCTGATAGAGAATGGCCCGGAAACTCGGATCGTTCCAGTTCAGCCGGCTCGCAGCCGATCGCTGCGGCGGGCCGAGATTACCCGTGCCTGTCGCCATGTCGTCCCCCCTCCGGGATAGCCAGGGCCACCGATCGGCCGGACCCGCCCCCAGGCCCGGAATCGGAACCGCCTCCCGAAGCAGTGCCTGCTCGCGGGAGGCGGCTCATCGTCGCGATCGCCGTTACCCGATCAGCGGATCGGCAGGGCGTACATCAGTCCGCCATCGGTCCAGAGCGCGTTCTTGCCGCGCTCCAGCTTGATCGGCGTGCTCTTGCCAAGGTTGCGTTCGAAGGACTCGCCGTAGTTGCCCACCTGCTTGACGATATTATAGGCCCACTTCTCGTCCACGCCGAGCGCCTTGCCCATGCCGGGCGTCACGCCAAGGAAACGCTGGATGTTGGGGTTGGTGCTCTTTGCCATCTCGTCCACGTTCTTGGACGTGATGCCAAGCTCTTCCGCCTCGATCATGGCGATGAGCGACCACTTGACGACGTCGAACCACTGGTCGTCGCCATGACGCACGACCGGACCCAGCGGCTCCTTCGAGATCAGCTCCGGAAGGATCACGTAGTCATCCGGGTTCTGGGTGCGCGTGGCGCGCACGGAGGCGAGCTGCGAGGCATCGGTGGTGAACACGTCGCAGCGGCCGGAGAAGAAGGCGGCGATGACTTCGTCGAGCTTCTCGATGACGACCGGCTTGAATTCCATCCGGTTGGCGCGGAAATAGTCGGCGAGGTTAAGCTCCGTCGTCGTTCCGGGCTGCACGCAGACCGTGGCGCCGGCCAGTTCCTTGGCGCTCTTCACGCCAAGTTTCTTGGGCACCATGAAGCCCTGGCCGTCGTAGAAGTTGACGCCGGCGGCGTTGAAGCCGAGCGCGGTGTCGCGCTGCAGGGTCTGGGTGGTGTTGCGGGTCAGTACGTCCACCTCGCCCGACTGCAGGGCGGTGAAGCGCTGCTGCGCCGTGGTCGGCACCAGCTTCACCTTCTCGGCGTCACCGAAGAGGGCAGCCGCGATCGCCCGGCAATTGTCGACGTCGATGCCCGTCCACTTGCCGGCGCTGTCCGGATTGGAGAAGCCCGCCACGCCCGTGGATACGCCGCAGGTGACGAAGCCCCGCTGCTTCACCGCATCGAGCGTGGCACCGGCAAAGGCCGGCGCGGAAACGGCGAGGGCGGCGGCCACCATGGCCGCGATGCGAATTTCTTTCATCTTGTTGCCTTCCCTGTATGCGCGTTGCAGACAAATCCGATGCAATTCCACCAACCGGCGAAAGGCAATCGCCCAAACCGCACCGGCCAGCAGAAAAATCACGCAAACGTAACATGGACCGTGGCGGCCCGACAAGCCTAGGAGAATCCTGCCATTTCCGCGCATGGCCATGGAATTTCCATCGCGCCAGTGCAAATATCGCGGGCCTGTCGCACGACGCCTTATCGAGCCAGAGAACGATGAAAGAAGATACCAAGCTGATCCATGCCGGCCGCTCGCAGCAGCATCGCCACCAGATCGTCAATCCGCCCGTCTACCACGCATCGACCGTGCTGTTCCCCACCATGGACGCGATCGAGGAGGCGCAGGCGGCGCGCGCGCGCGATGAGCGCCCCATGGTCTATGGCCTGAGCGGCACGCCGACCACGTTCGCGCTCGAGGATGCGGTGATCGCCGCCGAGGGCGGACACCGCGCCGCGCTGTTCCCCTCCGGCCTCGCCGCCATCATGGCCGCGCTGCTTGCCACGGTCAGGGCCGGCTGCCACATCCTCGTCACCGACAGCGTCTATGCCCCCACCCGCAATCTCTGCGACCACTTGCTCAAGCGCCTAGGCGTCGAGACCACATACTACGATCCTCTCATTGGCGGCGGCATCGCCGAGTTGATGCGCCCTGATACTGCGGTCGTCTTCGTGGAGGCGCCCGGTTCCCTCACCTTCGAGATGCAGGACATTCCCGCCATCGCCGAGGTGGCGCACCGCCATGGCGCGCTGGTGCTGATGGACAACACCTGGGCCTCCCCGCTTTTCTTCAAGCCGTTCGAGAAAGGCGTCGACATGTCCATCCAGGCGGCTACGAAGTATATGGGAGGCCACTCCGACGTCCTGCTCGGCACGGTTGCCGCCAATCGCGAGACCTGGCCCCTGCTGCGCGACACCCAGCGCCAACTTGGCCAGAATGCCGCCCCCGACGACTGCTTTCTCGTCCTGCGCGGCATGCGCACCCTGCGCATACGTCTCGAGCGGCACCAGGCGAACGGCATCCGCCTCGCCGAATGGCTCCGCGGCCGCCCCGAGGTCGCCCGGGTGCTGCATCCGGCGCTGCCCGACGATCCGGGCCATGGCATCTGGAAGCGCGATTTTCTCGGCGCCACCGGCCTGTTCGGCTTCGAACTGAAGCCCGGCTATCCGCGCCGGGCGGTGGCAGCCATGCTCGACGGGCTCGAGCATTTCGGGATGGGCTATTCCTGGGGCGGCTTCGAGAGCCTGATCGTGCCCTGCGAGCCGTCGCGCATCCGTTCCGCGACACCATGGCGGAGCGAGGGACAGCTCCTGCGCGTGCATGCCGGACTTGAAGATGTGGACGACCTGATTGCCGATCTGGCCCGCGGCTTCGAACGGCTCAGCGCGACAGGCTGAGCCGGTCGGGAACGAGGCGGCTCAGCAGGAACAGCAGGCTCGCCGTCACGACCACGCTCGGCCCGGTCGGCGTATCCCAGACGAGCGACCCCCCAAGGCCGCCTGCGACCGCGACGCAGCCGAGCGCCGCGCCGGCCACTGCCATCTGTTCGGGCGAGCCGGCGAGCCGCCGCGCGGCAGCGGCCGGGATGATGAGCAGCGACGTGACCAGCACGATGCCGACCACCTTGAGCGCCAGCGATACCGCGATGGCGAGCAGCAGCATGAACGCAATGCGCACCAGCGTCACCGGCACGCCTTCCACCTCGGCCAGTTCCGAATGCACGGTAAGCGCCAGCAGCGGGCGCCAGAGCGCGAGCAGGGCCAGCCCCGCGAGCGCGCCGCCGCCCCAGATCCACAGCAGGTCCGCCCCGGTCACCGCCAGGATGTCGCCGAAGAGATAGGACATCAGGTCGACGCGCAGATCGGGCACGAAGGTGGTGAGCACGATGCCGAGCGCCAGCGCGGAATGCGAAACGATTCCAAGCAGCGTATCGGTGCCGAGGGTCTGGCTGCGGCCGGCCGCGACCAGCAGCACCGCCACCGCAAGACTGGTGGCGACGATCCCGAGATTGAGATCGAGGTCGAGCAGATAGCCGAGTGTCACGCCGAGCAGCGCCGAATGCGCCAGGGTGTCGCCGAAATAGGCCATGCGCCGCCAGACGATGAAGCAGCCGAACGGCCCCGCGATCAGCGCGACCCCGAGCCCGCCGGCCAGGGCGCGCCAGATGAATTCATCCATGGTCGTGCCGCGCCTCCATCCCGGCCGGCGCCGCGCCCTCGCCGATCGGCAGGACCTCGCCACCCGCGCCGTGGACATGGTCGTGCCGATGGGCGTAGTGCGCGAGCTTGTCGGCCAGTCCCGGACCGAACAGCGCCACATACTCCGGATGGCGGCTCACCGTCTCCGGATGGCCGGCGCAGCAGAGATGGCGGTTGATACAAACCACCCGGTCGGTGGCGGCCATGACCAGATGCAGGTCATGGCTGACCAGCAGCACCGCGCAGCCGCGCCGCTCCCGGATACGCGCGATCATCTCGTAGATCTCTGCCTGGCCGGTAACATCGACACCCTGCACCGGCTCGTCCAGCACCAGCAGGTCGGGTCGGCGCAGAAGCGCCCGCGCCAGCAGCAGCCGCTGGAACTCCCCGCCGGAGATGCGCTGCACGGGCCGTGCGAGGAGGTGGGCGACGCCGACCTCGGCCAACACCTCCGCGCGCAGCGCCGCCGGGGCCTGTCCGCCGAGCGCGAGGAAGCGCTGCGCGGAGAGCGGCAAGACCGGGTCGATCACCAGCCGCTGGGGCACATAGCCCACGACCAAGCCGTCGCGGCGCCAGACGCTCCCCGCATCGGGCCGCGCCAGGCCGAGAACCAGGCGCACCAGGCTTGTCTTGCCCGCGCCGTTGGGTCCGATCAGGCTGACGATCTCGCCCCGGTCCACGGTGATGTCGATGCCATCGAGGACTGTCTGGCCGCCGGGACGAAAGACGAGCCCGCGACCCTCCACCAGGCGTTCGCGGTCAGGCATGGGCGGGGCGCGCCTGGCAATGACCGCACCGGCCGTCGATCTCGATCGTCTGCCGTTCGATCCTGAACCCGATCTCCGCCGCCGCCGCCCGCACCGCGCGGTCGATGCGCTGGTCGTCGATCTCCGCCGCCCGCCCGCAATCGGTGCACAGCATGATCTCGACCACATGCTCGGTCCCCGGATGGCTGCAGCCGATGAAGGCATTGCGGGATTCGACCCGGTGGATCAGGCCATGCGCCAGCAGGAAATCGAGGGCGCGATAGACCGTTGGCGGTGCGGCGCGCCGGCCGCTCCCGTCGGTGAGTTGGTCGAGTATCTCGTAGGCGCCGATGGGACGGTGCGACTGCCAGACCAGTTCCAGCACGCGCCGGCGCTGCTCGGTCAGGCGCACGCCCTGCGCGGCGCAGACCATGCTGGCGGATTGCAGCGCATCGGCGATGCAGCGCGCGTGATCGTGCTGCGGCCGGTCGAAGCTGCCCTTTCGGGTTCCGCGGGTGGCGGCGCGTTTCATGTTGCGATCCTGCATCGGAAGTGTATTGTTATACTATATCAATCAGCAGTCCGTCCATCGACTGTCGACCCCGCACCGGGAGTGATAAATGCCGCGCCTCCCCGTCTTCCTCGCCTTTCTTCCGCTTCTCTGGACCGCGCCGGCCCTGGCCGAGGCGCCCCATGTGGTGGCCAGCATCAAGCCGGTCCATTCCCTGGTCGCCGGCGTGATGGGTGAGATCGGACGGCCCGACCTGCTGGTGGAAGGCGCCGCCTCGCCGCATACCTATGCGCTCAAGCCATCGGATGCCGCGAGCCTCGGCCGTGCACGGCTGGTGTTCTGGGTCGGACCGGCGCTCGAAGGGTTCCTGGTCAAGCCGCTCGAAGCGCAGGCCCGACAGGCGAAACGGGTCGCGCTGATGGAGGCGCCGGGGCTCGTCCTCCATGGGCTGCGCGATGGCGGGGTGTGGGAGGGCCACGATCACGCGCATGACCATGCCCATCCGCCCTCATCGACGCACCGGCATGAATCGAACTCGCGGGTACGCCGCAACACCGGGCGCCACGATCATTCCCACGGGCATGCACCGGCGGGCGAGCGGGACGCGCATGTCTGGCTCGATCCGCTGAACGCCATCGCCATGGTAAAGGCGATCGCCGCCGCCCTGGGCGAGGTCGATCCGGCCAATGCCGAAACCTATCGCCGCAATGAACTGGCGTTGATCGCGCGCCTCGATGAACTCCATGTCGAACTGCGCGAGCGCCTCGGGCTCGTGCAGGCCGCGCCCTTCATCGTCTTCCACGATGCTTATCAGTATTTCGAGAAGCGCTATGGATTGAACGCGGTCGGCTCGATCACCCTCAGCCCCGAACGCCAGCCCGGCGCCCGGCGCGTCCAGGAGGTCCGGCGCAAGATTGCCGATCTTCGGCCGCGTTGCGTGTTCAGCGAGCCACAGTTCGAATCCGCGATCGTGCGCACCGTGATCGAGGGCAGCAGCCTGCGAAGCGGCGTGCTCGATCCGCTGGGCGTGGAACTGCCAGCCGGTCCGGAAGCTTATCCGGCGCTGATGCGCGGCGTGGCGGCCAGCCTCATCGCCTGCCTCGCCGGCACCAGCTAGCGATAGGGGCGGACGGCGACGGTGCGACCGTCCGTCGTGGCGATGGAACCCGCCATGAACATGCCGCTGCCGAACCGGTCGAGCTGGCCGACGACCCGGGCGCGGTCACCCTCGGCCAGGTTGGTCATTGCCTGCCAGCTCGGACCGGAACTGACCACGATCGACGCCCCGCCGTCGTTGAGAACGAAATAATTGGGCCCGGCGGAGGTCACGATCCCCATGATCATGACCGGCCGGCCGGGCGGAATCTCGCCCACCGGGGTCGCCGGCATCGGAATGTCCTGGGCGAGCGCCGGCAGGGTCAGGAGACCGAAAACCAGGGATACGAGGCGCATGGCCGCAATTCTGGGGCATCGCGGTAAAGAGCCGATTAACGCTTGCCCCGGCTCGCCCGCTGCGGCAGAAAACGGCGAAAGTCCGGAGCTACCTGCAATGACCGCCATTGACGAGATGCTGCAGCGCATCGCCTTCGACGCGAACGGCCTGGTGCCGGCCATCGCCCAGCAGCACGATACGGGCGAAATCCTCATGATGGCCTGGATGAACCGCGAGGCCGTGCGAGAAACGCTGGAGACCGAAAGGGTCTGCTACTGGTCACGCTCGCGCCGTGCGCTCTGGCGCAAGGGCGAGACCTCGGGCCATGTGCAGCGCCTGGTCGAGATGCGCATCGATTGCGACGGAGATACCCTGCTCCTGCTGGTCGAGCAGACCGGCGTCGCCTGCCATACAGGCCGGCACAACTGCTTCTTCACGGCTCTGCGCGACGCAGAGATCCGCACCATCGCCGATGTCGAGGTCGATCCCGGCCCGATCTACAAGTCCTGATCCGGCGCCCCTCGCCCAGAGCCTTTCACCACGGGATGGAAACGGTTCTGCTGGCCGGCGGCGCGGCGAGCCGCGCGAAGCGGCGCGCAGCGCGATGTGATGCATCGGGCCAGCGGCGCGACAAGGCGGACGCCCGCCGCCCGCCAACCCGCCGGGACGGGCGGAACTGCGCAGATGGACAGCGAAAGCCGGCTCAGGGAGTACCCCGCTACGACCTGCGCCTACTTACTCGTCCCGATTCTGCCAAGTCAGAATGATTCCATCCCGCGGTGAAAGGCTCTAACGGCGCACCCCGCCGCCCATCTGCCGGAGCTTGCCCACGATGCCGACGGGAAAGCTA
>JAHCJQ010000048.1 GCA_026126215.1 Alphaproteobacteria bacterium
GTCCATTGGTGCCCCAGGCCGGACTCGAACCAGCACGTTGTTGCCAACAACAGATTTTGAGTCTGCCGCGTCTACCAATTCCGCCACTGGGGCAGCGGGAGGGAGCGGCATCTTAGCCGACCGCCGGGCCCGGTCAATGCGCTCGGCCCTCGGCGCGCTGTCACATCCGCCGGCGCCATTTCGTCCTTCCCTGGGGGCATGTGCGGCGCGGGCGGATCGGGCATGATGCTCCCGGCCCGGGCCGCCGGGCGGAAGGGTTCGGGAATGGCGATGGCGGGGCTGCTTGAGCGGGACGACGGGGCCGGTGGCGGCGGCCATGACGCCTTCGAGGCGGAGCGCGGGCGGCTCTTCCAGCTTGCCTATCGCATGCTGGGTTCGGCGAGCGATGCCGAGGACATGCTGCAGGAGACCTTCATCCGCTGGCACGGCGCCGCCCGGGCCGGGATCCGCGACACGACCGGCTGGCTGGTCGCGACCTGCACGCGGCTTTGCATCGACGAATTGCGCTCGGCGCGGCGGCGGCGCGAGCGCTATGTCGGCCCCTGGCTGCCCGAGCCGCTGCTGAGCGAGGCGCCCGCCGCCGACCGCGCCATCGAGCGGGCGCAGGACGTGGACTACGCCTTCCTGCTGCTGCTCGAACGGCTGGGGCCGGTGGAGCGGGCGATTTTCCTGCTGCACGACATCTTCGAGATGCCCCATGCCCGCCTCGCCGCCCTGCTTGGGCGCAGCGAGGCATCCGTCCGCCAGACCCTCTCGCGCGCCCGCCGCCGACTTGGCGCGGCGCCGGCGCGGCCGCCGCTCCCCGAGGCGGAGCGCACCCGGCTCGCCGCCGCCTTCTTCGCCGCGCTGCGGAGCGGCGATCCCTCGGCGCTGGCGGCGACGCTGGCGCGCGATGCCGAACTCTGGAGCGATGGCGGCGGCAAGGTCATCGCGGCGCGCAACGTCATCGCCGGGCGCGAGCGCACGGTGCGCTTCCTCGCCGGCCTCCGCCGCAAGCAGCCGCCCGGCATGTCCGCCCGGCCGGTGAGGGTCAATGGCGGGCCGGGCCTCCTGCTGCTCAAGGACGGCGCGGTGCACAGCCTCTTCACCCTCGGCTTCGATCCGGCGGGCGCCATATCCGGCGTCTATGTGCTGCGAAATCCCGACAAGCTCGCGCAGGCCACGGCGTTCGCCTGAAGCCATGGGACTTGCATCGGGAGGATGGACAGCGCGCCCGGCTTCGGCGATGCTCCGCCCCGCCCGCCATGATCAGACGCCTCTACGACCGCACCCTCGAACTCGCCGCCGGCCGTCGGGCCCCGCAAGCCCTGGCGGCGGTCGCCTTCATCGAGAGTTCCGTCTTCCCCATTCCGCCCGACGTGCTGCTCATGCCGATGGTGCTGGCCGACCGGGCGCGCGCCTTCCGCTTCGCCCTGATCTGCACCATCGCCTCGGCACTCGGCGGGGCGCTCGGCTATGCCATCGGCTATTTCCTGTTCGAAACGCTCGGGCGGTTCGTGCTCGACCTCTATGGCGGGGCGGAGCACTGGTTCGGTGAGTTCGAGCGCCGCTTCAACGAATGGGGCTTCTGGTGGGTCACCTTCGCCGGCTTCACCCCATTTCCCTACAAGGTCATCACCATCACGAGCGGCGTCACGCGGCTCGACTTCCTTGTCTTCATGCTGGCCTCGACCCTCTCGCGCGGCGCGCGCTTCTTCCTCGTGGCGGCGCTGCTCTGGCGCTTCGGCCCGCCGATCCGTGCATTCGTCGAGAAGCGTCTCGCCATGCTGAGCTTCCTGTTCTTCGGGCTGCTGTTCGGCAGCTTCCTCCTCGTGCGCTACGTATTCTAGGATAGCGCCTCGTCCGGGAGTCCTTTGCCGATGTCGCCTGCCGATGCCCTCTCCCTGCTGCAACGCAAGGCCCCGGCCGCGCTGGCGGTGGCCGGCATCTCGGCCTTCATGCTAGGCTTCGCGCTGATCTCCCAGCATGTCTTCGGCCTCAGGCCCTGCGCGCTCTGCTACTGGCAGCGCTGGCCCTACTGGGCGAGCCTGGCTCTCGGCCTGCTCGCCCTGGTGCTGCCCGGCCGGGCCGCTTCGGCGGCGCTGGCGGGTGCGGCGCTCGCTTTCGCCACCGGGGCCGGCATCGCCCTCTTCCATGTCGGCGTCGAGGCCGGCTGGTGGCAGGGCCTCGCCGAATGCGCCGGCGCCGGCACGGCCGCCAGCGTCGAGGAACTGCGCCGCCAGCTCCTGGGAACCCAGCCGGTGCGCTGCGATGAGCCGGCCTTCATCTTCCTCGGCCTCAGCATGGCCGGCTGGAATTTCGTGCTATCCTTCATCTATGCGCTGGCTGCGGGCTTTCTCGGCTGGCGCCTGTGGCGGAGCGCGTGATGGGGCAGGGCAATCGACACGAAGCGAGCGGCCCGGCCGATCCGGCGCACAGGCCGCGCCAGCCGGGTGATCCCGATCCGCGCCGGGAGTTCGAACGCATGCTGCGCGTCGATCATGCCGGCGAGTATGGCGCGCGGCGTATCTATGACGGTCAGCTTGCGGTGCTCGGCCGCAGCGCGGCGGCGCCGGTCATCCGCCGCATGGCCGAGCAGGAGCAGCGCCATCTCGAGACCTTCGACCGCTTCCTGATCGAACGGCGCGTGCGCCCGACCCTGCTCTCCCCGGTCTGGCATGTGGCAGGCTTTGCCCTCGGCGCGGCGAGCGCGCTGCTCGGGCGCGAGGCGGCCATGGCCTGCACCGAGGCGGTGGAGGAAGTGATCGACGAACATTACGCGCGTCAGGCGGAAGCGCTGGCCGGGCGCGAGCCGGAACTGCGCGCCGCCATCGAGGAGTTCCGGCGCGACGAGATCGAACATCGCGATCTGGCGCGCGAGGAAGGCGCGCGGGAGGCGCCGGCCTATCCGGTGCTGACCGGCGCTGTCAAGGCGGGCTCGCGGCTCGCCATCTGGCTGTCGGAGCGGATCTGACCGTCGGGCGCCCTCGCTCAGGGCTCCAGCTCGATATCCCAGTAGAGAAAATCGCGCCAGGTCTCGTGCAGGTGGCGCGGCGGGAAGCCCCGGCCATTCTCCTGCAACTCGTTCATCGTCGGCATGCGCGGGGCCTTGCGCGGGTGCATCTGCGCCTTGTGCGGCAGGCGCCCGCCCTTGCGGAGGTTGCAGGGGGCACAGGCGGTGACCACGTTTTCCCAGGTGGTGGAGCCGCCGCGCGAACGCGGCACCACGTGATCGAAAGTCAGTTCGTCGGCGGCGCCGCAATACTGGCACTGGAAACGGTCGCGCAGGAAGACATTGAAGCGCGTGAAGGCCGGCCGGCGGACTGGCTGGACATAGCGCTTGAGACTTATCACGCTCGGCAGCTTCATGCTGAAGCCGGGCGAGCGAATCTCCCTGTCATATTCGGAAAGGATATTGACGCGATCGAGGAACACTGCCTTCACCGCTTCCTGCCAGGGCCAGAGCGACAGGGGGAAGTAGCTGAGCGGCCGGTGATCGGCGTTCAGCACCAGGGCAGGGCAGCTTTCGAGCGACAATGACACCCTTGCGGGACCTCCACGCGGCGAAAGTACGGCAATCTTGCCGCCGGAACCGAGGGAGCGCCAGCGAAATATCTGCCGCTCTACCAGATGCGGTATGAAATCTGCGTGACGGGTCAGTATCTTGTCGGACGCGGCCAGGCGGCGGCCCGTGCCCTTTCCATCCCGCTGGATCGCTCTCCCGCCCTGCTGGCGCGGCGGATGCGGGATATCGTCGCAGGGCGACCCGGCCAGGCGTCCTGCAATTGCTGGTAGGGGCTGACTTTCTTCCATATACTGGATGAAACCCAGTGCCGGCCTATTTGTACGGATGTGGTGAAATACAATTGCGGCGTTTCGTCCCAATTTGATATGAACCGCCTGTTGTTAGCGCGTCAGATTGCCCTCAAGGAGTCCCATGCCCAGAGTTAGAAATCCGATCGATGCTCATGTCGGTGCACGGCTTCGCCTGCGCCGCACGCTCGCCGGGATGAGCCAGACCGAACTGGGTTCGAAGATCGGCCTGACCTTCCAGCAGATCCAGAAGTACGAGAAGGGCGCCAATCGTATCGGCGCCGGGCGGCTGTTCCAGTTCGCGGAAATCCTCGGCGTGCCGCCATCGTTCTTCTTTGATGGACTCCCGGCCGGGCCGGCAGCGAACGGCGACGGCGTGGAGGTGATGGAAGCTCCGGTCCTGTCGCGCGATTCGATGGAACTGCTGCGCGCCTACAACAGCATCCCGAACGAGAATGTCCGCCGCCGCATCCTGGCGCTGGTCCGCTCGATGTCGGGCGAGGCGGAGAGCGACGAGCGCGGCTGAGCCGCTGCCCGGCCTTCAGGCCGGGCGGGCTTCAGGCCAGCCAGGATTGCAGGGCACGGCCGGCCAGTTCCAGGCCGGTTTCGTCGATGCCATGGGCGAGGCCCGGGCAGAGGTGCCATTGCACGCCGATGCCGGCCGCGGCCAGGCCGTTGGCGGCGGAGAACATCGCCTGTACCGGGACGACCGGGTCGGCATCCCCATGAATGAGCAGCACCGGCGGCCGGCAGGAGACTTCTCCGGCCAGGGCATCGCCGCCGACCAGCGCGCCTGAAAAACCGACGATACCCGCCGGTGCGGCCGGGCGGCGCAGGCCGCAATGCAGGGCCATCATCGTGCCCTGGCTGAATCCGATCAGGGCCAGCCGGTCGCCGGATAGTTGGAGACGGGCAAGCTCTGCGGCAAGGAAGGCTTCGAGCGACGCGGCGGCGGCACGCGCGCCGAACTCCATCGCGCGATAGGTATCGGCCGCATGGCGGGGGTCGCGGCGAAGCTGCTCGGGATTGTAGCGGTCGAGCGAGAACCATTGATAGCCGAAGGGCGAGCCGGGAACCCGTTCCGGCGCGTTCGGTGCGACGAACTCCGTCGCCGGCAGGCGCTGGCGCCAGATGCCGGCCAGTTCGATCAGGTCGTTGCCGTCGGCGCCATAGCCGTGCAGCAACACGACAAGTTGTCTTGCAGGGGAACCCCCGGCCGGGCTAACGCGGGGTCCATCCAATCTGCGGATCGTGGTCATGCTGCCTCCATCGCACCTGTGCTCGCCCCTAGGGATAGCCGAGTTCGCCGCCGCCGTCGCCGCCTGCCGGAGTTGCACGTGATCCAGTCTGCCACCGACCTGCTGCAGGCCGGCGTCGCCCGTGGCCGTGCCGGCGACCATGACGGGGCTGCTGCCTGTTTCCGCACCGCGCTGGCGCAGGAGCCGCGCCTGGTGGATGCAAGGGTCAACCTCGCTGGCGCGCTCGCCAATCTCGGCGCGCCGGAGGATGCGCTTGCCGTGGTCGAGGCCGGGCTGGAGCTCGAGCCCGACGAGGCTTCGCTGCTCGAATTGCAGGGCCGGTTGCTCGAGTTGCTTGGACGGGCCGAGGTGGCGCTTGCCGCCTGGGCCCGCTGCCTACGGCTGAAACCCGGTCAGTCCCTGGCCCGCGCCGGACTTCTGCGACTGCTCGCCGAACCCGGGCGCGATCCGGCGGAGCGGCTGTTCCAGGCGCTCGGCCTCTCCGGCGAGGATCCGGTCTGGCTCAGCCGCATCGGCCTGCTGCTGCACGAGATCGATCTTCCCGGGGATGCCGAACGCTGCCTGCGCGCGGCGCTCAGCCTGCGGCCAGACTATCAGGCGGCGCTGCACAACCTGGCGCTGCTGCTACGCGAGACGGGCCGCGCGGAGGAAGCCCTGCCGCTGGCCGAGCGGGCCTTGCTGCTCGATCCCGACGATGTTGCCTGCCGGCTCAACCATGCCTTCGCGCTGCTCGCCACCGGGCGCTGGGCGGAAGGCTTCGCCGCCTTCGAGGCGCGGCGCCTTGCATCCGAGGGGCCGCTCGCGCAGATGCGCACTGAGGCCGGCCGTGACTGGCAGGGCGAGCCCTTGCAGGGCCGCACCCTCCTGCTTCAGTGCGAACAGGGCACGGGCGACACGATTCAGGCGCTCCGCCTGATTCCCGCCGCGCTGTCCCGTGCGCAAGGCAACGTCCTGCTCGAGGTGCAGCCGGAACTGCTCGAACTGGTGCGCGAAAGCTTCCGCGATCAGCCAGCGCTTCGGGTGATGCCACGCGCCGCCGACTGGCCAGGCCATGCCGGCCTTCCGCCGTTCGATCTGCAATGCCCGCTGCAGTCGTTGCCGCTGATCCTCGGGCTCGAAACACCCCAGGCGATACCGGGGTCGGTGCCCTGGCTGCGCGCGCCGGAGGGCCGCCGCGCCGCCTGGGCGAAATGGCTTGCCACCATCGGCCATCAGGATGCACTCAAGGTCGGCATCGTCTGGCGCGGCAACCCGCGCTATCCGGACGATCATCGCCGCTCGCCTGGTGCCCGCGCCCTGTCGCCCCTTTTCGCGGTCGATGGGGTGCACTGGGTGGGCCTCCAGGTGCCGCCGCACCGTGAGGAACTGTTGCAGGCCATGGGCGCGCGCCGCCTGGCCCGCGCGAGCCTGCCCGGCGCGCGGCTGGCGGATTTCGCCGATACCGCTTCGGTGATCGAGGGCCTCGACCTGGTGATCACCTCCTGCACGTCGGTGGCCCATCTGGCAGGCGCGCTCGGCCGGCCGGCCTGGGTGCTGCTGCATGCGGCCGGGAGCTGGCGCTGGCTCGAAGGACGCAGCGACAGCCCGTGGTATCCATCGCTCCGCCTCTATCGACAGGTCCGCCCCGGCGACTGGGAGGAACTTGTCCGGCGGGTCGCGGGCGATCTGGAGGCGCTTGCCGCGCAGCGGGTGCCGGCGGCGATCCAGGCCGCCCGCCATCGTCGCCTGGCCGACGAGCTGCGCCGCAAGGGCGAGTTCACGGCGGCGCGCGAGGAAGCGGGACGCGCCCTCGCGATTGCCGGGGGCGACCAGTCCGCCCGGTTGCTGGCCGGCGTTCTGGCCCTCGATCTCGGCCGCGACGGCGAGGCAGAGGAACACTTCCGGCTGCTCGTGCGCGATGCGCCGAAACTTGCCGAGGCCCATGTCAATCTCGCCGTCGCCCTGCGCCGCCTGGGCCGCCGGGCCGAATCCGCCCGGCATGCCCAGATGGCGCTGGACCTTGCCCCCGACATGGCGCAATCGCAGGCCATGATGGGTCTCGCGGCGCTTGATCGCGGCCGGCATGAGGAAGCTGTCCGCTGGCTTCGGCGGGCGGTGGACACGGCGCCGGAGGATGCGCTGGTCCGTTTCACCCTCGCCACGAGCCTGCTGAAGCTCGGCCGCTATCGCGAGGGCTGGCGGGAATATGAATGGCGCGAACAGGTGGTGACGAAGGGCCGCCGCCACGTGCCGCGTCTGCCGGGCCAGCGCTGGCGTGGCGAGGAGATCGCAGGCCAGCGGCTCCTCGTCTTCGCCGAGCAGGGCATGGGCGATGCCATCCAGTTCATGCGCTTCCTGCCGCCGGTCCTGCAGCGCGCGCCGCAGCGCATCGAGCTCGCGCTGCCGGCGCCGCTTCTCGCGCTGGCGCGCGCCAGCTTCGCGCGACACCCCTCGATCGGCGTGCATGCCATGGACGAGGCCCCCGCCGACTGTCCCTGGCAGGCGCCCTTGCTCAGCCTGCCCGGCATCCTCGGCATCACGCTGGAAAAGCTTCCCAACCGCGTGCCCTATCTCGCGGTGCCGCAGGCAGCGCGGGAGAAATGGCGCGCGCGGCTAAACGAACTGCGCCGTTCCGCCCGCCGCCTGGTCGGCCTCAACTGGGCCGGCAATCCAGAGCATCCGCTGGAGCCGCTGCGCTCGCCGGGCTTCGACGCCTTGCGGCCACTGCTTGGCCTTGCCGGATGCCGGTTCGTTTCGCTGCAGATCGGCGCCGAGGCCAGGGCGCTGCCGGAGGGCCTCGCCGATCTCGGTGGCGAGATTGGCGATTTCGCCGACATGGCGGCGATCATGGAGGGGCTCGACCTGATGGTTTCCTCCTGCACGGCGCCACTCCATCTCGCCGGCGCGCTGGGGCGGCCGGCCGTTGCCATGCTGCACGAGGATGCGGACTGGCGCTGGCTCATCCGGCGCACCGACAGTCCCTGGTATCCGACCATGCGCCTCTGTCGCCAGCCGCGCGCGGGCGATTGGGCTTCGGTAGTTGCCGCCGTCGGCGCGGACCTGGCCCGGGGCCACCTGCCCTAGACGCTCGACCGGGTGGCGAAGGAGGCGCGAAAGCCGTTCCGCGCGATCAAGGCCAGTTCGGATGCGCCGAGATCCAGGGCCTTGCCGATGGCGCGGAAATTGTCGCCGATATAGCCGCCGAAATAGGCTGGATCGTCGGAATTGACAGTGACCAGCAGGCCGTCCTCCATCATGCGGCGCAGCGGATGTTCCGCGAGGTCGCGGACCACGCACAGGCGCAGGTTGGACAGCGGGCAGAGCGTGAGCGGAATCTTGTCGCGGGCCAGGCGCGAGACCAGGGCCCGATCCTCCATGGCGCGGTTGCCGTGGTCGATACGCTCCACGCCAAGAATGTCGATCGCCTCCCAGACATATTCCGGCGGCCCCTCCTCGCCGGCATGTGCGACCAGCCGCAAGCCTTCCTGCCGTGCCCGGCGGAAAACGTTCCTGAACTTCGCCGGGGGATGTCCGACCTCGCTCGAATCGAGGCCGACGCCGATGAACTTCTCCCGGTGCGCCAGCGCGAGATCGAGCGTTCGTTCTGCGTCGGCCTCGTCGAGATGGCGCAGGAAGCACATGATCAGCGAGGCTTCGATGCTGAGCTTGCCCGCCGCCGCCCGGATGGCGCGATGCAGGCCGTCGATCACGGTTGCGAACGGGATGCCGCGCACGGTATGGCCCTGCGGATCGAAGAAAATCTCGGCATGGCGCACATTGTCCGCCCGGGCGCGCATGAGATAGGCCCAGGCGAGATCGTGGAAATCCTGTTCGGTGCGCAGCACCGACATCCCCTGATAGTAGATATCGAGGAAATCCTGCAATCTCGTGAAACTGTAGGCGCGGCGAAGTTCCTCGACGCTGCCATAGGGGAGATCGATAGCGTTGCGCCGGGCCAGCGCGAAGGCAAGCTCCGGCTCCAGGCTGCCTTCGATATGGATGTGCAGTTCCGCCTTCTCAAGCGCGTCAACGGCATCGCCGGGCTTCGCCATTTCTGGCCCTCCTTTCAAACCGGTGGCGCCGGGACGGGCTGCCGCCGCTCAGGCGGCGCGGGCGCGCGCCTGCGCCACCGCCTGCCGCCCGAGCACGAACTCGACATTGCGGGCGATCGCCCTCTTGGCGAGTGCAAGCGAGCGCAGTTCGCCCCGCAAGAATCGTATCCAGACGTGATAGCTGACCGCACGCAGGATCTCCGCCACCTGCTCGACCGCGAAACCCCTGGGCAGCAGGCCGCGCTCTCGCAGGGTCTCGAGAATTTGCAGCCGCTCGCGGTTGGCCAGCCTGTCGATCATGACCGAACGGCCGCCGATCTTTGAGGATGTCGCCATGATGCCGGCGGCGGTTACGCGCCGCCAAAGATCGCGGTCCAGGTAGTGCGTCGCGTCGGTGAGTAGTGCGCGCTCGTAGCGGACGAAGGCTTCCGTCAGATCGTCCGGCGGCGATTGCACGATGCGAAGTCGTCTTTCGATGCTGCTTTCCCGGTGCAAGGCGAGGATCGAAAGGAGGATGTTCTCCTTGGTTTTAAAATAGGTATAGACGGTGCCCGGCGAGACTTCGGCCCGCTCGGCAATGTCCTCGATGCGGGCGGCATCGTAGCCACGCTCGCGGAACATGGTGGCAGCGACCTTCAGGATCATTCGCGTCCTGCGGTCGCGGTTGCGCTGATGCAGGCCGACCTTAGGCCTTCTGGCTGGTCCGGTGGTGTCCTTCTCCCGCATCTGCTTTCCGGGCTCTCGCGTCATCGGTCCATTCCACCCCTGCCGGCTGTCCCGATCACAGGTTAAACCAGCCCCGGGCCATCTCACCAGCGGCGATGCCGGCCGTTATCGGTCTCAACCCTCCGCGTTGCGGGCCACATACTTCTGGAACAAGTGCAGCCCCACCTCCCAGTAAGGCGAGAAGCGTGTCGACATGCCGGCGTCGTCGCGCACGCGGCACATCTGCTGCACCTCCGCCAGGAACGGAATGTCCTGCTGGAGTATCTCGTGCCAGATCCGCGCGATGTCGCTGCGGGTGCCGGCCAGTCCCGGCGCTCCGGCTGCCGCGCCGACATAATAGAACTTGCGCCGGACGACGGTCCGGTCCACGGCGAGCGGACGCAGGAGACCTAGCACCAGATAGTTCGGCATCACCACCGCCGTGACGTTGGGCAACACGAAGAGAATCAGGAACTGCGGCGCCTCGCCTTTGGAGATCTTCCCGTCGATGAACGGGAAATTCGGCAGGACGGGTCCCTCCGACGCGCCGTTTCCAGCCGCCCGGCGCTTCATCTCCGCATCGGACATCGGCGTCTTGAAACCAATGAACGCATCGGCGGGGTCGGCCTCGAACCGGTAGCCCATCGGGGGCAGCTCGAGCTGCGGATGCACCCAAGGCAAATGATAGCTCTCGATGCCGCCCTCGATCTGGATTTTCCAGTTGAATGGCACTACCTGTTCGGGCGTGGTCTCGGCAGCAAGTTGGAGGCCGTTGAGTTCATACTCCGCCAGCAATGTCTCCAATTGCCGGAAATGCTCATCGAGCGGCCTCGCCGCACCGTCGATATCGACGAATACGACGTCGCGCCAGACCGCGCAGCGCACCTCCCTGAGGCCAAGTTGCTCGGGATGGATACCTTCGCCCTGGTTGATGCCGGGTCCGCCCAGGTGGGGCGTGGCGAGCAGCGAACCGTCGAGACCGTAGGTCCAGCAGTGGTAGCGGCAGCTTATCCGCTGGGCGTTGCCCGACCGCTCGACGAGCTTCATGCCGCGGTGGCGGCAGATATTGTGAAAGCACCTGATCGCGCCATCGCGCGCGCGGACAAGGAGCAGCTCCCAGCCAGCGATGGAGACCGGGTGGATATCTCCCGGCGTGGGAAGATCGCTCGCATAGGTGGCGGCGAACCATGATTTACGGAAGATAGTGCGCCGTTCCTGGTCGAAGGCCGCCGGATCAATATAGAGGCGGCCTGGCAGGCCCCTGGCACTGCCAGTTGGCAGGTCGATGCCGCCGAGATCCGCTCTGCCGACGGGCTTCGTGGATCGATCGAACATACGCTGTCCTCCCTGGGGTCAATCGACGCGCTTGCCGCCACGCTGCGGCGCTGGCCGCGGCGGCGCCCGGTAAAGCGCGGGTCATGCGCCAAGCGTCCTTTCATGATGTTAGGTTCTATTTTGAAGTCAACTATAAATACATATTACCCTTGCTACCTCCGGCATTCACGGAACGAGCCGGCCGGTAGGGCGATGATTTCTGAAGTCGACTTCAGCAGCGGCTCGACAATCTCGGCGGCACCGTGTTAGCCTGACTTCGATAACCAATCGTGGCGCCTGCCGAAAGTCGACAGCGCGATGGCGGATCGGGCCGGATTCCGGACGGTGCCATGTGCCTGGAACGGGCTAGCATAGTGGGCGCGCGTGGCTCTGCTCTCGCTCCCAAGCCTCCGGCGGCCCGGGGCCGCACGCGCCGGACCAGGGGCGGGCGGTAGAATCGCGAAGCGTTGTTGGGGGCAGGTTGGAAACAATGCCTGGGAAAGTTCCGCCGCCCTTGGCGGATGGGTCCGCAAACCGGCTGGCGCCGCCAGCAGGGCCTGCCGCGCCGGACGTGGCGCATTCCGTCGTCCACCGTGTCCGCTATGGCCGTTACGTATCGGTCGCGCTGATTCTTATCGTCCTCGCCGTCATCGTGCGGGCCTTCGCGGTCGGCAAGATCGACTGGCCGGTAGTAGGCGAGTTCCTCTTCTCGAGCCTGATGCTCTGGGGGATCGTCAATACCATCGTGCTCACCGCCTGTGCGATGGTGCTTGGCATTCTGCTCGGCTTGGCCGCGGCGTTGATGGGCAACTCGAACAACCCCGTATTGCGCGGCACCGCGGCAGGCTACATCTTCGTCTTCCGCGCCCTGCCGGCGCTGCTTCAGCTCCTGATCTGGTACAATCTGGCCCTGATCTTTCCCGTCATCTGGCTCCCGGGCATCGTCGAGGTGGCGACGACGAAAGTCATCACGCCGTTCGTCGGTGCCCTGCTTGCCTTCGGCATCCTGCAGGGCGCCTATACCAGCGAGGTGATTCGCAGCGGTCTGCTCTCGGTCGGCAAGGGCCAAGTGGATGCTGCTCGCTCGATCGGCATGACCCAGGCGCAGGCTCTGCGCCGGATCATCCTGCCGCAGGCCATGCGCGTCATCGTACCGCCGATCGGCAATGAGACCATCGGCATGGTGAAGTTCACCTCGCTTGCCAGCGTGATTCAGTACAAGGAGATCATCTATGGTGCGCAGGCCGTCTATTACGCCAACGGCCGGGTCATCGAATTGCTGATCGTCGCTGCCTTCTGGTACTCGGTCGTGGTCGCGATCCTCACCTATGTCCAGTCGCATATCGAGCGCCACTACAATCGCTCGCAGGCGCCGGTCGCCGTTCAGGAGGCCGCCTGAATGCCGGACATCGTGAGGATCCGCGGCGTCACGAAGAGGTTCGGGCAGTTCGAAGCGCTGCGCGATGTCTCCCTCAGCATCGCCGAAGGCGAGGTGGTCTGCATTATCGGCCCTTCGGGATCGGGCAAGAGCACGCTGCTGCGCTGCATCAACAATCTCGAGCGGATCGACGGCGGATTGATCGAGGTGGGCGAGGAGATCATCGGCTACCGGCTTGCCGGCGGCCGGCTGCACGAATTGCCCGACCGGCTGCAAGCTCGCCAGCGCTCCCGTATCGGCATGGTGTTCCAGCAGTTCAACCTCTTTCCGCACAAGACGGTGGTGGAGAACATCATCGAAGGCCCGCTCGTCGTCAGGGGCACGCCGCGGGAGCAGGCGCTCGCCGAGGCGCAAAGACTGCTGGAGCGGGTCGGGCTGGCAGCGAAGGCGGCGTCCTATCCGGGGCAGCTCTCAGGCGGCCAGCAGCAGCGCGTGGCGATCGCGCGGGCGCTGGCGATGAACCCCTCGCTCGTGCTGTTCGACGAGCCGACTTCTGCCCTCGACCCGGAACTGGTTGGCGAAGTGCTCGAGGTCATGCGGGAGATGGCGCGATCCAACCTCACCATGTTGGTGGTGACGCACGAGGTCGCCTTCGCCCGTGAGGCGGCGGACCGGATCGTCTTCATGGATCATGGGCGCGTGGTCGAATGCGGACCGGCGGAGGAGTTGCTTGCGCGGCCGAGCCATCCGCGCACGCGGGAGTTTCTGGCGGCTGTGCGGAAATAGAAAGACGCAAGCGAACGAGGAGGAGCGGGGAACATGAAAATACACGGACGAATCGGCGCGGCTCTGGCGGGCGGCACCATAATTGCGTGCCTGAGCCTTGCAGTCTTTGGGACGGCGCAGGCGCAGTCGCCAGCCATACCGGAAAAGATCCGCGAGTCGAAGACTCTCAACATCTCGGTTTCCAACGATTTCCCGCCCATGGGATTCAAGGACCCGAAATCCGGCGAACTGTCGGGGCTGTCCACCGAGATCGTGCGGGCCATCGGGATCAATCTCGGCATTACTTTCAACCTGGTGGATGTTGCCTTTCCCCAAGTCTTTCCAGGCCTGGATAGCGGCCGGTTCGACTTTGTCGCCTCGTCCATCGTGGACTTTCCGGCGCGCCGGGAGAAGCTCACCCATGTCAACTACCTGCGGACCGGACCGCAGATCTTCACAAGCGAGGCCAATGCCGGTTCGATCAAGGAGATAGCCGATCTTTGCGGCCGGAGCATGGGTTATCCGCGCTACATCACGGTCTATCCGGTCATCCTCAAGGAGCTGAGCGATGCGGAGTGCGTGGCCAAGGGCAGTAAGCCGATCGAACTAGTCTCTTCCGACCTGCCGGTGCAGATCGGGCTGCAGCAGAACCGCTACGAGGCCACCATGCAGACGATCGAGGTGGTGCGCCATCTGCAAAGACAGGATCCGGGCCGCTACGTGCAGATCGGCAAGCCGCTCCGGGAATGGCTCTACGGATTCGGTTTCCTCAAGGCCAACGATAAAATCCGCGACTACGTGGCGGCGGGTCTGCAGCGCATCATCGATGATGGGAACTACGCGAAGATTCTCGCCAAGTACAATGCCGAAGATTTCGGCGTGAGCAAGGCGACCATCGACGCCGGCAAGCCGTAAGTGAGTGCGCTCAGGCGCCCTCGGGTGCCTGGGCGCCTTTCTTCGTCAGGGCATAGTAGCGCCAGAGAATCCGCGCGGCGGTGCCGCGATGGGGCGCCCAGGGTCGCGCCAGCCGGTCCATGCGGGCCTCGTCGGGCCGCTTGCGGAGCCGCTTGAGCAGCCGCATCCCCTCCTGCAGCGCGAGATCGCCAGCCGGCCAGATGTCCGGGCGTCGCATTACGAACAGCAGGTAAATCTCGGCGGTCCAGCGGCCGATGCCCTTGACCGCGCAGAGCTCCTCGCTGGCGGCCCGGTCGTCCAGGCCATGCAGCCGCTCGAAATCGAGCCGGCCCTCCCGGACCGCTTCCGCGAGGCAGCGACCATAGCGGATCTTCGGCCGCGAGAGGCCGAGTGCGGCGAGCCGCGCATCGTCGGCGGCAAGCAGGTTCTCGGGTGTCAGCGGGCTGAACTCAGCCTCCAGCCGACGCCAGATCGCCGCCGCCGAGGCGACCGAAAGCTGCTGCTCGCAGACGATGCGCAGCAGCGCCGGGAAACCCGGCTGGCGCGTCCGGTCGGGCAGCGGGCCGACAAGATCGATGGCCCGCGCCAGATCCTTGTCCCGTTCGGCGAGGGCCCGCAGGGATTGCGCAAGGGCGCGGCCGGTCAGGCTCATGTCTGGCTCCATCCTTTCCCGGCGAATGGGTAGCAATCCGCGCGGCGGCTGGCTAGGGTCGTGCGATCACGACCTGGTCATTTCGCCATGGCACCCCCCCTCGTTACCCGTTTCGCGCCAAGCCCGACCGGCCATCTGCATCTTGGGCATGCCCATTCGGCGCTGGCCGGGTTTCGCGCGGCGCGCGAGACCGGCGGGCGGTTCCTGCTGCGCATCGAGGATATCGACCAGGTGCGGGCGAGGCCGGAATACGAAGCGGCCATCTTCGAGGATCTGGCCTGGCTCGGCCTTGCCTGGGAGGAGCCGGTACGGCGGCAGTCCGAACATTTCGACGATTACCGCGCCGCGCTGGCGCGACTCGAGGCGGCCGGGCTGCTCTATCCCTGCTTCTGCACGCGCGCGGAGATCCAGGCCGAGATCGCGCGCGCGCCTTCGGCACCGCAGGGACCGGACGGCCCGCTCTATCCCGGCACCTGCCGGGCCTTGACCGCCGACGAGCGGGACCGGCGGCTGGCGCGGGGCGAACCGCATGCGCTGCGCCTCGACGTGGCGCAGGCACGGGCGCGCATTGGCTCCGACCTGAGGTTCGAGGAAGAGGGACGGGGTCCCGTGCTGGCCAGGCCCGCGCTGTTCGGCGATGTGGTGCTGGCGCGCCGGGACTTTCCGGCGAGCTACCATCTCGCCGTGGTGGTCGATGATGCCCTGCAGGTGGTGAGCCTGGTGACGCGCGGCGAAGACCTCTTCCCGGCGACCCATCTCCATCGCCTGCTGCAGGCGCTGCTCGACCTTCCCGTTCCCCGTTATCGACATCACGCACTGTTGCGTGACGAGGCTGGCCGTCGGCTTGCCAAGCGCGATGGTGCGCGCGCCATCCGCGAGTTGCGCCGGCAGGGCCTCTCGCCGGAGGAGGTCCGGCGTCGCGCCGGCTTTCCGGACTAAGGCCTACGCGGCCCGGCCGAAGCGGCCTTCGACGATGGTCACGATCTCGCCCATGATCGCCGTGAGGTCGAAGTCCTTCGGCGTGAAGACCGCCGCCACGCCGGCCGCCCTGAGCCGTGCCGCATCTTCGGGCGGAATGATCCCGCCAACCACCACGGGCACTTCACCAAGGCCCTGGGCGCGCAGTCGCTCCAGCACCTGCCCGGCCAGGGGTACGTGCGAGCCGGAAAGGATCGACAGTCCGATCAGGTGCACGTTCTCTTCCAGCGCCGCCGCGACGATCTGGTCCGGTGTCAGGCGGATCCCCTCATAGACCACTTCCATGCCGCAATCGCGCGCTTTCACCGCGATCTGCTCGGCGCCGTTGGAATGGCCGTCCAGTCCGGGCTTGCCCACCAGGATCTTGAGCGGCCGGCCGAGCCTGGCGGCGGCCTCGCGCACGCGCGCGCGCAGATGCGCCATTGCCGCCCGGTCGCTCTCCTGTGGCGCACCGGCAATGCCGGTCGGCGCGCGGTATTCGCCGAAAACCCCGCGCAACGCCTGCGCCCATTCGCCGGTGGTGCAGCCGGCGCGCGCGCAGGCGATCGAGGCTTCCATGACGTTGCGCCCTTCACGTGCCGCCGCCGTGAGATCGGCCAGCGCCCGTGCCGCCGCTGCCCCGTCGCGTCCTGCACGCCAGGCTGTCAGCCGCGCAAGCTGATCGGCCTCGGCCCGCTCGTCCACGACCATGATCGCCTCCGTGCCGCCCTCGGTGAGCGGCGAGGGCGCGCTCTCGGTGAAGATATTGACGCCGACGATCTTCAGATCGCCCTTCTCGATGGCGCGCACGCGCGCGGTGTTGCTTTCGACGAGGGCCTGTTTCATGTAGCCGTTCTCGACCGCGGCGACGGCGCCGCCCATCGCCTCGATCCGGCGCAATTCCTCGCGCGCCTCGGCGATCAGCGCCTCGACCTTCGCCTCGATGACCCGCGCGCCATTGAAGATGTCGCCATATTCGAGCAGGTCGGTCTCATAGGCGACGATCTGCTGCAGGCGCAGCGACCATTGCTGATCCCAGGGCCGCGGCAGGCCCAGCGCTTCGTTCCAGGCGGGCAGTTGCACGGCGCGCGCGCGGGCATCCTTCGAGAGTACGACCGCCAGCATCTCGAGCAGGATGCGATAGACATTGTTTTCAGGCTGCTGCTCGGTCAGGCCGAGCGAGTTCACCTGAACGCCATAGCGGAAAAGGCGGTACTTCTCGTCGGCGACGCCGTAGCGCTCGCGACATATCTCGTCCCACATGCGCGCGAAGGCGCGCATCTTGCACATTTCGGTCACGAAGCGGATGCCCGCATTGACGAAGAAGCTGATGCGGCCGACCACTTGGGGCATGTCGGCGCGCGGCACCTGGCCGCAGGCGCGCACCGCATCGAGCACGGCAATGGCGTTGGCCAGCGCGAAGGCCAGTTCCTGCACCGGCGTCGCCCCTGCTTCCTGGAGGTGATAGGAACAGACGTTGGTCGGGTTCCAGCGCGGCATCTCGCGGTAGGTGAAGCTGACCAGATCGGCGACCAGGCGCATGCTGGGGCCGGGCGGAAAGATATGGGTGCCGCGCGAGAGATACTCCTTGAGGATGTCGTTCTGCACCGTGCCGGCCAGCTCGGCCCGCGCTACACCCTGCTCCTCCGCTGCCACGACATAGAGCGCGAGCAGCCACGGCGCGGTCGCGTTGATGGTCATGGAGGTGTTCATCCGGTCGAGAGGGATACCCTCGAACAGGCTGCGCATGTCGCCCAGATGGCAGACGGGCACGCCGACCTTGCCCACTTCGCCCGCGGCCAGCGGATGGTCGCTGTCGTAGCCGGTCTGGGTTGGCAGGTCGAAGGCGACCGAGAGGCCGGTCTGGCCGCGCTGGAGATTGGTGCGGTAAAGTTCGTTCGAGGCCTGCGCGGAACTATGCCCGGAGTAGGTGCGGAACAGCCAGGGTTTGTCGCGTTGCGTCATGATCTGCCTGCCGTGATGCCGGTTGGGCATGGAGACGAAATTAAATTTCTTAATGGAGTTCGTATCATTTCAACAATTACGTCTTGATTTCCGACCGGGACATATCATAACCATTGCTGCGTTGCAAAAGAAACGGCAGTCTTTGTTGCGATGCAGTATCCGCCGACCGGAGGGCCAATGGCAAGGTCGCGGTTCGCAACCTGAGGCCCGTCGCCGCAGACCCGAGGGAGCGTATTGGCCATGTCGCAGCAGGACAACACAGCGCGTCAGATCCAGCCCGAGCGCGCCGGGGGAACCGTGTACAAGGACCTTTACGAAGTGGGCGAGGTGCCGCCCCTCGGCCATGTGCCGAAGGAGATGTATGCCTGGTGCATCCGCCGCGAGCGGCATGGGCCGCCCGAGGAATCGATGCAGCTCGAAGTGGTGCCGACGCCGGCCATCGATTCCGACGAGGTGCTGGTCTTCGTCATGGCGGCAGGCGTCAATTACAACGGCGTCTGGGCCGGCCTCGGCGTGCCGGTCTCGCCTTTCGACATCCACCGTCAGCCCTATCACATCGCCGGCTCGGATGCGGCGGGCATCGTCTGGGCAGTCGGATCGAAGGTGAAGCGCTTCAAGGTCGGCGACGAGGTCGTGGTCCATTGCAACCAGGACGACGGCGACGACGAGGAGTGCAACGGCGGCGACCCGATGTTCTCGCCCTCCCAGCGCATCTGGGGCTACGAGACGCCGGATGGCTCCTTCGCACAGTTCTGCCGGGTGCAGTCGCGCCAGCTCCTGCCGCGCCCGCGCCATCTCACCTGGGAGGAGAGCGCCTGCTACATGCTGACGCTCGCCACCTCCTACCGCATGCTGTTCGGCCATCGCCCGCATATCCTGCGCCCCGGCCACAACGTGCTGGTCTGGGGCGCGGCGGGCGGCATCGGGTCCATGGCGGTGCAACTCATCGCCGCCGCCGGCGCCAACGCCATCGGGATCATCTCCGACGATTCGAAACGCGATTTCGTGCTTTCGCTCGGCGCCAAGGGCGTGATCAACCGCAACAATTTCGATTGCTGGGGCCCGCTGCCGCCGGTCAACGACGTCAAGGGCTATGCCGCCTACATGGCCCGGGTGCGCGAATTCGGCAAGGCGATCTGGGCGATCACCGGCAAGGGCAACGACGTCGATTTCGTGTTCGAGCATCCGGGCGAGCAGACCTTCCCGGTCTCCTGTTTCGTGGTCAAGCGCGGCGGCATGGTGGTGTTCTGCGCCGGCACCACCGGCTACAACCTCACCATGGATGCGCGCTTCGTCTGGATGCGCCAGAAGCGCATCCAGGGCAGCCATTTCGCCAACCTCATGCAGGCGGCGCAGGCAAACCAGCTCGTCATCGAGCGGCGGGTCGATCCCTGCATGTCGGAAGTCTTCTCCTGGGCTGACATCCCGCGCGCCCATACCAAGATGTGGAAGAACCGCCACAAGCCCGGGAACATGGCGGTGCTGGTCTCGGCCAGGTATCCGGGCATCCGCACCTTCGAGGACGCGGTCGAGGCCGGCAATGGCTGATCCGGCGCGCAAGGCCGCGGCGACCGGCGGAGGCGCGCTGCTCGATGATCTGGACCAACTCTGCCGGGCGGCGCTGCCGGCGGCGGAAGGCGTGCTGGCGCGTTCTCTGGCGCGCCTCGGCGCGGACGTGAAGGGAAGCGGCGGGCGGATCGATGCCGGGCGGCTGGAAGAGCGGCAGTTCGCCGCCCACGCGCTCGCCTGGCTCGCCACTTATGTCGAATCCCTGCGCCAGATTCTCGGCTGGCACGAAAGCCTGGTTCGCCAGGGTCGCGGCGGACGGCTGGAGGCGCTGATTCTGCAAGCTGCCTTCGCGGAGTATCTGGCGCAGATCGAGGGCGGCATCGCGCTGAGCCAGGTCGAGATGGCGCGGCCGGCCGATCTCGGTCTCGATGCGGCGGACATGCAGGACTTCTCGACGCGGCCGGTCAGCCTGCTGATCGGGCGGGGCGGTGGGGCCGCGATCCGGGCGGAGATCGCTTCGCTGATCGAACATGGCCTTTCCGGCGGTGGCTTCGGCCACGGCGGACTCGACGAGACCATGGAACTGGTGCGCGATCAGTTCCGCCGCTTCGCCGAGACCAGGGTCACGCCGTTCGCCCATGACTGGCACCTCAAGGACGAATTCATTCCGATGAGCGTCGTCGTGGAGATGGCGCAGCTCGGCGTCTTCGGCCTGACCATTCCGGAAAGCTATGGCGGGCATGGCATGGGCAAGACCGCCATGTGCGTGGTCTCGGAAGAACTTTCGCGCGCCTATATTGGCGTCGGCTCTCTCGGCACCCGCTCGGAGATCGCGGCCGAACTGATCCTGCGCGGCGGGACCGAGGCGCAGAAGCGCCATTGGCTGCCGCGTATCGCTTCCGGCGAGATCCTGCCGACCGCGGTTTTCACCGAGCCCAACACCGGTTCCGATCTCGGCAGCCTGCGCACCCGCGCGGTGCGCGAGGGCGATGTCTATCGCATCACCGGCGCCAAGACCTGGATCACCCATGCGGCGCGCGCCGATGTCATGACCCTGCTCGCACGTACCGATCCGTCCGAGCCCGGCTACAAGGGCCTCTCCATGTTCCTGGCCGAGAAGCCGCGCGGCGACGACGCCGATCCATTTCCGGCGGAAGGCATGCGCGGCGGCGAGATCAAGGTGCTCGGCTATCGCGGCATGAAGGAATACGAGATCGGCTTCGACGGCTTCGCCGTGAAGGCGGAGAACCTGCTTGGCGGCGAGGAGGGCAACGGCTTCAAGCAGCTCATGGAAACCTTCGAGAGCGCACGCATCCAGACCGCAGCGCGCGCGCTCGGCGTGGCGCAGAATGCCATGGAGCTTGGCCTGAAGTATGCCCTGGAGCGCCAGCAGTTCGGCAAGCCGCTGTTCGCGTTTCCGCGTGTTTCCGGCAAGCTGGCCTGGATGGCGGTGGAGACCATGCTGGCGCGCCAGCTCACCTATTTCGCGGCGCGCGAGAAGGACGAGGGACGGCGCTGCGACCTCGAGGCGGGCATGGCCAAGCTGCTCGCCGCGCGTGTTGCCTGGGCCAATGCCGACAATGCCTTGCAGATCCACGGCGGCAACGGCTATGCCCAGGAGTATCCGATCAGCCGCGTGCTCTGCGATGCGCGCATCCTCAACATCTTCGAGGGGGCGGCGGAGATCCAGGCCCAGGTCATCGCCCGGCGCCTGCTGGACGGCGCCAACTAGCGCCGGCTGGGCGGAGCAGGGTTTTTCCCTATATCATGCACAGATGCAGACCCTGCTCCCCATCCTGATCGTCCTCACCGGCCTCGCGGTGCTGGGGGTGCTGTTCGCCGGCGTCATCGTCATGGCGCGAGGCGGCGAGACCAACCGCAAGTACGGCAACCTGCTGATGCGCTGGCGTGTCATCCTGCAATTCGCGGCAGTGCTGCTCGTCGTCCTGTACCTGCTGGTCCGCTAGGAACGGTGCGTCCGGCATGGTGCGGCTGACCAGGATCTACACGCGAGGCGGCGACCGGGGCGAGACTTCCTTGGGCGACGGCACGCGCCGGCCCAAGCACGACCTTCGCATCGAGGCGTTCGGCACGGTGGACGAGACCAATGCCGCGATCGGCCTGGCGCGGCTGCACACCGAAGGCGCGGCGGATGCGATGCTGGCCCGCATCCAGAACGACTTGTTCGATCTCGGCGCCGATCTCTGCACCCCGATCGCCGAACAGCCGAAGTATCCCCCCCTGCGGGTGGTCGACGAGCAGGTCGCGCGGTTGGAACGGGAGATCGACGGGATGAACGAACGGCTGGCCCCGCTCAACTCCTTCGTCCTGCCCGGCGGCTCCTCCGCCTCCGCCTTCCTGCATCAGGCGCGCACCGTCTGCCGGCGGGCGGAACGCCTGATCGCCCGCCTGGCGGAGCGCGAGGCGATCAATCCGGTGGCCTTGCGCTACGCCAACCGCCTCTCCGACCACCTGTTCGTCCTGTCGCGGCACCTCAATGCGGATGGCGCTGGCGACGTGCTCTGGGTGCCCGGCCAGAACCGTTCCCGAGAACCGTGAACGAGCGTTTCGCGAGCCCGGGATCGGGGCGTTGCGCCGGGATTTCGATTCGTTGACACTGGTGGGAGCGACAATTATTGTGCACTGCCGCATTTCACAGCAATGACGGTGCGACAATCGCCGCCGCGTCTTGTGCGGTGATCATCGGACAGGACCGTCGCCGAGGGAGATAGCGATAGAATGAAAGTGATCGTCGCGGTCAAGCGGGTGGTCGACTACAACGTCAAGATCCGCGTCAAGGCCGACAAGACAGGCGTCGAACTCAGCAACGTCAAGATGTCGATGAACCCCTTCGACGAGATCGGGGTCGAGGAAGCGGTCCGGCTCAAGGAAGCCGGTGTCGCGAGCGAGGTGGTCGCGGTATCCATCGGCCCGGCCCAGGCGCAGGAGACGATCCGCACCGCGCTCGCCATGGGCGCCGACCGCGGCATCCTGATCAAGACCGATGAAGAGGTGCAGCCACTCGCCGTGGCCAAGCTGCTCAAGGCGGTGGTCGAGGCCGAGGCGCCGCAGATCGTCATTCTCGGCAAGCAGGCGATCGACGACGATTCCAACCAGACCGGCCAGATGCTGGCGGCCCTGCTGGGCTGGGCGCAGGGGACCTTCGCCTCGAAGGTGGCGCTCGGCGACGGCAAGGCCACGGTGACGCGCGAGGTGGATGGCGGCCTGCAGACGGTCGAACTCAAGCTGCCGGCGGTGGTGACCACCGATCTGCGCCTGAACGAGCCGCGCTATGCCTCGCTGCCGAACATCATGAAGGCGAAGAAGAAGCCGATCGACGAGAAGACGCCGGCCGATCTCGGTGTCGACATCGCCCCGCGCCTCAAGACGCTGAAGGTCGAGGAGCCGCCGAAGCGCCAGGCCGGGCGCAAGGTGGCGAGCGTCGAGGAACTGGTGCAGGCGCTGAAGAACGAGGCGGGAGTGATCTGAGATGAGCAATCTGGTTCTGGCCGAGCACGACAATCAATCGATCAGGCCGGCGACCCTGAACGCGGTCGCCGCGGCGCAGAAGCTGGGCGGCGAGGTGCATTTGCTGGTCGCCGGCAAGGATGCGCGGCCGGCCGCCGACGCGGCGGCGAAGATCGCCGGCGTGGCCAAGGTCCTGCTCGCCGATGACGCGGCCTACGCCAACCAGCTTGCCGAGAATCTGGCGCCGCTCCTGGTTTCGCTCGCCAAGGGCTACAAGGCGCTGCTGGCGCCGGCCACCACGAGCGGCAAGAACGTGCTGCCGCGCGTCGCGGCGGTGCTGGACGTGGCGCAGATCAGCGACATCGTGAAGGTGGAGGATGGCGATACCTTCGTGCGTCCGATCTATGCGGGCAATGCGATGGCGACGGTCAAGTCCTCCGATCCGGTCAAGGTCATCACCGTGCGCACGACTGCCTTTCCCGCCGTCGCCGCCGAAGGCGGCAGCGCGTCGGTCGAGAGCGTGGCCGCGGTCGGGGCGGCGAACGTCTCGAGCTTCGTCGGCCAGGAACTCTCCAAGTCCGACCGGCCCGAACTCACCGCCGCCCGTGTCGTCATCTCGGGTGGGCGCGGCATGCAGTCGGGCGAGAATTTCGCCATGCTGGAGAAGGTGGCGGACAAGCTGGGCGCCGCGGTCGGCGCCAGCCGCGCGGCTGTCGATGCCGGGTTCGTGCCGAACGATTACCAGGTCGGCCAGACCGGGAAGATCGTCGCGCCGGAACTCTATATCGCCGTCGGCATTTCCGGCGCGATCCAGCATCTGGCGGGCATGAAGGATTCCAAGGTCATCGTTGCCATAAACAAGGACGAGGAAGCGCCGATCTTCCAGGTGGCCGATTATGGCCTGGTCGGCGACCTGTTCAAGATCGTGCCCGAGCTCGAGGCAGAGCTCGGCAAGCAGCTTGGCAAATGACGAAGCGCCGGGACTGGCGGATCGGGACGGAAAAAGCATGATCAGGAAAATCGGCGTCATCGGCGCCGGGCAGATGGGCAATGGTATCGCGCATGTCTGCGCGCTGGCCGGCTATTCGGTCGTGCTGATCGACATCAGCCAGGACCAGCTCAAGAAGGCGCAGGAGACGATCCGGCGCAATCTCGACCGGCAGCTCAGCCGCAATGCCATTTCGGAGACGGAGCGGGCGGAGGCCCTGGCGCGCATCGAGACTTCGGTTTCGATCGACGATCTCGGCGATGCCGATCTGGTGATCGAGGCGGCGACCGAGGACGAGCAGGTCAAGCGCAAGATCTTCGTGCAGATCTGCCCGAAGCTGAAGAAAGAAGCACTCATCGCCACCAATACCTCGTCCATCTCGGTGACGAGGCTGGCTTCCGTGACCGACCGGCCGGAAAAGTTCATGGGCATGCATTTCATGAACCCGGTGCC
>JAHCJQ010000049.1 GCA_026126215.1 Alphaproteobacteria bacterium
GCTGGTCCGGCGCAACTATCTCGTCGGGGACGGACTGCCCTGGGGCGGGCTCTTCAACAGGGGAGCGGAACATTCCGCCCGCAAGCGGCGGCATGCCGGCGGCGCGCTTCTCCTCAATGGCGGCGGTGGCGAGGTCCTGCGCAATTTTTTCAACTTGCCCGACCGCGATGTCCGGCCCATTGACCTGGCCTACGCCTTCTATTCCCAGTTCGATGCGGCGACATGCAGCGTCGGCTTTGACCGAGGGGCGCATCTGGCGCATGTCGCGGAGAAGATCCGGCGGCTGCCGGGACTGGATCGCCCTCGGCTGACCAGGCAGATGGCGGAAGCGGTCTATCCGCATTTCCGTTGCCGGTCGTGGAACGGACGGGAGAGCCAGATCAACAGCCGTTTCGGCCCCTGGCTTCTGCCATTTTACGACTACGAGATCACCCAGGCAGCCCTCTCCATCCCGGTGCGGTTCAAGTACCATGGCGATTTCGAGGCGGCCCTGATCCGGCGTGCCGATCCGCGTCTGGCGGCCTATCCGAGCAACTATGGAACCGGTTTCGATCAAGACGCGCCACTCAAGCGGCGCCTTGGCGACTGGGCATACTATCTCCAGCCGACCTGGCTCAGGCAGTATCGCTATGCGATCAAGCATCGCCTGCGGTCCGAACGGAACTTCGCCAGGTGGCTCGACGGGGAGCATGCCGGCCAGGTCATCGATCTGGAGCTGCCCTACATGTCGCGCCTGTTCCGGCCCGAGCGCATCTTCGATGAGGCGCAGTATGCCCGCGTCCTGACCCTGGAGTATCTGCTGCAAACCCTGAATGCGAGGATGGACTAGCGATGGCGCCCGGGCAGGCCGGCACGCCGGTGCTGACAATGTTTCACGTCTTCCCCTCCTTCGGCATCGGCGGGGCACAGATACGTTTCGCGCAACTCGCCAATCATTTTGGCGCGCGCCATCGCCACCTGGTGCTTGCCATCGACGGCGACTACGGCACGGCTGCCCTGCTGCGGGAGGAAGTCTCTCTGACCAGGCTGGAAGCAGGTTTCCCGAAAGAAAGAGCGCTCTGGCATCTGCCGGCCATGCGCCGCCTGATGACGGCGAGCAGGGCGGACATTCTGGTGACGTATAATTGGGGTTCGATCGAATGGGCGCTGGCGAACCGCTGGCTGCCCGCCATTCCACGGCATGTGCATTTCGAGGACGGATTTGGCCCGGAAGAGGCAAACCGGCAGGTGCCGCGCCGGGTCTGGTTCCGCCGGCTGGCGCTGGGCGGCGGGCATACGCGCGTCATCGTGCCCTCGCGCGTGCTCGAAGGGCTGGCGCTGCGGCACTGGCGGCTCGCGCGGGAACAGGTGATCTACCTGCCCAACGGCATCGACCTGACGCGGTTTTCGGCGGCCGGCGAACGGCGTTCGGCGGAGAGCGTGATCGGCACCATCGCCCGCTTGCGCCCGGAAAAGAACCTGAGGCGCCTGATCGATGCCTTCGCGACCCTCGCCGAGCCGCCCGAACTGCGCCTGCTTCTGGTGGGCGACGGAGCGGAGCGCGAGGCGCTCACGCGCCAGGCGAGGGCACTTGGTCTCGGCGATCGGGTGCGTTTCCATGGCGCGACCGACCGGCCGGAGGCGCTGCTGCGGGAGATGGATATCTTCGCGCTCTCCTCCGACACCGAACAGATGCCGATCAGCCTGATCGAGGCGATGGCAAGCGGCCTGCCGGTCGCCTCGACCGATGTGGGCGACGTGGTCAATATGCTGCCCGAAGAGAACGCGGCGCTGGTGCGAGGCTGCAAGGACACCGCAAGTCTCGCCGTCCAGCTCCGCCGCCTCGCCGAGGATCGGGACCTGCGCAGGAGGCTCGGCGCCGCAAACCGCGAGCGGGCGGAACGCAGCTTCGATGAAAGGGAGATGCTCGGCCGCTACGAGACCCTGTTCGCACCACCCGATGGCACCGGCGCCGCTTCGCCGGACAGCCGCTCATAAAGCGCGATCGGCGTCATTGCCACGCCGCCAATGGTCTCGAGGAAGTAGCGGAAATAACGCTCCGTCGTGGTGATGAACTCCTTCAGGTCGCGCTCGGTCCGCACATAGGGCGTATTGCCCGGCGAGAGGGAGGGCGAGTGGAAGGAGAAAGTGATCACCCGCTGCCCGCCCGCCAGCAGCGATTCGGTGAGGCGGCGCAGCTCGTCGAAGGTGATGCCTTCCGGCGTGAGGGTGATGCGTTCCATCGCATGCAGCCGCGCGAAGGGGCCGAGGATGGCATAACGGGTGAGCGCCGAGCGGTCGAGCCGGGGAAAGATGCGCGGCCCCGCCCAGGCGAGCGAGCCGGCGAAGCCCCGCGAGACCGGCAGGGAGAGCAGGCGGCGATGCTGGCCGAACCAGAAGGGCGTGGCGCCGAAGCCGCTATAATCCGGCCCGCCCTCGGCGGAAAGGTCGGTATGGGGCATGATGCTGGTATCGACCAGGTAGCCCAGGTCTTCGAGGATCTCGGCACTGTTCGGCCCTAGCCCGTAGCGGCCCGCCTTGTAGACCTTCGGCCGGACGCCGATCCGCGCCTGGATTTCCTCGGTGAGCGCGGCGAGCTTGGCCCGTTCCAGCGCGCGCGGCAGGTTGCCGGCGAAGGAATTGGCCTTGGAGACCGTCTCCTGGTGCGGCGGATTGACCCAGGGATGGAGCTGCGCGCCCACGAGGCAGCGGCCCTCCCGCGACCAGGCGCCGAGCAGGGCCTGACCCATGTCCGAGGTCACCACCGGATAATCCACGAGATAGGTCGGCACGATGTTCCAGCGCTGGAAGACATCCTGGGCGAGCGACAGGTTTCCCAGCGAGGAGACGGAGAAATTTTCGCGCGAGAAGGGCTGACGCCAGTCGAAATCCTCTTCCGTGTCGACGATGGCGACCAGCGCGGGCCGCTCCAGCGCCGCCGCATCGATCGGCGCGTGGAAGCGGCTGCGGGTCATGCCGGTCTGGTCGCGGCGCGGCTGCGGATCGCGCCGGAGCGAGGGGCGCAGCTCGTTCAGGAAGCGCTCCAGGCTGGCGAACTGCTCGGCCCGCGAGAGGCCCTGGGGGCTGCGTTCGGGAAGCGGCGCGATGCCGCCCGAGGCCTTCTCCGCGATCCAGGCCCGGAGCTGCCTGGCGATGCCTTCCGCCTCGTTGCAGACGATGCCGGCCCCATGCTCGCGCATGATCTGTGCCACCGACCCGCCGTCGTAGCCGATGCCGAGGACGGGCCGCCGCGCGGCTATGTATTCGAACAGCTTGCCCGAAATGGTGCCTTCCTCGCGCGGATCGTTCCATTGCAGATGCAGCAGCACGTCGGCGTTCATCTGCAGCCGCAGCGCCTCCCGGTAGGGAATGGGCGGGCTCACCTGGACCAGGTCTTCCACGCCGCAGCGCCGGGCGAGCGCGCGCACCACCTCGTTGCTGGTGCCGACGAACTCCACGCGGACGCGCCCGCGCTCCTCGCCCAGGAGGCCGATGGCCTGGAAGAGCGGCGTCGGATCGCGATAGCCTTCGTAGATATGGCCGGTATAGACGATGCGCACCGGACCTTCGGCCGATGGCCGGGCCGGCGGCATCTCGGGGAAGTCCTCGAGCACGAAACCGTTCATGATGAGCGCGGTCGGCTTGCCGAACTTGCGCCGGAGCACGCCCTGCCAGGGCGGCGAGACGGTGACCATGGCGGCGGCGCGGTCGAGCACGCGCCCTTCCCAGATCCGTTCGAGCACCTTGCGCGCGGCCGAGTAGCTGTAATAGGGATGGTCGATCCAGAGATCGCGGAACTCGGCGATCCAGGGGATGCTGAAGCGCCGCGCGAGCCGGTCCGCCACCAGCAGGCTGGTGAAGGGCGGCGCCGAGGCATAGATGAAATCCGGCCGCCAGTCCCGCAGCAGGGTGCTGCCGGCCCGCACCGCGTGCGGCAGCCAGCCGATGCGGTTGTCGGGCCAGCGCACCAGCTCGCAATAGAGCCGGCGCAGCGCCACGCGCAGCCGGCTTTCCGCGCCACCCCCGCCGGTCGCCCCCGACGAGGCGCCGCCCAGTGCATCGGCGGCGGCCGGGGTCGCGGCGGCCCGGGCGCGGCGGCGGTACCAGTCCGGGATCAGGCTGTCGATCGCATGATCGACCTCGAACCAGGGCGTGTAGACGACCTGCTCCTCCGGTATTTCCACGGGCAGGTTCTTCGCCTCGCCCGAATCGGCGGCGAGCACGCGCACGTCCCAGCCGCGCTCCATGAGGAAGCGCGAAAGCTTGCCGATGCGCAGCGCCCCGATCCCGGCATAGGGCGGATAGAGGTAGGACACGAGGAGGATGCGCGGCTTCTGCATTCTGGCACAGTATCTCCCGGCACGGTGCGGCTGGACAAGCGCCGCGCCCGGCCCACAGACTTGCGCCGGCCCGGTTAAGGATATCTCAAGCGCGGGCGCGGTTGTATGGCGCGGCGCGATATGGAGAATGCGCCCGGCCTCGCCCGCCTGGCGCGCGCGGAGGCAAGGGTCTCGGGCCAGGAGCGGGAATGGACGTAGCCGACAGGATCAGGCGGGGCGTGAAGTGGCTGGCGCTCGGCAAGGCGGCGACGCAGGTCATCCTGTGGGGCTGCACCATCGTCACCATGCGCCTGCTGGCGCCGGCGGATTACGGCCTGGTGGCGCTGGCGGCGGTGTTCATGTCCTTCGTCGCGCTGTTCCAGGAACTGGGCCTCAGGGTGCGCCTCGTCCAGCTCGAGAAGCTGGAGCACGATTACGTGCGGGCGGTCTATGGCCTCAGCATCCTGGTCAATCTCACGCTCGCGCTCTGCCTCGTCGCCGCGGCGCCGCTGATCGCCGCCTTCTTCGGCGAGGAGCGGCTGGCGCTCATCGTCACGCTGCTCGCCGTGCAGTTCCTCTTCTCCTCCATCGCCGTGATCCCGGATGCGATGATCCGCCGCAGCCTCGATTTCCGCGCGCTCACGCTGGTCGAGATGCTGCAATCGACGAGCGGCGCGCTGCTCACCCTGGCGCTCGCCTGGATGGGCTACGGCGTCTGGTCGCTGGTCTGCGGCACCCTGCTCGCCGCCCTCGTGAAATCGCTCGGGCTGATCTGGATCTCGCCCTTCCGGGCGCTGCCGCGCCTGACGTTCAAGGGCATGCGCAGCACCCTGGTCTTTGGCGGCTATGTCACGGGGCAGCGCATTGTCTGGTGGCTGTACAGCCGGGTCAGCACCGTGCTGCTCGGGCGGGTGCATGACGCCGCGACCGTCGGAATCTATTCGGTCGCCGCCACCTTTGCTTACATGCCGCTTGAGAAGCTGGGCTCGATCGTGGCCACGGCGACCTTCTCCGGCCTTTCGCGGGTGGCCAGCGATATGCCCGTCTTCCGCGCCTACCTGACCAAGGGTGTCAGGCTGCTATCGGTCACGGGCTTTCCTGTCTTCTATGGCATTGCCGCCGTCATCGCGGAGCTGACGCCGCTGGTGCTGGGCGAGAAGTGGCTCCCCATCGTGCCGGTCACGCAGCTTCTCTGCCTGGTCATGCCGCTGCGCATGCTGAACGGGCCGCTGACGGAAAGCCTCAACGCGCTGGGCAAGCCGGCGGCGGCCTGGAACAACGTGCTGATCGTCGCGGTCTTCGTCATTGCCGGCGTCGCGGCCGGCGTCGCCTGGGGTCCGATCGGCGTTGCCTGGGGCTGGGTCGCCTCCATGCCTGTCGCCTTCCTGGTCAGCACGGCGCGGGTGGCGCGCCATACCCGCATTGGCCTCGGCCCGCTGATCCGGCCGATAGTCCCAGCAGCGATGGCGGGCGGCGGGATGCTTGCCATTCTCTACCTGCTACGGCCGATGCTGCCGCTTCCTTTTCCCTCCTGGCAGGGCCTCGCGGCGACGGTGCTGCTCGGCGGTCTGCTTTACATTCCTGCGATCCTGCTTGCCGACCGACAGGGCGCGCGGCTGGTACTGTCGATACTGCGGCGCTAGGGGTTCGTACGGCCATCCGGCGCGCGCAGGGGCGAGCCGGGATCGGCCGGCTGGCGATGCAAGCGCCGCCTGATTCGGCCAAGCCAGGCCCGCGGCCCGGCCATCAGGTCGTAGAAGCCGGACAGCATCGCCTCGAACTCGAGGGGACTCAGCGATTCGCCATCGAGGACACGACGTATCGCGAAACGGCCGATGCCTGGCGGGTTCAGTCCGAACTCGATTGTCGTGGCAGAGACCACGCCGAGGCGATCCAGTACCGGCCAGGCGGCGGGATCGGTCCTGCCACTCGGGTAGCAGAAGTGGCGCAGGTGCCCGGGCGGGCATTCGAGGATGTCGGCCAAAACCTCGCGATTCTCGAGAATTTCACGCGAGAGCAACTCGGACTGGAAATCGCCCATCGTATGACGATGCGTATGGAGCTGGATGTCGAAGCCCCGTGTGCCGGCATCGCGTATCTCGCCGGGCGACATCATGTGGAAGATGCGCCGCTCCAGCAACTCGTCGATCGGGACACGCAGACCGGTGGCGAGATCGCGCGCCATGGCGAGCCGGGTCGCCGGGTCGCCGAGCCTGTCATTCACCTCGTTCAGCGCAGCGATTGCGCTGAGCCGTTCGCCGGCTTGGGCGAGCCGGAGCCGGGGCGCCACCAGGTACCTGGCCCAGGAAAATGCGGACAGGTCGATCTCCGGCAGCGCCGAACGCTTCACCAGATACTGGATCAGGAGATTGAAGACTGGCGACTGTCCTCGAACATGGCTCGTCGTCACATAAATGGTGGCCGGGAAACGATGCCGCTCCAGCACCGGAAGCATGGCGGCATAGGTACTGTACCAGCCATCGTCGATGGTGATGGCAACCACCTCCTCGGGCGGCCTGCGGCCCTCGAGCATGTCCATCGCCTCGTCGAGCGGCACGACCCGGTAGCCGAGGCGCGCCAGAAGTTCCATGCGGGCGGCAAAGGTCTCCGGCCGCATGAACAGCTTGTCGCCAAACTGGTCCTCGTTCCTGAGCCAGGCGCCGTGATAGCAGAGCACCCTGACACGCCGCCGCGTGAGCCGGCGCGCGAGCGCGAAGGCGCCAGACACCTGCATCATCTGCAAGACCAGCAGCTTCCACATCTCTACCTCTCCGGCCTGGTTTCGATGGCGACGTGCGGCAAACAGGAGTCCCTTGCCCAACGGAGCAGGTCTCGCCGGGACCAGACCATAAGCACACGACGCGGCTGATAGCGACCCTGCCGGCAGAGTTCCCGTCGCCTCTCCGATCGTGCAAGTGCACTGATCCGCGTTTCCTCATCGCAACCAAGATCGAGGAAGCGCGCGCCATGAGCCTCCGCTATCTGCCGATGTATGTGGAGATGAGGACTCACCTCTGACAATGCTCCATCCCAGAGCCAACTTGCGGCAGTGATGCCCCGGAGGTCTGGCAAGGCTTCGATGGCAGCCGCCATCAGTCGATAGGCTTTCCGCCAGACTTCACCATCGACGCGGCCACGCAGCCTGTCCCACATCGGTTTGTGGACATGGATTTCCAGATAGGGCCAAAATCCTCCGCCCGACAGAAGGGCATAGGGTAACATCCGCAGGATGCCTTGGGCTGAACCGAGCATTGCGCGCCTTGGCAGTCCGCCATAGGGATCGCCTACCCTCGTCAAACAGGGAATCAGGCGGCCACTGACCAGTCCCAAGTCCTTGAGAAACACATCGTCGTCAAACCCGAAGCTTTCTCCTCTCACCTGCCCTTCCTCCGCGTCCATCCAGTCGAGAATTCTTTCGAACTCGACGGCATAGCTGGCAAGAAGCAAAGGCACCGCGTGAAAGCGCGACAGATAGTGTTCGTGACTGGCAATGAACGCGGCGAGAAGCGAGTGAAACCATTGTCGCGCCGCAACATCATCCTCGGCTGCGCGGCGGCGCCCCTCATCTCGCCAGGCAGGTGGAATTGCGGCGTAGCGACGGCCCGCAAAGTCACCGGCGAGACGGCTGGCGATGCGATCAAGGTCGCCACTCATTGCTCCCGTGCGCGCCCTTGCCCGGGTCCGACAAGTGGCCAGACGTGCGCCGTAGCGATCATCGGCGGCCAAAATATCAATACCCGTCGGTCCGCTCATTACGCATAACTCTCCTTAGACGAAACCTAAGCCACTTAGGACTTCTACTTTCCGGTTACTGTATCCGACATCGCAGTTGAACAGAAATCTTGTAAGGATATTCCTAACTATTTATAGCATTATGCTTATGCGAATAGGGAATCGGGCGGCTCACGCCGCGCGGCAATCCAAACCAAGGGCACCTGGCACGTCAACGCAAGCATCCGGCATGAAGTCCATACTGGAGAAGGCAAGGCCGATCTTGGCGCTCAGCCGGCAGCGCGCGGACGAAGGTCATTGCAGCATGCTCCGGCAAGTGGCGGAGATGAGCTGGCTGATGGCAACCCGTCGCAACGGGCCGGGCTATTACCATGCGGCAAGGCTCTGGGAGCGGGGCGTGGCATGGGCGGCGAAGGCCGCTCATCCTTCCGAGAAACAATACTTGGCGGCCCTGGACCGGCTCAATCCTTTGGCCTATCGCAAGATCTTCGAGAACAAGCTGACGGAAAAGGCATTCCTGCAGATGGCCGGCATCCCGACCGCGCCGTTTCTCGGCCACCTGCATGCGCAACACGGTTTCGGCATCGATGGAGGGCGGCTGGGAACGCCCGAGGATCTGGCGCGGCTTGTCGCCTCGAATCCCCATCCGCGCATCTGTTTCAAGGAACCGGAGGGCTGGGGCGGGCGCAACTTCCGTGCCGTCGCCGTGCACAAGCGGAATGGAGAGGTCTATTTTCGCGCCCTCCCCGATGGACAGGAAGAGGCTCTGCGGACCTATTTCGACCGGGAGCTGCGCGTGGCAGAGGGTGTCAACTGGCTGGTCGAGGTGCATCTCGATCAGGATGACGGCTATGCCCGGTTCAACCCCACCAGCTTCAACACCGTCCGCATGCTCGTCATTCGCGACGCGGATGGTACCGTACGCCTCGTCGGCGCCTACATCCGAATGGGCAACGGCCCCGTCATGGTGGATCACGTGACTTATGGCGGCTTCGCCGCGCCTGTCGACGTGCAAACCGGACGTCTCGGCCCAGGCTGGCCGAAGTCGATATTTGAACCGGCAGTCACGGTTCATCCATTCTCAAAGGTTCACATCGAAGGCGAAGTTCTGCCCCATTGGGAGCAGCTTTGCGCCGCATCGCTGGAAGCAGTGCGACGGCTTACCTTTCTGCGGTATGCCGGCCTCGATGTGGGCATGACGCCCGATGGACCTGTCGTCTTTGAGGTAAATTCCCGACCGGATCGGCTTGGTCTGGCGCGAATGGGAACCCGCTTCACGCGCTCCCCCCTCGACATCCCCTGACCAGGGCCGGGAGGGCGCTGCCTACCTGCGCCCGGGCAGCCTGAATTTCCGATCCACCTGACTGTCGCGTCCTGTCTGATCCACGCGCATGGCGAAAATGCCGGTCGTCTCGCCGATATCGCCCGCACCATCATTGACGATTGCCCAATGAACCACGAGCGCCACGGCCACAAGGGCTGCGAGAAAGAGGAGTCCGGTCAGCATCTTTAACGTTCTCCTATGCGGCGTTGCCTTGCTGTGGCCTCGTGTCCTTGAGCGCGAAACGCGGCTTTGCCGTCGCGTCAGCAATCGACATGCCCGCAATCTGTCGTTCCACCGCCTTTCGGGTCGCCGCCATCAGTGCGATCAGAACATAGACCACGTCGTAGTAGGCCATGCTCAGCGCCGCGCCGGCGACCGCGAATGCGACAAGACTGATCTGTACCATAGCCGCCAAATCGTGCGCCCAGGCCAAATCGGCCCTTCGTCGCGTCAATGTCTGAATCCGCCTAGCGTTGGTTATACCCGCCAGCAGGATGCCGACGAACAGCAACAGCCCCACGATGCCATGCTCGCCCAGGACCTGAAAGTAGATGCTGTGGGCGGCGCGAGGCTTTATGGCGTTCGGCTCATACTGGTAGTAGATCGAGCGGCTTTGCGGGGCCTGGAACCCTGCACCAAGAAGTGGCCGCTGCATGGCTATCTGGGTGGCGACGCCCCATGCCTCTATCCGGCCTCGGAACGACTCATCCGCCATTGGATCCCGAATTGTCCGCATCCGGTCTTCCCATTGGCTCGGCATGAAGGTGATGCCGGCAATCGCTACCACGGTCGCCAGCATGATCAGAGGAACCTTGTAACGGCCCTTGATGAAGAGCGCGAAGAGAACGACGGCCAGTCCGACAAGGCCGCCACGGGAATAACTTCCAATGATCGCAACGACCGTGAGTCCAAACAGGGCAATCAGGGCAATCCTTACGACCGCATGCTTTGAGTTGAGGCGAAGGTAGTTAATAAGCGGAAGAGACAGAACTAGCGCCAACGCAAGGTGATTGTTGTCGGCAATCTCACTGGCCGGCGGCCCCCAGACACGATCGGTCCCACCGGTGGTCAGAATAAAGCCCCCACCCTTTACGCCATAGTATCCAAGGCAGACGACGATCAGAAGAATGAACGCATGGATCCGTGTCCGCCTGTCGATCAGGAAGAAGACGAGGACGGCAAAAAGTAGAGTCTTGATGTGACGGTCGAAAAATACCCAAGCGTCTTTGCCATTCATGGCAAAGAGCGTCGAAAGGAAGAACCAGACAGCCAGCCCTAGGATGAGCCAAAGCGAGCGATCGGAGTAGAACCGAATGCGCTCTCTGTAAAGGAGTATGCCAAGGAGGGTGATGGCAGCGACGATCATGTTCAGCGGCAGCAACGTGCCGAAGCCATAGACCTGCCGGTGCGGGCTCATGAACGCGATCCAGCCCCAGACCAGCAGCCCTACATGGGGCATGAACAGGCCGATGGGTGCGAGGCAGAAATACGTCAATGTCAAGACCAGATCGCGCATCAGCACTGCCCACTTTCTCTAACTTCAGCAACCTAGACTTTAAGATTTACAATTTACAATGGCGTTATAAGTATTCATAAAATCATAATCCGATAAAACAAATAATTAAAATATCAATTAGTCTATCAAATAACGCTCAAGAACATTAACATCAGCCGAGAAATCACTTAAATAGTCGACCCGCGCGGCTCTGATTGACGAGATGCGCACTTCCACATTCTCCGGCCGCAACCTCACCCCTCGCACGTCCTCATGACCCGAAATCAGCATCCTGTCGAGAAGCTGCCGGCCTAGTTCTGCCTTGTAATGCCCGGCTTCCCAATACCATTTCATCTGCGTCGTCACATCTCCCCTCTTCGGAACAGGCTCCATGGTCCAGGTGGTATAGCCCGAGAAATCCCAAAGCTCCGGCTTCTTCCGCCAGTCACCCGACGACGACTCCTGAACCAGTTTTGTAACGTCACGCTTCCAGGATTCGAATGCCGACCACAGCCCGGCAATGCGGAAGATCTCCAGAATTCTCGCATGATAGGGATGAATGAACATTATGACTTCGGCACCCTCGGCCCGGGCAATGTCCATCATCCGGCGAAGGATCTCATAGCTGAAACCAAGACCGCCCCGCGGATCGCGGGTGGTTCGCGGGCCGGCCATGCGCTGCTGAAGGTTCTCCCTGTCCCGCTGTTCGAACAGGCTGAAATGACCCTCCAGCCGAACCAGGCGGTGATATTCATCCAGCGGATTGAAGCCGAGCGGCGTTCGATGGCCGGCTTCGATCCCCTGCCCGAGGACCGTCAGAACGCTGTCCGCGACCGAGTTAAGCGAGAAGAACGCAACATTGAAATCACCGGCCAAAGCACGTCCGCGCGTCCGGTTCGGCGCGCCGTTCCTGTCCACGACGAGACGCCCTTCAAACTCGCGGACGGGCTGCTCGAACGGCGAGCGCGCATCGGGCCGTGCGAGAAAATCCACGAAATCAAGTCCAACGATCAGCAGCCTGAGGCGTTGGCCGTGAATGGCATGCTGAAGATAGCGGAACTGTTCGAACATCCCGGCCCCCGGAATGCCCAGATTGAAGGGGCGCAGTCCCGCCTCGATCAGCGCCGGGTGCTCCGGATCGATCCCGGCTTCGACACGCGAATTTCCCAGGATTATCGCATCCGGCGCCGCGCGGCGTGCGTCATACGCCTTGTTCAGCCTGATCTGCAAGCCCGCTTGAGGTTTCCGCTGGTTGAAGCCAGGAATCTCGATCAGCGCCAGCATCCGGTATGGATCGACAAGGAGGCAGGCCCCGGCGACGGCAAGTCCGCCGATCAATACGGTCCCAAGCAGGCCGGCCAGGTAACGGGTAAAACGGTCCATGACGATCAGAACTGGAAATACAGGAACTCGCTCACCCTGGAGAGAGCAAGCAGCGAAGCAAGGAGCAGCGCGCCCGAATAGAACGCCCATTGCGGTACCGGCCGCCAGACCAAGGCGCCGAGCCAGCCCGCGCCCATCCTCTCCATGCGATCGTCGAGAAGGGCCGGACGGTAGCGGCGCAGGAGTTCCTGCGTGTTCGGTGCGAGGAAGGCGAGGACCGCGAGCGCCAGGCACCAGGACCATGTCGAGATGAATTGGGTACCGCCGCCAAGCCGGCCGGCGATCCCTGCTTCCTGGAGCATTGGCCCCAATCCCCCCAGTCGCGCCATGATACCGGCCGGCAGTGCGATGCCGTTGCCCCCGGCCATGCCCCAGAGAATGGCAACGGCGCTCTCGAAGCTTGTGGCGCGGAACAGGACCCACCCGACCACGACCGCGAGGAACGTCACAAGCCAGCCCGCCAGCCGCTCGGCGCCTCCAACTGGCCCGACCGGCAGTCGCGCCCGGACATAACGCCAGGCATGATTGACGACCAGATAGAAGCCATGAAGCGCGCCCCACGCCACGAATGTCCATGCCGCCCCATGCCAGAGCCCGCCGAGCAGCATCGTGACGAAAAGATTGCCGTATCGTCGTGCCTTGCCTTTTCGCGCACCGCCCAGACCTATGTAGACATAGTCGCGCAGGAATCTCGAAAGGGTCATGTGCCAGCGGCGCCAGAAGTCGATGATGCTGAGCGCCTTGTAGGGCGAATGAAAATTGAGCGGCAGTCGGATGCCGAAGAGCCGCGCGGCTCCTATCGCCATGTCGGAGTAACCTGAGAAGTCGAAGTAGAGCTGGAACGTATAGGCCAGCGCCCCACCCCACGCCTCGAAGAAATCCGGCCGGGCGCCGGCGGCGGCGCCATCGAAAACCACATTGGCAAATGGCGCGATCCCGTCGGCGATCACCGCCTTCTTGAAGAGCCCGATGGCGAAGATCGTCGTTCCCACTGCCAGGTTCTGCCGGCTGAACTGGTAGATTCTTCGATTGCGGAATTGCGGCAGGACTTCACGGGGATGAACGATCGGTCCGGCGATGAGCTGCGGGAAGAAAAGGACGAACACGCAATATCTGAGGAAGCTCCGCTCCCTGTACTCGCCCCGCCGGACATCGACCAGGAAGGCAATCATCTGGAAGGTGAAGAAGGAGATGCCGAGTGGCAGAACGATCTGTCCGGCGGAAAATCCGGTGTCGAACAGCAGGTTCACGTTCTGAAGCGCAAAACCGGCATACTTGAAGTAACCGAGGATCAGCAGGTTGATCGCGACGCCTGCAAGGGCCGCCTGCCGGCGCCGGAAGTCGCGGTCCTTGCCCGTAGGCGATTGCAGGGCCGTCGCGATCCCATAGTTGATCGCGATCATCGCAATGATCAACGTGAGATAGGTCGGATTCCACCAGCCATAGAAGAAGAGGGATGCCGCAACCAGCCAAGCCAGGGCGGCACGCTGTCCGAATCTTGCGGCAATCAGAAAAAAACCGAACAGACTTGCCGGCAGGAACGCAAAAATATACTCAACCGAGTTGAAGAGCATGAAGAGCCCGGCCGCAATGAAGTCCGCACCGAGCTTACATGAACGAAAAGAAAGATAGGATTAAGAACGGATGCCGGCCGGACCTTGCGGCCCGGCCGGCAGTGCCCGCTACGCGGTAAACACGAAGTCGCTTGCCTGCAAGGTTCCTGCCTGGACACCGAGCAGGATGATCTGGTTCCCGGCACCCAGATCGATGACGCTGTTGCCATCGGCATCGAAACTGACCTTGGTCAGAATCTGCGCCGCGCTGGTGACGCCGTTGCCGTTCAGGTTCTGCTTCAGCTCGATCTTGTCCACGCCCGAGGTGAAATCGGCGATGACATCGCTGCCGGTGCCGTTCTCGTTGAAGACGAACGTGTCCTTGCCGGAATTGCCCTTCAGGTAATCGTTCCCGGTCCCGCCGATCAGGCGGTCGTCCCCCGCCCCACCGAAGAGATAGTCGTCGCCCGACCCGCCCATCAAGGTGTCGTTGCCATCCCCGCCATAGAGCAGGTCGATCCCCGCCCCGCCGGCAATGACATCGTTGCCCGCCGCCCCGTGCAGCAGCTCGCTCGCCGCCGTCCCCTGCATGACCACGCCGGCATTGTCGGTCGCCACATGGGTCCGGTCATAGGTGAGGAAGCTGCCATCGGCGAGCTTCGGCGCGATGTTCCAGTGCGGATCGGAGGCGAAGTTCTTCGCCAGCGGCAGGGTATGGGCGATCAGCCAGCCATAGGCCTCGATCGCATCCGGCGAGCCGGTGCCGCTGATCACGCTGGCAAGCGAGCCCTTGGCGATGGCGGCATAATGGTCGGGATTGAAGTTCTGCTGATAGAGCCCGTCCGTCAGCGGGTCCTTCGTTGCGTAGGTCGCGTCGAAGATCTCTTTCCAAGTATCGTATGAGTTCTCTAGTCCTTTATCGAAGTATGCCCCACCACCGGACACTGCCTGAAAAACCTTGACATAGTAGGCTGTGCCAAGCATCGGATCATAGCCATTGTCGCCATTGATGAAGCGGCCGGCGATGAAATTGGCCTGCCAGGCGAGCAGTTCCTCCGACAGGGCGAAGTCCCGCTGCACCAGGGTGTTCAGCGCCAGGGCAAAATAGTCCTGCATCCACGGTGCGGTCGATCCGCTTGTACTATAGCCATTCAACCATCCAGAGACGTCTCCAGCTTCAAGATAGTCTCCAACAACATATTTTGAATAGAAATGCTGAAGGTTGTTGTTCAGCATGGTGTTGAAGTAATCCTTCAACGCGTGGTCATCTGGTGCCAGGAAGGCAGCATCCCCAATGCCACGCAAGCTCCATGCCTGTGCGCGCAGTTCGCTCGTGTCGAGCAGACCTTGATCGTTCAGCCTGGGAACGTTCCAAGTATAGCCGAGGATGAACGAGCCCTGATGCAGCATGTTGTCCAGGTGATACTGGCTGCCGGTAATCAGGTAGGGCAGGTAGCTGAGCTGCGGCTGATGCGCATTGTCGAGGTTCCAGCCGACCGACTTCGGGTCGTAGGGCGTGGCGAGCTGGCCGGATCCAGAGGCGCGGCCGTCGATCCATAGGGTCGGATGGTCGTCGATGCGCACCGGCTCGCCGGTCGCTTCGTCGCGGAAATGCCAGGGCACCGAACCTGCGGCATCGCCTACCGCCAGCATGATCTCCAGCGCGCGCGCATCCATGGAAACCAGATAATTCGCGGTCCATGTCGGCGTGATGCCGATATCCGGACGTCCGCCCGCCATGGGCATCGCCATCGTGATGAGCGCGTTGCCCATCGGATCGGTGTTCGAGGCTTCGAGCTTCGCCAGCATGTTGGCGATGGCCTTGTCGGTCACGCCGGTGGAAAGGTCGTAGGTCGGGATCGCCCCGGTCTGGTTCAGGTAGTTGACGTCATAGACCACATGCGCCACCGGCTGGCCCTCGCTCCAGACCTCCTTGTGCCACATGGCGTTGCGGTAATGGGCGATGGCGTCCTTGGCATAGACCGTCTCGCCGCCCTCGCGGATGGCGACGTCGTAGGTCACGGTCTGCACCGGCTGGAACGTATGGTCGTTCGACATGATGACGTCGGTGCGGATATTGCCATCCGCCGTCATGCGGATGTCGAACACCGCGCGGATGTCGTTCGTCACCCAGGTCTCGACCCGGAATTCCGACGCCATCGCGCCGCTGAGCCAGGTCTTGACGCTGCCATCGGCCAGTGCCTGCTGGAGGACCTGCGCCGCGTCCACCGTCACGTTGGTCTTGCTGCCATCGCCATTGTGGAAGGCGAAATCGACTTTGAGGTCATAGCCCTTGGCGAGAATGTCGCCCGCCTGGATGGCGGCGGCGGTGCCCGCCGGGCCGGACTTCGCGGCCAGCATGATGTCGAGCTCGCCCTGGGCCGGGATCGGCGGGGCAACCATGGTCAGCACCGCATGGCGGACGGAACCGTCCGCATGGGTCGCCTTCACGTCCATCTGCACCTGGTACTCGACGCCGCCGATCCTCGCCACCAGATCGGTGCCGGGCTGAAGCTGGCCCTTGGCGAAGACCTGGCCGAAGGTCACCGCCTTCGCCCCTTCCGCCTCGCCGCCATTGTTCTGCAGCTTCATGCCGACCAGATCGCCCGCCTCGCTCGCCTGCAGGACGCCCGGCGCGCGCACGATCGTGCCCGAGCTGGGAGCCGGGGCCGGGCTCGGGCTGGACGTGCCGCCGCCGCTCGAGCCGCCGGAACCCACGGCCGCGCCGGTCCCGAGATCGAAGAGCTGGTCGGCGAACTGCACCCGCTCCACGTTGAGCAGCGTGTCGCGGCCTTCGCCCTGGTCCTTGCCTTCCTTCGCCTCGATGATCCAGGAACCGTCCGCCTGCTTCACCAGGCCGTAGTCGGAATAATTGCCTTTGTAGACCACCGTGTCGGTGCCGTTGCCGCCATCGATCGTGTCATCGCCCTTGCTGCCGACGATCGTGTCGTTGCCCCAGCCGCCATCGATCTTCTCGATGCCGGTGAGCTTGGTGGCGCTGAAATCGTAGAAGTCGGCATTGCCCGTGCCGAGGATATGGACGCCGGCATTGCCGAGCCCGGTGATCTCCTCGATGCCGTTGCCGGGGCCGAAGCCCGAGGCCAGCCGGATCGCCGTATTCGCCTCCGCGCCCACGATCACGTCATGGCCGGCCGCGCCCGTATCCCTGATCGTGTCCCAGAAGTTGCCGTCGTTGAGGCGGAAGATGTAGGTGTCGGAGCCCTCGCCGCCATCGAGGGTATCGGTGCCGTAACCGCCCTCGATCGTGTCGTCGCCGGCGCCGCCCAGGATCACGTCGTTGCCCCAGCCGCCGACGATATAGTCGCTCGCCTTCGAGCCGGTGATCGTGTCGTTGCCGCCGGTGCCGACCACCTTGATATCGCCATCGAGGATGGTCTGGCTGAAATCGAGCTGCGCGGTGCTGCCGCTCGTGGCGATGGTCACATTGCTGTAGCCGTTGGCCGAGATGCGCTCGATGCCGCTGCCTGGGCCGAAGCCGGAGACGAGGCCGATCCGCGTGCCGTTCGAGAGCGCCAGGATCTGGTCGTAGCCGGTGGTGCCGGTATCGTTATAGGTGTTGAAGCCGTCCCAGGTGCCGGAGACGAGGTAGGTGTCGCTGCCCTCGCCGCCATTGAGCGTGTCATTGCCGCCCTGGCCGCGGATCACGTCGTCGCCCGCCGTGCCGGTCAGGTTGTCGGCACTGGACGTGCCGAGGATCGTCACTTTCGGCGACAGGAAGACCGGCGCGGGCGGCGCGTCGTCCTCCGGCTCCGGCTCGGGCGCGGGCTCCGGCGCGGGTTCGGGCGCGGGCTCCGGCGCGGGTTCGGGCTGCGGCGCGGCGCTGACCGTGACCTCGATAGCCGTGGCCTTCACCGCGGTCGAGCCATTGGCCTCGCTCGCCACCGCCTGAAGGCTGAGCTGGATGGTGCCGCTGAAATCGGCGGGCACCAGCAGCGCGAGGCCGGCGATCTGCCCCGCCTCGACCCGCCAGGTGCCGTCCGTCTGCTTCGTGCCGGCGCTCAGGCCGGCGCCTTCCGGCAGCCCGCCGACCACCAGATGCAGGCTCTCCGAACCGTCCGTGTCCGTGAGGGAGGCGGAGAGATCGAGCGCGATCGGCTCGCCCGCCTGGCCCGATGCATTCTGCGCCTGCAGCAGCGGCATGTCGGCCACCGCCGCCACCACGACGAGCAGGCTGGCGCTGCGCGAGGCGGTGGAGCCGCCATTCTTCTCCATGGCGGTGGCAACCACCTGGAGCGTCGCTTCGCCCGCCCAGTTGGCGGGCGGATTGAACTTGAGATTGGCGAGATCGGCCGGCGTCAGCACCCAGCTTCCATCACCCAGATCGCTGCCGGCCGAAAGGCTCGCGCCGGCGGGCAGCCCGTCGATGCGGACCGAAAGGATCTCCGAGCCGTCGGTGTCGGTGAGCGCCGCCTGGATGTCGAGCGCGACCGCCTGGTCCTCCTGGCCGGATGCCGCCTTGACCGCGAGGTCCGGGAGGTCGGCGACCGCCTCCACCGCGACCGCGAGCACCGCTTCCGCGCTGGCCGTGGCGCCGCCATTGCTCTCGGTGGCCACCGCCGTCACCTTCAGCGCGAAATCCGCATCCGAATTCTTCGGCGGCGTGAGGGTGAGGCCGGCGAGCTGCGCCTGGTTCAGCGACCAGACGCCATTGCCCATATCGGTCCCGGCCGAGAGCTTGGCCCCTGCCGGCACGCCGGAAATCACGATGGCGAGCGTCTCCGAGCCATCGGTGTCGGTCAGCGCCGCCTGGATGTTCAGGGCGATCGGCTGATCTTCCTTGCCGCTCGCCGCGACGACGCTCAGGCTCGGCGTCGAGGCTTCGAAATCGTTGTTGACGACATGGATCGGCAGCTTGGCGACCGAGACCATCTGGTCGCCGAAGCGAATGGTCTCGATGTTCTTCAACAGGTCCGAGCCATCTTCCAGTGCGAGGTTCCTCAGGCCGGTGACGCGCACCGTGCCATCCTCGAAGCGCAGGATCTCATAATCCTCGCGCCGGCCAATGAAGACGGCCATGTCGTTGCCGGCGCCACCATCGAGCGTGTCGTTGCCGCGCCCGCCCTGCAGCGCGTCATTTCCCTGGCCGCCCAGGATGTAATCATCGCCGGCGCTGCCCACGATCGTGTCGTGACCGCGGCCGCCCTCGATGCGCTCGATGCCGGTGAGGCGCGTCGCCGAAAAGTCGAGCCGCGCCGAACCGGCCGGCGCTTCGATATAGACGCCTGACAGCCCGTTCGCGGTGATCTCCTCGATGCCGTTGGCAGGACCGAAAACGGAGGCAAGGCCAATGCGCGTGCCCTGCTCGGTCGCGGCGACCACGTCATAACCGCTCTTGCCGCTGTCCTTGAATGTGTTGAAGCCGTCCCCCAGGCCCCCGACCAGATAGACGTCGCTCCCCTCACCGCCATCCATCACATCGTCGCCGCCGCCACCCCAGATCACGTCATCGCCGGCGGTACCCTTGAGCGTATCGTTTCTTGAAGTGCCAGTGATTGTCGGGCTCTTCGTGTAAGTGGTCATCATCTACTCCGGAAGGCTTGGGGGAAGGGGAGTTGGAATGGTCGCCATACTGCGCGGAAAGTCTCTCCGCGAAGTTAACGGGCGGGCGAATTCCTCAATAAAAACAATGGCTTGAATTTGATATCACAATATTATCATTCTTGATGCAAAAGTAACTGTCCATTAAAGCCTCGATTACTTTCGGCAATCGAAAACTCACAGAAACGAAATAGAAAATTAATTTTAGAGCCAAATAAAAAAGCCGTCCGGCTCAAATAAATGAACCGGACGGCCTCGGCAATGACGGAATGGTTGGGCTCTAGCCCCGGAAGGCGCGCGCCATCGCGTCCTGGAAGGGCTGCGCGAAGTACTGGAAGAGCGTCCGCTCCTCCTTGTTGATGATCGCCTCGACGGGAAGGCCCGGCACCAGCCGGTAGTCCTTCAGCTTCTCCCGGCCCTCCTCGCCCACATCGATGCGCACGATGTAGTAGGGCTGCTCGGTGCGCGGATTGACCAGCCGGTCGGCGGAGACCATGCGCACCGTACCGTGCACCACTGGCGTGGTGCCGCGGCGGAAACCGACGAAGCGGAGATCGGCGGTGAGGCCCTCGTTCACGCCCTCGATATCGCCCGGGCTGACCCTGGCCTCGACCACGAGTTCGTCCTGCTTCGGCACGATATCGAGCAGGCGCGCGCCCGGCTGTGCGACGCCGCCCGCAGTGTGGATGGCGAGATCCACGACCGTGCCGGCGACCGGCGCCCGCACGGCAAGCCGTCCCAGGCTCTCGCGCACCACATTGAGCCGCTCCATGGTCTCGAAGACCTGGGCCTGCGCCTCGCGCAGCTCGGTCGCCACGCTTTCGCTGAAGGATTTGCGGATCTGGAAGATCTGGAGCTGCGCCTCGCCGATCGCCTGGCGCACCTCGGAAAGACGGGCGACGACCTCGCCGCGCTCGCCGGCAACCCGGGCCATTTCGCGCTCGAGCGCCGAGACCTGCTTGCCGGATGCGACACCCTTCTCGAAGAGCTGCTTGAGGCCCTGGAGCTCGGTGTTGAAGAGCTGGAGCTGGCGTATTTTCGATGCCTCCTGCTGCTGCAGGCCGGCAATCTGCGATTTGGACTGCTCGATCCGGTTCTCGAGGATCGAGACCTGGCCGGTGAGCGAGGCCCGGCGCGCCTCGAAGATGCGCCGCTGGCCGTCGACCGACTCGGCGAGTTCCGGATCCCGCACCGCCATTTCCTGCAGATCGGCCGGGAATTGCACGTGCGTCCGCCCCTCGCGTTCCGCCGTCAGCCGCGATTCGAGCGCGCGTGCCGATGCGTAGCGACCTTCCAGCAGCTTCAGGCTGGCCTGCATCTGCGTCGCATCGAAATGCATCAGCACCTGGCCCGCCTCGACCGTCTCGCCATCGCGCACCAGGATCTCGCGCACGATGCCGCCCTCGAGATGCGCCACCGACTTGCGGTTGCTCTCGACGACCAGCGCACCCGGCGCGATCGCCGCCGCCGAAATCGGCGCCGTAGCCGACCACAGGCCGAGCGCGCCGAAGGAAGCGCCGACTACCAGCAGGCCGGCCAGCGTCAGGCTGGAATACTGGTCCTTGCCGACGAGGCGGCGGGCGGGACGGCGGGTTTCCATGCTGTTCTCGCTCATGCGCCGGCTCCCCTGAGGCGGGCCACGACATTCTGCATCGGCACCGGCGGCCGTTGCGGCTGTTGGCCAGCCGGCCCGCGATTGATGAGCCGGGCGAGCACGTCGGCGGCATTGCCGGACAGGCGCACCGCGCCGTTCGCCAGCACCACGATCTGATCGGCAAGCGAAAGGACCGCTGGACGATGGGAGACGAGAAGGACGGTGACCCCGGCCTGTTTCAGGTTGCGCAGCGCCTGGCCGAGCGCCACGTCGCCCGCCTCGTCCAGGTTCGAGTTGGGTTCGTCGAGCGCCACGATGACAGGATCGCCATGGATGGCCCGCGCCAGACCGATGCGCTGGCGCTGCCCGCCCGAGAGCATGGCCCCGCCCGGTCCGACCGGCGTGTCGTAGCCCTTTGGCAGCGAAAGGATCATTTCGTGCGCCCCCGCCTTGCGCGCGGCGGCGACGATCGATTCCGAATCGTGCGGCCCGAAGCGGCAGATATTCTCCGCCACCGTGCCCTCGAACAGTTCCACATCCTGCGGCAGGTAGCCGATATGAGGGCCGAGATCTTCCGGATCCCAGTTATGCACCTCGCCGCCATCGAGGCGGACGACGCCGGCGGCGGGCGGCCAGACCCCCATCACGGTGCGCAGCAGGGAAGACTTGCCCGAGCCGCTCGGGCCGGTAATGCCGATGATGGTGCCGGGCTGGAACTGCAGATTGACCTGCGCGACGATCGGTTCCTTGCGGTCGGGTGCCGCCACCGAGACATTCTCCAACCGGAGCAGCCCCTTCGGGCGCGGCAGGACCGTCCGTTCGGCCGGTGCCGGATGCTCCTCGAGCAACGCGGTCAGCCTGCGCCTTGCATCGCGTGCCTGCACGAACTGTTTCCAGACGCCGATCGCCATCTCGAAGGGCGCCAACGCGCGGCCCATGACGATGGACGAGGCGATGATGGCGCCTGGCGATATCAGTTCGTGAATGGCGAGCCATGCGCCGGCGCCGAGCAGCATCGTCTGGGCCACGAAGCGCAGCATCTTGGTCAGGCCGGAGATGTTGCCGGCCCGGTCGCTGGCCAGCGTCTGCAACTGCAGGACCTCGTTGCGGCGGTCGTACCAGCGCTCGCGCATGTTGGCGAGCATGCCCATGGCGCCAAGCACCTCGCTGTTGCGCAGCGCGCCGCCAACGGCGGAAAGAAAGCCCGCATAGCTCTGGTTGGCCTGTTCCAGCGGCCGGCGGGTCGCCAGCTCGTTGGCCACGGCGAGAACGAACAGGACCAGAGCGGAGACCGTGGCAATGATGCCGAGCAGGGGATGGAGGAGGAAAATTACGCCGAGCAGCAGCGGTGTCCAGGGCAGATCGAAGAAGGCGAGTGGCGCATTGCCCGACAGGAACTGTCGAACCGCATCAAAATCCCGCAGGCTCTGCGTCGAACCGGCACCCGGCCGGCGCTGATTGGCGAGGAACACCGCGCCCAACACCCGATCGCTCATCAGAATCTCGAGCCGGGTGCTGAGACGCACCAGGATGCGCGAGCGGATCGCCTCGAGCAGCGCCATGACCGAAAGCAGGCCGACCACGAGGCCGATCAGCACATAAAGGGTCGGCTCGCTCCTCGTCGGCAGGATGCGATTATAGACTTCCATGTTGAAGATTGGCGTCGTCAGCATCAACGCATTGATGAAGAAGCTGAAAATGCCAACGATGATGAAGCCGGACCGGCAGGATGCCAGGGCACGCTTCAGTTCGGAATCAGGTTTCGCCACGCTCCTCGCACCCGCTTGTGACTCGAGAGGCGTCCGATCCCCTCCCCCCGGCAAGGACCGATCCGCTGTTGATGGACCAGAAACTTAACCATGTCAGTTTAAGAAAGGATAAAGGCGCCGCGCGGCGACAGGTGCGTGAGCGAACAGGCCACGCCGATCAACCGCCGGCCATGGCGGTGGCCGCGGCCGCGCCGCAAGCCTTTGCATTTTCAGAGCTTCGCCGGTTCGAAATCCGTGAAGTCCCGGTCTTGACGCCGGGAGCGCGTCACGACGAATTGACGGGACGCCGCCTCAGGCTGCCCAGGCGGCGAGCGAGTTGCCCAGCCGTTCTGCCACGATCCGGTCCATGCGTGCCATGGCGCCCTCCCAGTCATGATGGCTGCGCACCCGCGCCCGCCCGGCCTGCGACAGGCGGCGCCGTTCCTCGGGATGGCCGAGAAGATGGCAGACCGCCTGTGCCGTCGCCTCCGCCCCGTCAGCGACGATCAGATGCTCGCCCGGCACCGCGTCGACCCCGCGTGCCCCAATCGAACTGGTCACCACCGGCACGCCCATGGCCATGGCTTCCAGGATCTTGTTCTGGGTCCCGCGCGCGATCGAAAGCGGGGCGACCATCACCGCGGAGCGGCGGACGTATGGCCGCACGTCCGGCACGGAACCGGTCACCTCCACCCCCGGCAAGGAGGCGAGTTCCTGAACCGGACGGC
>JAHCJQ010000005.1 GCA_026126215.1 Alphaproteobacteria bacterium
TGAGGGCCTGCGCCGTGGTGCCATGGGACTGCTTGAGGTGGCCACCGTCTGCGCCTGCGCCGGAATCATCATCGGCGTCATGATGCTGACCGGTCTCGGGCTCCGTCTGTCCGCCATACTGATTGACATCTCGGGCGGCAATTTGGCCATCCTGCTCGTTCTGACCGCAATCGTCGCGCTCATTCTTGGCATGGGCCTGCCAAGTTCGGCCGTCTATGTCGTCCTAGCGACCCTGGTCGCTCCTGCCATGGTCAAGCTCGGCGTCAATCCAATCGCCGCACATCTCTTCGTCTTCTATTTCGGTGTCCTTGGGAATGTGACTCCGCCGGTTGCCATCGCCGCCTACGCGGCCGCCGCGTTGGCTGGCGCCAATGCGACCAGCACTGGTTTGGTTGCCTTTCGCTTGGCGATGGCGGGATTCCTGTTGCCCTTTGTCTGGATCTACAGCCCGTCCCTCATTCTGGAAGGCGAACTGTTCGATGTGGCGGGAACTGCCCTGTCCGCGATCGTCGGAATCGTGGCGCTTGGCGGAGCACTGCAAGGAAATCTTTGGTCGTTGCCGCTACCAGTTCCATCGCGGCTGCTGCTACTCGGGGCAGCCATTGCATTGATCGTCCCCGGATGGGAAACCGATGCAGCCGGTCTTGCCCTGATCGCGGCCACGGTCCTGGTGTCGCGGCATGTTCACGGCCGGCGCATCGCCGCGCGGGCGCACCTGATGGCTGCAAGGAAGGAAGAAGCATGAGCAAGGACGGCATGGAAAGCACTCTGAAGCGATCGGTCATCGCGGTGCCGCCGCTGGCGCGCAAGTCTGATGGCAGGGTTGATACATCGGACAACATTCGCCTGTTCCGACATCTGCAGAAAGGCGGCGTGTCGACGCTGCTCTATGGCGGCAACGCCAACTTCTACAACATGGGGCTCTACGAGTATGCCGAGGTCCTGGACCTGCTGGCGGCCATGGCTGGTGAGGGGGCAACGGTTATCCCCTCGGCCGGCCCGGAATATGGCCGCCTTATGGATCAGGTATCTGTCCTGAAGGAACGCAATTTTTCGACAGTCATGGTACTTCCGGCGAGCGCCGTCTCCACGGAAGAAGGGGTAATGCGCGGCATTCGCCAGTTCGCCGACCGGCTAGGCACGGCTGTCGTAGTCTACATCAAGTCGGAAACCTATCTCCGGCCTGAACATGTGGCAACGCTAGTAGATGACGGTGTGGTATCGTGGATCAAATATGCGATGGTGCGTGAAGATCCGCGCGAGGATGACTTCCTACGCGTACTTCTTGACCAGGTCGAGCGCCGATACGTCGTGAGCGGAATCGGCGAGCTACCGGCGGTGGTTCATCTACGTGACTTCGGCCTGGCCGGTTTTACCTCGGGTTCGGTCTGCCTTGCGCCGGCGCTGTCCATGCAGCTCCTGCGCTGCGCCCAGGCGGGGGACTGGACGGGCGCCTTTCGGTTACGGGAGTTCTTCCTTGAACTGGAAGGCCTTCGCAACTTTATCAATCCGATTACGGTACTGCACGAGGCGGTGACGCTGTCGGGATTGGCGGACTTGGGACCGATTCTCCCCCTTCTCTCCAATCTTGCGCCGCAGCATCACGCCAGAGTCCGGGAAGCAGCGATCCAACTGTTGCAACAGAATGAGAAAGAGGCGGTCCTTACCTGACAGGCTGACTCTGGTGCATCAAACATTCCAGTCGACATGTAGTCATCCATTGGGCAGGGGTGGGTGCCGTTTCTCTGCCTACCGATACCGGCAGTGAAGGTCCTAAAGCCAGCCTTGCACGATTCGCAGGCAACGCTGGCAGCCTCTCCCCGCAACCAGCGTTCCCTGCAAGGCAGGAACAGACCCGGCCCCGGAAACGGTGCCGGGTTTTTTGGTGCCTGCGGCGAGCGCCAGAATCCCGGCGAGATCGCCGCAGAGATGGATGCGAAGCTGGCCATCCTCCGGCACCAGGCGGATGGCCGAGGTCAGCCGGCGCAGGATCTGCGCCGCGTCGGCGCTGGTATCCTCCGCATTCAGGGCCTCGCGCAGGTTCTCAACCTTCGTCCGGTAGACCGCACTGAGGTTCGGATGCAGTCGCAGCGGCGGCGGTGCCGGCTGCACGAGCTCGCCCGAAACTGCCGCCTCGCGTTGCTCGAAATCGATCAGCCCAATGCTGCGTGCCGGCGCTTTGTTTGGCAGCGCACTTTGAGCGGCCGTCGGTACTGATGGCCGAGCCCTCAGGCATAGACATGTTGTTTAATCTGCTTCCCGGATTCCAGAACTCGCCGTTCTATAGAGTGCTCAGCCTGCCGTCACCCGCGCCCTACTGCATTCGCCCGAGAACCGTCCTGAACCTGGTGAGCGACACGACGAGACAAATGATCGTCATGCCTGCCAGTATGCATAGTTGCGGCCATACGACGTCAACGCCCGCCCCCCGAGACAGAACCGCCTGGGAAAAGCTGACGAAGTGGGGTGTAGGGGTGAACTGCATGACGTTCTGCAGCCATAGAGGGATCGTTTCGGTCGGTGTTGTACTGCCGGATAAAAGGTTCAGGATGATCAAGACAGGGAGAAAGAGCAGGCCGAACTGCCCCATGGTCACGGCAAACGTGGCAAGCAGGATACCGAGGGCACCGACTGAGAGCTGATACAGGACGATGCCGGCTAGAAAGATGGGCATTGGCCCAGCCAGCGGCGCCCCAATCATCTTGTGAACGACAAACCAGAGGGATGCCATGGCGCATACGATGATTACCAGACCATTTGCCCACAACTTGGCTAGCATGATTTCAGCCGGACGGACAGGCATGACCAGCAGATGCTCAACGGTCCCGTGCTCGCGCTCACGGATCAGCGCGGCCCCTGTGAGTACCAGCGACAGCATGGTGATATGCTGGATGACGGCCATTGTGGCGTTGAACCACTCTGAACGCATGTTCGGGTTGAATCTCGTCCGCAGCACCATGTTGATCGGGACGCTCGCGACACCTTCGCCGCGGCCAGCGTAGCTTATGCTCTCCTGCGCGATAATATTCTGGATATAAACAGCGCCATTACCGGCCTGGGACATTGAGGTTGCGTCGACATTGATCTGTACGTTGGGCTTGCGCCCCGACAGAACATCGAACTCGAACCGGTACGGTATTTCGATGACGAAGGTGAGACGGCCGGCATCCATCTCCGGATCAATCTGGTCTGGCCTTATCGATTCCGCCGGCTTGAAGTAGGGCTCGATCAGCGCCGCCGTAATGCGGCGCGAGAGCTCGGATTGGTCCTCATCGACGACGCCGACCGACCCTCTCTCGACCTCGAACTTGGCGCCCGTTGCCTGGGAGAACACGGCTACAGTGAAAACGAAGAAGATCATGAAGAGCAAAACAGGATCTGTTCGAAGGCTGTGAAACTCCTTGACACCAAGCCGGAACACGGTACTCAGCGAGATCGCCATCTCAGGCCTCCTGCTTTCGCAGCAATGCCGTCGCGGTGGCCACGAACGCCACGCCAAAACCCGCGAGCACGGCCATGTCCAGCCAAAGATCTTCAAAGCCGAGAGACTTTGTGAACGTTCCAAGACTGATATGATTGAACCAGCCGGCCGGGAACCCCAGGCCGATCGCGTATGCCGGACCGGACAGGGATGCAACCGGCACCAGCAGGCCGGCAAAATTCACGCATACGACAACGCTTAGAACCGATGCGGTGAAAATCGCAGCGACCTGCGTGGCAGTGAAACACGAGACGAGCAGACCGAACGCGGTCGAGCTGTACACGTAGAGCAGGACGCCGGATAGCAATGCGGCAAACGACCCTCTGACGGGAACGCCAAAGACATGCACCGCCAGCAGGAGGAGGCAGAAGAAGCTGATTAAGGCGATAGCCACGTAAGGCAACTGCTTTCCCGCCAGGAACTCAAGCTGAGTGATCGGTGTCGACCGGAAATTGGCGATCGATCCGGTCTCCTTCTCCCGCACCACGCCAACCGCCGTCATCATGGCCGGAATCCCCATGAGGACCAGCATGATCACGCCTGGTATGATCGAAAACACGCTCTTGAATGCCTGGTTGTAGCGAAATCGAATCCCGATATCGACAGGAACAGGCAGAGCCGCTTCGGTCCGCCCTCTCGCGACTTGATCGGCGAGGTAAGTTTGCCCGAGACCGATCAGATAGCTTCGCGCGGTCTCGGCGCGAAAAGGCATCGCCCCATCGAGCCAGACCGAGATCTCAGGCTGTTGACTCCGTACAAGTCGCTGGCCAAAGTTTGGCGGAATCTCGACGACGACCTTCAATTCGCCATCGACGAGCCGCTGCTCGAGTTCGTCGAGGGTAGTGATCTCGGGATGTTCCTTGAAATAGCGCGAACCAGACAGGTGCTCCAGGAACTCTCGACTCTCTGGTGTCCGGTCTTGATCGAAGGCGGCATAGCTGAGGTCCTCCACGTCGAACGTTATGCCGTAGCCCGCAGCCAGCATCAGGATGATCGGACCAAGCAGCGCAAACGAGAGTCGTATCGGATCTCGGAAGATCTCGAGGGTCTCACGTCGAGCATAGGCCCACAGCCGCCGCAGGCCGGAAAAAGGCAATCCTGGCGAAGCTGTCAGCCCAGCCTCCGCTCTCGTCGCGGCGACCGGCGCAGTTCCCTCGGGCTTGCGATGGCTCTGGCCTGAAGCTTCCTCAAGGTAAGAAACAAACGCATCTTCGAGGGTTTCCGCGCCACGGCGCAGCGTCAACTCTTGCGAGGTTCCCACTGCCATCACCTTGCCCGCATGCATTAACGAGATGCGGTCGCAACGTTCGGCCTCGTTCATGAAATGCGTCGACAGGAAGATCGTTACGCCATCATTGCGCGACAGATCAATCAGAAGGCGCCAGAAGGTATCGCGGGCGACCGGATCGACGCCTGAGGTCGGCTCATCGAGAATCAGCACTTCGGGTTGGTGAAGGACGGCGACGGCTAATTGTAGGCGTTGCTTCTTGCCAAGTGGCAGACTCTCCGGCCGGCTATCGGCATCGTCAGCGAAGTCAAAGCGCTTAAGCAGCCCCTGGATGCGCTCGGCCCGCGTCTGCGCCGGTAACTTGAAAAGATGCGCGTGCAGCTCGAGATTCTGCCGCACCGTAAGCTCGCCGTAGAGTGAGAATGCCTGCGTCATGAAACCGACGCGCTGCCTTGTCGCCATATCGCCGGGATCAAGATGCCGGCCGAGGAGCAGCGCTTCCCCTTCGGTCGGGGGCAGCAGCCCGGTGAGCATTTTCATGGTCGTGGTCTTGCCGCAGCCATTCGATCCGAGGAAGCCGAATATCTCACCTCGCTCGATACGGAAGCTGACATGGTCTACGGCCGTAAAGGCACCGAACCTCTGGGTAAGGCCTTCTGCCTCGATTGCCGGCGGTCCCTCGATGATCTTGCGTGGCGGTACTACAACGGCCTCATGACCGGCACGCCTGGCTTCCGGGAGAAGCCTGATAAAGGCCTCGTCAAGCGTGGGCGCCCCGCCTTGAGCCTTGAGTTCAGCCGGTGTCCCTGTGGCAATAGCCCGGCCTTCATCCAAGGCGGTCAGCCAGTCGAAGCGCTCGGCCTCCTCCATATAAGCCGTCGCTACGAGGACGCTCATCTCCGGGCGCCGTTCGCGCATTCGATCGATCAGTTCCCAGAACTGACGGCGCGATAGGGGGTCGACGCCTGTAGTTGGCTCATCGAGGATTAAGAGGTCCGGATCGTGGATCAGGGAGCAGCAAAGGGAGAGCTTCTGCTTCATTCCCCCCGATAGCTTTCCGGCCGGTCGGTCGGGAAACGGATCCAATCCAGTGGCGGCAAGCAGTTCAGCGATCCGCCACTCTCGCTCCTTCCTGGACTGGCCGAAGAGGCGGCCAAAGAAATCGAGATTCTCGGCCACGCTTAGGGTCGGATAGAGGTTGCGCCCCAGCCCTTGCGGCATATAGGCGACCCGCGGCAGGCTGGCGCGGCGATGCGCCGGATCACTCATGTCGCCGTCGAGCGCAAAGACTTCGCCCTCTTGAATTCTTCGAACGCCGGCGATAAGCCCCAGCAACGTCGATTTCCCGACGCCATCAGGACCGATCAGGCCAACCATTTGCCGGGGTGGCAATTCAAGCGTTACATTGTCGAGCGCTGTCCGTTGGCCGTAGCGGTGCGATACATGCCGCAAGCGAGCGGCGCATTCCGTCGTCACGGGAGCCTCACCACCAAGGTCTGCGGCCATCCGGCGTCGCGGTCGCTGCGAACATAACCGACCCCGCGCAGTCCCGTTTTGACCTGGTTCTCGTACTTCGAGCGGAGCTCGGGATCAATTGTGAGTTTCACACGGAACATGAGTTTCTCGCGTTCCTCTGGAGTCTCCACCATCTTCGGTGTGAACTGCGCCTCCGTGGCAACGAAGGTAACCTTCGCGGGAAACACATAGCCCGGCAGCGGATCAAGAACCACGCGTGCCTCATCGCCAATGCCGAGCGCGCCAGCCACCCGCGCAGGAATGAAGATCGTCATGTAGACGTCAGACAGATCGATGAGAGTGAGCACACGTCCGCCCGCAGACAGGACCTCGCCTGGCTGGGCAAGCTTGTACTGGATACGGCCACGCTTCGGTGCCACCAGGACCGAGTCCTCAAGTTGCGCCTTCAGGCGGGCCACCTCAGCCTCCTGCGCCGCGATTGCCGCCACTGCAGCATTGAGATCGGCAACAGCCGCGTCATGGGCGGCTTGCGCTGTTTTCATCTCGTTCTGACGGCGATCCAGCATTTGTACGGTGCCATGACCGCGCTCCTGCAAGGTGGCCGCGCGATCGAGCTCTTGCTTGGCAAGTATCCGCTCGCTGACACGCTGTTTGATCACAGTCTCCGCAAAAGTCTTGGCATGCCGCGCGCGAATTACCTGTGCCTCGGCTGCTCGCAGTTGTGCCTCGAGTTCCTTCGTGTCCATGCGGGCAACAACTTCCCCAGCATCGACCATCTGACCTTCAACGGCCAGCACTGCTGCAATCCGGCCCGGATACTTGGTGGCGATCTCCACTCGTTCGGCTTCGAGACGACCATTTGCTTTTGCGAAGCCTGGCGGAAGTGCCCGCAACTGCTCCAGCCACCAGTACCAACCACCGAGGCCGGCCATCGCAAACACTATTGCAGAGATCAAGACTGGCCTAAGCAGACGCCAATTTCGCGGCGACGCAGCAGCGGGCCTGGATGCTGGATGAGCTGCAGTAGCGTGCTGGCCCTTGACGGGTTCAGCCGAGGATGTGGTATCCGCCATCGACATAGACGGTTTCTCCTGTGATCAGCTTTGCGTAGTCAGTTGCAAGCACCGCCGTTGCGGCCCCGACGTCTTCGATGGTTACGCAGCGTCCTGCTGGAGCCCTGCTGGCGGCCTGCTCCATGAGGGTGTCGAAGTGCGCGATACCCGAAGCGGCTCGTGTCCTTATAGGTCCCGGCGATATCGCATGAACGCGGATTCCTTTGGACCCAAACTCGTAGGCGAGATAACGGACCGCACTTTCAAGCGCGGCCTTGACGGGTCCCATCACGTTGTAGTGCTCGATCACCTTCTCCGCGCCGTAATAGCTCATGGTAAACAGCGCACCCCCATCGGGCATCAATGGCTCCGCAAAATGGGCCATACGGATGAACGAGTAGCAGGACACCTCCATGGCGCTCAGGAAGCCATCCCTGGAACAGTCGGCGAGCCGGCCGTGCAGATCTTCCTTAGGCGCATAGGCAATCGCGTGCAGCGCAAAATCAAGCTTGCCCCATTTTTCCTCTATGGCCTTGAATACTGCCTCAAGCTGCCCCGGCAGCCGCACATCGCAGGGAAGGAACAGCGATGCCTCGAGCTCGTCCGCGAGTGGCTCGACATACTGCCTGGCCTTTTCGTTGAGGTAGGAGACGGCGAGTTCTGCGCCGAGGATGCGAAATGCCCGGGCACATCCGTATGCTATCGACTGCTCGTTGGCGATCCCGAGAATCAGGCCCTTCTTGCCCATGAGCGGATACGTCGGAAGGTGTTCTGTCATGCCATTCTTCCTCGCGAATGAGTTCGCACCGCCGCGGCTCCCGCTTCCAGCACATCGATCGTCTGCCTTACGATGGTCTTTTCTTCATTGGTGGCGACTACCCAAACGGATATGTCGCTCTCGGGCGTCGAGATGCATTCCGCGCCACTCTGGTTAGCAACGGGATCGACCTGGCACCCGAGCCAGCGGCTCGCCTCGCATACCCGACTGCGGATCTCTGATGAGTGCTCGCCGATCCCGCCGGTAAACACCAAGCCATCGAGACCACCAAGCGTCGCGGTCAATGCTCCGATCTCGCGACAAATCCGATAAACGAACAGCTCTATTGCTTCTTTGGCATGCTTGTCGGTGGCGGCAAGCAGCTCGCGCATGTCGCCGCTGAGACCCGATACACCCAGCAGGCCGCTGCGATTGTAGAGAAGCGTTTCTATCGTCGCGGCATTCATGCCGCGGTCGCGCAGGAGATAAAGAACCACCCCTGGATCGAGCGCGCCGCAGCGTGTCCCCATCGGCAACCCATCAAGTGCCGTGAATCCCATCGTCGTATCGACGCTCTTGCCGTCAAGCATCGCGCAGAGACTGGCGCCGGCCCCGAGATGCGCCACAATGACCCTTCCAGCGGCGAGTCTTGGGGCGCGTGTCCGCAATACCGACGCAATGTATTCGTAGGATAGGCCGTGGAAACCGTAGCGTCGGACACCCGCATCGTGCAACTCGCGTGGTAGCGCGAAACGGCGCGCTATCTCAGGCTGGCTACGATGAAATGCCGTGTCGAAGCAGGCGACCTGTGGCAGGGACGGTGCAACAGCGGCGATTGCTCTTATGGCGGCAATATTGTGTGGCTGGTGGAGAGGAGCGAGCGGACACAGCAAATCAAGCGCATGGAGTATGTTGCTGTCGACGAGGACAGGACCTGGGAACTGCAGGCCACCATGGACAATGCGATGACCGGCTGCTGACAGCGGCCTGCGGTCGATCTGCTCGCTTATCCATGCGGTAAGAATACCAAGTATCTCTTCGTGACCGACCCCTTCATTGTTTGGCCAGTACCGTTCGGCGATTTTGAGGCCGCGCCCATCCCATGCAATCATATGTGGTGCGGAGCCAATACCTTCGACCTGCCCCCTAAACCTGAGGTTGGACGTCTGCGCGTTCTCCGCTTCGTACGCAGCGAACTTGATACTTGAAGAGCCGGCGTTGACGACGAGGATCGGACCGCTCATCGGCATCACTCCGCCGCAAGCGCGTTGCTGTGGCCTTGACGCCGGGCATGGGCGAGAAGTACCGCGACAGCCGCCGATGCCATCCGGGTGCGTAAATTGTCGGCGCGGCTGGTCAGAATGATGGGTAGACGTGCGCCAAGGACAATGCCGGCGCCGTCGGCATGTGCAAAATATGCGAGCTGCTTGGCAAGCATGTTTCCAGCCTCGAGGTCGGGAACGAGGAGGATGTTTGCCTTGCCGGCAACCGGCGAGATGATGCCCTTGTCACGCGCGGCTTGCTCGCTGATTGCGTTGTCGAAGGCCAATGGACCATCCACAATGCCTCCCGTGATCTGACCACGATCTGCCATCTTGCAAAGAGCTGCGGCTTCCAGGGTCGATGGTATCTTTGCGGTGACGGTTTCAACCGCCGACAGAACGGCAACACGGATCTCATCGAAACCAAGGATATTGGCGAGCTCGATCGCGTTCTGACAAATGTCTCGCTTGTCCTCAAGCGTCGGGAAGATGTTTATCGCCGCGTCGGTGACGATGAGTGGCATTGGGTAACTGGGGACATCCATTACAAATGCGTGACTGATCCGCCGTTCTGTGCGCAGGCCTGTTTCGGCCGCAGTCACTTCACGCATAAGTTCGTCTGTATGCAGACTGCCCTTCATGAGCGCTTCAACTTTTCCGGCGCGCGCGAGAGCCACGGCTTCCGCGGCAGCGGCATGACTATGCTTGACATCGATTATCTGATAGCTAGCGATGTCCAACCCCTCGGCGGAGGCCACAGCGCGTATTCGCTCCTGGGGGCCAACGAGCACTGGAACGATCAAATGCGCCTCCGCTGCCCGGACTGCTCCCTCTAGCGATGAGCGCTCGCACGGATGCACGACCGCTGTCGGGATCGGTGCAAGCGCGCTACAGCGGTCAAGTAGCGCCTCGTACTTGTCGTGACGTCGGAGCTGGATTTCCGGTAGCGACGGACGTGCTCGTCGGATCTTTTCCAGCGGCGCGATCGTCGTTGCCGTGCCTGTGATTACCTCTTCGCCGTTCTGATTGACGCATCGGCAATCGAAGATGACAACGTGTTTATCTGGCCGTTTCTCCTTGGCCGTAACAGTGACGGTTATCGTATCGCCAAGGCTGACGGGTTTGCGAAATCTCAGGTCCTGGCCGAGATAGATGGTTCCAGGTCCCGGAAGTTGCGTGCCAAGCACCGCCGATATGAGCGCACCGCCCCACATGCCATGCGCAATGATCCTGCGAAACATGCTTGCTTCTGCATATGCGGCATCTAGATGTGCCGGATTGACGTCGCCTGACAGGACGGCAAACAGGGCGATGTCATCCTCGGAGAGCGTTCTTGTCAGGCTCGCAGATTCATTGATCTCGATCTCGCTGAAAGTGCGGTTCTCCATGATCTGCGGCGCGGCGACTGAGGTGTCTGAGCGCGGAGAGTGCGACATTTCAGCGCTCCTTCACATAGGCGCCGGGCGCATCCCGGATGATCCGGTACTGGCCTTTCGGGGTACCCATTGTTGGAGCAGCAGCTTTCTCAGTCGAATGTCGCGCTAGCCACTTTTGCCACTCGGGCCACCAGGAGCCCTCGCAGACGGGCGTTTCCCGGCGCCAGGTATCCGGATCGACATATAGATCGTCCTCGCGCTTTGTCCGGATCTGATAGGTGCGACCGCGACGGCCCGGTTCGCTAACGATACCGGCGTTGTGACCGCCGCTGGTGAGGACAAATGTAATTTCGCTGGTCGGATCCAGGTGCGCCTTGTAGACAGAACGCCAAGGCGCAACGTGATCAGTTATCGTACCAACGCAGAATCGTGGAACGCGGACGTTCGATATCCACAGGGGCCGGCCGTTGACTTCAAATCGGCCACTTGCGAGGTCATTTTGGAGGAACAGCCGACGCAAATACTCGGAGTGCATCTTGTAAGGCATGCGGGTCGCGTCGGCGTTCCAGGCCATCAGGTCATTGATTTCAGGCCGGCGCCCGAGAAGATACTCGCCCACGTAGCGAGACCACACGAGGTCGTTTGATCGCAGGATCTGAAATGCGCCGGCCATCTGATAAGTGTCCAGGTACCCGCGTTCCCACATCATGTTCTCCAGGTACGAGATCTCACTTTCATTCACGAACAGCATCAACTCGCCCGCTTCGCTGAAATCCGCCTGAGCGGCAAAAAGTGTTACCGATGCAAAGCGGTCGTCGTTCTGAAGGCCCATGGCTCCGGCGGTTATGACCAGCAAAGTGCCGCCAAGGCAGTATCCGGCCGCATGGACCTTGCGTCCTGGCACGATTGCTGTGACCGCGTCCAGGGCCGCCATTACGCCCAAATGGCGATAGTCGTCCATGCCGAGATCGCGATCCGCGGACGTCGGGTTCTTCCAGGAGATCATGAAGACCGTGTGACCGTTATCGACCAGGTATTTCACCAGGGAGTTCTGCGGCGATAGGTCGAGGATGTAGTACTTCATGATCCAGGCCGGCACGATGAGGATGGGTTCGGCATGTACCTCGTCGCTCGCGGGCGAGTACTGGATCAGTTCGATAAGGCGGTTCTGAAACACGACTTTTCCGGGCGTCGTCGCGACATTGGTTCCGACCACGAAGCGGTCCGCGCCCGCGGGAGGTCGTCCGGCCACAGCCCGACCCCAGTCTTCCAGAAGATTCTTGAGTCCTTGCGCGAGGTTGCTCCCGCCTGATGTCATCGTCGCCTGGGCGACGTCGGGATTAGTCCAGACATAGTTGGACGGCGAGGCCATATCGAGAAGCTGACGTACCGTGAAAGACAGGCTGTTCTGATGGCGCTGGGACATGCCATCGACGTCACTTGTCGCGTTGTGCCACCATTGCTGAGTTAGAAGGAACGATTGATGGATAAGACTGTAAGGCCATCTCTGCCATGCTTCGGAACGAAAGCGCCGATCCTGCGGAAGCGGAGTGATGCTAGGAGGGGTGGAGGGATCCACGAGGCTTTGCGCGGCATACATGGCCAGGCGGCTCACCGTGCTGCCCCAGTTCTCGGCAAGCTGCATCTGCTTTCCGGGTGATATGGCCAAATGCACCAGCCAGTCGAAGGTCTGGGCTCCTAGAACCGCGGGGCTCAAGCCCATTGTCAGTCGCGCCAAATTGGCTTTGAACGCTCGATCCATTCCGAGGTAAATGGAGCGATCCGCGGGCGACCGGGTACTCACTGGCGGCTCGCCGGTCGGCGCGCTGGGTGCGGCTGGTCTTTCTTTGGAGCTTACCGGTTTCTCGGCATTCGCTAACTCGCCACTCCGCGCCACATGTCTCCTGGCGGCAGAACGACGTTCGCCCCTGGTCGCCAAAGATTGTCCGACTGACGCCGAATCCGTCATCGCCATATTCCTTTGATGGAGCGAAAAATCGGCGTGAGCTGCGCGGTATGTTGATATGCCAAGCACAATACGTGGATATCTGGATTCCAGCCTTGATTTGAATCAATAGTCGCCCGGCCATGGGTCAGGAGACCAGGGGTCTGCTCGAACTGTGCATTTCCGTTTCCGCGGCAACGATCGCGCGGCCGGCAGACTCGCCCGGGTCGCCAGCCGCCATTCGTGGAGCGACCCGGCGCTTGCAACGGAGGTACACCTCGGGAAACGACGTGTGGTGAAGCGTCCGCTTGAGCGGAGCCGAAGGGCATGTAGAGAGGGTCGCTCGCTGATCTCGGAGTGGACATTGTCAACATTTAGCCAAAAAAGTTGTCGCTGTCAACATCAGCGTCGAGCGCGATCGAGCTTTCGAGATTTGCCAAGTTGACAACAACAACTCCGGAGCATAAGTAGCTGCGATCGATGACGGATTTCTGATTATGACCAAGACCCTGATCGCCGACCGTCCCTACCACCATGGTGACCTTCGTCGCACGATCGTCCAGGCGGCGCTCTCCATTCTCGGCGAGACGCAGAGCCTCGAGTTCTCGCTACGCGAACTGGCCCGGCGCGCCGGCGTAAGCCACAATGCGCCCTACAAGCACTTTGCAGACAAGCGCGAGCTGTTGGCGGCCGTTTCTGCGGCCGGATTTGAGATGCTCACCAAGCGGATGGCGCGGAAGAGCGATGGCGTCATCGGCGCTCGCGAGCAATTAACAGCGATGCTTTGCGCCTATATCGATCATGGCGTCGAGAATCCAGCACTCTACGGACTGATGTTCGGCGGTTATCTGGGCGGCCCCGATTATTCCCGTCCCGCCATCGAGTTGGCGGCGGCCGAAAAGACGAGGTCATTGCTTGCGGGCGCCATCATTGCTGGCGGTCTTGGGCAGCCCATTACGCAGACGGCCAGGAACGAACGAAGGATCGCGGGCGCGATACTTGCATGCTGGTCGCTTGTGCACGGGCTGACAATGCTGCTGGCCGATGGGTTGGTCGGGCCGAAGGAAAAGGCTGGCGCACTGGCCAGCAGGCTCGTCCTCGGGATGCTTGACAGATTGTCTGTAGAGATGCTGGTTCTTCCGCGCGGAGCGTGGGTTGGCCCAAAAGTGCTACGTTCCAAGTGATCGCGAGTCTTGGTCGGTTGATCCGCGAATGCGCTGTGCCGCTCCTCAGAGGACGAAAATTATGGCGCAATTGGCCCATGCTCTGATCCCTGAGAGCCGGATTGTTTTCGGGTAGCGTTTTCCGCGTCTTTTCCCGGGCTGGGAGGGCCCGACGCTCTATCAGATTCAGGACCTCACGGGCAGCGGCAAGACAGAGGCCGCGCTGATCCTGCTCGCGCGGCTGCTTCTGGCCGGGCGTGCGGCAGGCGCCTATTTCGCCTTGCCCACGATGGCGACCGCCAATGCAATGCATGACCGGTTGCAGGCCAAGCTCGACCTGCTGTTCCCGGGTGACGCGGGGCGCCTTGCCCTGCTGCATGGGCGGGCGGAACTGACGCCGCTGCTTTCCGGCCTAACGAAGTCGCGGATCGGGGAAGATGGGCGCGGGCAGGATGGCCTTGAGCCGGCCGAGGATGCGGCGGCGCAATGGCTGCGCAGCGACCGGCGGCTCTTTTTCCTCATGGATCTCGGCGCGGGCACCATCGATTAGGCGCTGCTTTCCGTCCTGCCGGCGCGCTTCCAGACGGTGCGCCGGCTGGGCCTCATGCGTGTTCCCCGCGCACGCGGGGATGAACCATGCGGCCACTCCGAAGGGGCGGATGGAGGTCCGCAAGCATGCCCGGCTTTCCATTTCCGGTCGAAGGCGGATCGTGCGCCATGTGCTGCGCGGGCAGACGTCGCGGACGGCGAGGATCCCCGCCGCACGAACGGACCATCGCTCCGGGCTGTCGCCGTCGATCTCAGGGCTCCTCGCCCCGGGGTGGTCCGCCGGCGCTTGCGCGAATCAGGGCGGCATACCATTCGGCCGATGCCTTGGGTATGCGACGCTGGGAATCGAAATCGACATAGACGATACCGAAGCGATGATTGTAACCGGAACCCCACTCGAAATTGTCCAGAAGCGACCAGACGAAGTATCCCCGAATATCGGCGCCAAGCGCTACCGCCTCTGCCATCGCTCCGATATAGGCATCGAGATAGTCGATGCGCCGCCGGTCGTCGATGCGGCCCTCGGCGTCGGGTTGTTCGCGCCCGCCATAGCCGTTCTCCAGAACATAGATCGGCAGACGATAGCGGACGGCCGTCCCGGCCAGTTCATCCCGGAATGCAGCCGCGTGGATGGGCCATCCGATATCCGTCCGTTCGATTCCACCCGGCGCATCGCCCCAGGCGAAACCGAGCGGCGCGACCGTCGCCTTGCCATAGATGGGCGCATAATGATTGAGGCCGAACCAGTCGATTGGCCGGCAGATCTGGGCGATATCGCCGGGGCGCGTCCAGGATTCCACCGCCTCCGCCAGATCCGGCGGGTAATGGCCGAGAATCTGGGCATCGGGAAAAGCCCGGTTCCAGTGCTGATCCAGGAGCGCCGCCGCATGTGCATCTTCCGGCGATGACGAGGAGGGCAAACATTTCTGCCGGTTGTGAATGGCGCCGATGCTGGCCGAGGGGGCGAGAGAGCGGAGAACGTCGACGGCGCGGCCATGCGCCAGGTTGACATGATGCATCGCGCGGAAATAGGCGCTGCGGTCGGCGACGCCCGGCGCGTTCCAGCCGAAGCCGTAGCCGAAAAGGACGAAGACCGACGGCTCGTTGAAGGTCGCGAAACGGCGCACGCGATCGCCATAGCGACGGGCAAGCAGGGCGGCATAGTCGGCGAACCAGCCGGCGCTGTCGCGATTGGTCCAGCCGCCGAGATCGTCGAGCGCCTGCGGCAGGTCCCAGTGATAGAGGCAGAGCCAGGGCTCGATGCCGCTGTCAAGAAGCTCGTCGATCAGGCGGTCGTAGAAGTCCAGCCCCGTCTCGTTGATCTTCCCCATGCCGCGCGGCAGGACGCGTGGCCAGGCGACGGAGAAACGGTAGGCGCGCATGCCCAGCCGCCGCATGAGTTCCACGTCCTCGGCATAACGGTGATAATGGTCGCAGGCGGCGTCACCGGTATGGCCACCCGAAATACGACCAGTTTCCCGGCAATGGGTATCCCAGATGCTCATGCCACGCCCGCCCTCGCGCGCGCCCCCCTCGATCTGATAGCTCGAAGTCGAGGCACCCCATATGAAGTCGTGCGGCAGGACGGCGAGACGGTTCGCGCCGGTTCGAGCCTGAGGACGTGCTTGCATGATCCCTCCGTCTGGTTCAGGTCGTTGCCGTCCAGGCGCCATCAGCGCCAACATGGCGATGGTTGGGCAGTTCTATCTTCCGGCCATGAAGCGCTTCCGCCCCGGCATGGCGGGCGATGGTAATGAGCGTCGCGTCGGAGAACTCGTCAACCACGAGCCGCAGCAGCTTTTCCTGCTCGGCCTCCTCGAGCGTGTCGGTGGCGTCCTGCAGGAAGACCCAGTGCGGACGATGGGCCAAAAGGCGGGCGAAAGCGAGGCGCTGCTGTTCTTCCTCGGTCAGGATCCGGGACCAGTTCTCCGTGTCATCGAGGCGTCGCGAGAGATCGGGGAGGCCTACTCTCTCCAGGGCATTCCTGAGGATCTCGGAATCGAACGACTCGTCAGTCGCAGGATAGGCCAGTACCGAACGCAACCGGTCGACGGGAAGATAGGGCCGCTGCGGCAGCAAGAAGATCTCGGTGCGGGCTGGAAGCTCGATGGAACCCTCGCCCCAGGGCCATAGTCCGGCTGTCGCCTTGAAAAGCTTCGTCGCGGCATCCAGATTGCCGGTGATCAGAACCCGCTCTCCCTGACTGACGGTCGCCTCGAAGTTCTTCAGGATCGGATGCCCCTCCGGCGAGCGAATGGTGAGATTTACGAAACGAAGAACCGGCTCGCCGGCACTCTGGCGCAGGATGCCGGCGGCGGCTTGCGCTCCGGCTTGCCGCCTCAGCCTGAATACGGCTTCGTCCAGGGACAGCACCCGCTCAACGGAGGCGCGCCACTCCGCCACCCGCGCGGAATTGTCGACGATCCATGACAGGGACTGGATGACTTGCTGGAAGGCTTGCGCAGTCTGCATGAGGCCGCCCAGAGTGATCGCACCGACGATATAGCGGGGCGCGCTCACCAGAAGCGGAAAGACGGTGGCGAGGCTCGCATAGCCGGAGCTGAAGTAGAGCAGGCGCCGGAGGCCCAGCGTCTGCTGTTGCCAGGCCAGCCGGATATCGTCGAACAGCCGCGAGAGGTGCCGCCGTTCGTCCGGTTCGCCGCGGAGGACGGCGATGGCCTCAGAGTATTCCACCGCCCTTGCGAGGCCGAAGCGGAACTCGGCCTCCTGCGTCTGGCGTAGATTCGTCGCAACGACGATCGGCTTGCCGAGAAGGTAGGCCAGGGTGGACCCGACCCCGGCATAGAGGAGCGCGACCCAGACCATGTGTCCCGGAATGTCTAAGCTCGTGTCGCCGATCCGTGCCGTCATGGCACCGGACAGAGTCCAGAGAATGCTGACGAAACTCACGAGCATCAGCGCGCAGTAGAGAAATGAGTGCGCGAGCTCGATCGCAACCTCAGTCAGGTTCCGGATATCCTCTGCGATGCGGCCATCGGGGTTGCCGTGATCGCCCGGCAGATGCTCGAGCTGGTAATGGCGCCCGTCGCGCAACCACTCGTCCAGAAGCCGTTCCGTGAGCCAGCGCCGCCAGCGGAACTGCACGTCGCGCTTCACATGCAGATGCGCTCCGGTGACAAGGATGGTGGCGACCATGATGAGAAGGAAGATACCGGATTGCCGGATCACCTCGATCGGTTCCCGGCTTTCGATCGCATCGAAGAAAAGCGCGCTCCAGTAGTTCGTCCAGACGGCGAGACCGACCTGCACGACGCTCAGGAGAATGAGGAGCGTCACGATTCCGGCGCCGGCCGCGCTGCTGTCGCGCTGCCAGTGCGGAATCGCAAGCGCGATGAATCTTGTGGTGAAGCTTCTGCCGCGACGCAGGCCGGGGTTGCGGTGCTCATCCTCGCGGTAGAACGGCGGCTGGGGTCCGGTCATGACAGCTCCTCGCCGCCTTTCGCGATGGCCAGAAGTTCGCTGAACTTGCCGCCCTTCTGCGCCAGCTCCTGAGAGCTTCCCTGCTCGACGATTCGGCCGCCATCCATCACGAGGACAAGATCGGCATGGCGCACTGTGGACAGGCGATGGGCGATCACGAAGGTAGTCCGCCCGCGCATGAGACGGCCCAGCGCGACCTGCACCCTCGCCTCCGTCACCGTATCGAGCGCACTGGTCGCCTCATCGAGAATGAGGATCGGCGGATCCTTCAGCAATGCCCGTGCAATGGCGAGGCGCTGGCGCTCGCCGCCGGAAAGGCTGCGGCCCCGCTCTCCCACCAGTGCGTTATAGCCGTCCGGGTGCGACATAATAAACTCGTGTGCCTCAGCCTGTCGGGCGGCGGCGGCGAGATCCTCATCCGTTGCGTCCGGTCTCCCGACGCGAAGATTCTCCGCGATCGTGCGATAGAACATCGGGCTGTCCTGAAAGACGATGCCGATGTTGCGCCGGAGCGATTCCAGGCTGACGTCGCGAATGTCGATGCCGTCGATGCGAATGCTTCCCTCCTGCGGATCCCACAGGCGATGCAGCAGGGCCATGGCGGAGGATTTCCCGGCGCCCGTCGGTCCGACGAGCGCCACGATCCGGCCAGCCGGCACGTGGAAGCTGACATCGGCGAGCGCGCGCTTGCCGGAACCGTAACTCAGTCCGACATTACGGAACTCCACCTCTCCGGCGACCCGTCCGAGATTGAGGGCGTTGGGCTTTTCCACGACCGACGAGCGCGTGTCGAGCACGCCGAAGAATTCCGCGAGCGAGGGCATCTGAAAGAACAGGCGGGCGGCGAACGCCATCGCCTGTTCGAGCCTGCCAATGAGCAGCGTGGCGAAACCCATGAAGGTCACGATATCGCCCACGCTCGCCTGTCCGCCAAGGAAGAGCCAAGTGCCCAAAAGGAAGATTGAGATCACGGTGAGCGTGGAGGCGGCGTGGCTCAGCACCGTCACGACCGCCCACCAGGTCAGCACCGGATACTGCGCGCGCAACACCCGGTCGATGAGCTGCCCAAGCTGCTGCACCTCGAGCGCGAGGCGGACAAAACTCTGGATGAGATTGATGTTTCCCAGCGCGTCTCCTACCCGTTCCGCGAGTTCGGAATGGGACCGCTGGACGTCGGACTGGGCCTCTTCGGTGCGGCGCACCACGATTGCACTGAGGCCGGCGAAGACGAAGAGCAACCCGACGAGCAGGATCGCGAGCCGCCAGTTGAGCAGGAAAGTAAAGGGGAGCAGCACCAGAACGGAGACGAAGGTTGCGAGATGCTCGCGGAAGAACGCAAGCCAGATGCCAAACAGATTGTCTGACCCCTCCAGCATTATTTTCAACAGACGCCCCGAATGGGTTGTCGCGTGATAGGCGAGGGGGAGCGACAGGACATGCTCGAAAAATCCTGCCATCGTGGCGAGCCGGCGCCGGTGCGCCATGCGGTCGGCATGCAGCGCGACAAGGATGTTCGCGCCGATGCCGAGCAGCCCGACCGCGCCCCAGATGCCGAGGAACATGAAGCTCCGGCTCCAGATCGCATCGCGCTCGAGCCCCTGGGCATTGGCAAGCGTGTCGATGACACGGCCGAACAGGACCGGCTCGAGGAACTGCAAGCCCGCGAGCAGCAGGTTCGCGACCGCGAGGACCATGGCAAGGCTCTTCTCCGGCGCGAGAAGCCCGATCACGCGACGATAGACTCCGACGAACCGCATCACCGATACCCTGTATCCTTTTATCCAGCCGTCCGGGGCATCGCCCCGCCTCTAGCCGCTTTGCCCGCCCGCATGCCGGCCGAAGAGCTGCACGAAGGTGGAGCCCGGGATATCGAGGGGTGCGGAGGAAGCCGGCGTTCTGCCCGCTTCGCGGAAGTCCAGCTCCCATGCCGAGAGACCGGACATGAAGAATCGGGCGCGCCGCCCGGCGATGGTGTCGCCTTCGCCGGCGCCAAGGCCGACGATCTGAGGATACCAGCCGCCGCGTCGAATGAGTTCGATCGGCGGGCTCCATCCCTCCGGATCGCCGATGTCGGCGTTGAAGGAGACATGGATCCCATCCTGGCGGAGATTGCTGCGTCCGCCTGCGGTGCGGTTGAGCAGCATGACATAGAGATCAAGGGCGGTATTGAAGTGAATGGCCGGCCCCCAGAATCCGACCGGATCGGGATGCTTCCAGCTCCGTTCCACGGCAAGGATTGGCGTTGGCAGACGTCCGAGAGGGGATCGCCATGCGCCTTCGTGCCAGATGCGCACATGGCCGACCGGGGTTTCGCGGGCGCTTGCCGGATAACGGGCGATGCAGATGCCCTGCGCTGCCTCCTCCCGCACATAACTGGAGAAGTATAGGTAAAGGAAATCGCCGGCTCGGTCGGGCAGAACCGTGAAGTCGCCATAACCTCCGGCCAGAAATCCATTCTCGAAAGTGCAATCGGGCTGGCTGGCGTCCGCCGCGAGAATGGTGCCGAGATCGCGCCAGTGCCATCCATCATCGTTCGAAACCGCGGCACCGATACTTGGAACGAACAGATGCTTGCCCGGACAGTCGGCCCTTTGTTCGGCGTGATACCAGCCGAACAGGTGACCCAGGCGCCCGCGCCAGGTTGCCTCGATCCATTTGCCGATCTGCGGCGTCGGATCGGCGAGGAAGCGGACCGGCCGGGTATCCGCGAAATCCGCAAGGCCGCCTGGGCTGATGCGGCGATAGCTGTGACCGATCGGCAGGTAGTGGGAGTAGAAGATGTAGAGCCTCCCCTCATGCGCATGCACCGGGCTATTGCTGTCGGTCCGCTCGAGTTCGGGCGGCTGAAGCATCAGGGGCGGGGCGTCGCGGATATCGATGGCGACCCTTCTGGTCTTGTCGAGGGTGACGGAAATGCTGGCGAGCGCCTCGCCGCCTTTACCCGACCAGTCGGAAAATCCTTGCACACGCTTGCCCCGTTCAAGGCCTTGCGACGCCCGGATGATCCCGCAGCGCCGGCCCCCTTGCCTTGATGCAAATCAAGCCTTTGGATGCGGGCTTTGCCTCCCGGCGATTTGTTCTCGTCGTGGCGCGTCGCCATACAGGCTCGGTTCGCGACAGGTTTCCTGAGGAACTTGCAGCAGAACTGTTGGAATCAGGTCGTCCCGAAGCATGTGTGGGGGAGCGGGCCCGTCAGTTGCTTGATGGCAGTGTTGTTCGATCCACGAATTCTACCCATCAACAATCCAAGTTCGGTCGCCAGGCAAACCCAGGCCGCTGTCTGGCCGGAAGAGACCATGCTCGCAGGTCGCTCCAATCCCAATTTGGCCGGGGGAACGAGACCAGACGGGTTGCGGTCGGGGCATGCTCTTCGCGGCGGACCTGGCGACGGTGTAAAAAGAAAGGGCGCGGCAAGCCGCGCCCCTTCCCGTGCGTTGTTAGTGGCCTGTCCTACTGAGCGACCGCCGTAAGGTTGAGTTGCTTGCCGACCGAGCCGTTCCATTCCGCGACGCAGGTCGCACCGCAGCGCTTGGCCCATGCGGGGAGCACCGCCTTGAGAAGCGCCTCCCGGCGCAGTTCCTCGTCACGCTGGCTGGGTTCCGCGAGTTTCATCGTGCCGGGCGCGCCCTGACTGCAGGACTTGCCGGTGTTGCAATCGATGCCCAGTTGGTGTTCCGTCCGGTTGAGTTCCCAGATATCGTTCTCCAGCTTGCCTAGGTGGGTCTGGAAGAAAGCTTGAACCTTGGGATCGAGCGATTCCCACTTCTTGGTGCTCATGACGAAGGCAATGCTTCCCCAGGTCACCGGAAGCGAATAGACGGCCTTCGCGCCTTCGCCCCATTTGAGCTGGTAGGCGCCCAGCGTGCCGACAATGCCGCAATCTATGACGCCGGTGACGAGTGCCTGCTGCGTTTCGCCAATCGGCATCGGAATACCCGATCCGCCGAAGTAGGCGACAAAGTCCGACTGGGTGGCGCTTGAGGTACGAACCTTCCGGCCTTTCAGGTCATTCAGGCTGTTGAGCGGTTCGCGGCAGAACAGCACCTGTGCCTGGTACGACCACAGGCCGAGCAGCTTTAGGCCTAGATCCTTCTCGTAATGTTTCGCCAGCACGGGCCGGAATGTCTCCGATACCTTGCGGAATATCTCGTAGCTTGGGCTCAGCCCGGCGAGGTCGACGCCTTCGTTCATCGGCACGTCGCCGGCCATGTGTCCAAGGAATGCGGTCGAGCCGTCGGCCACGCCACGCTGGACCAGGCGGAGCACTTCGGGTCCCTTGAGGCCGATCTCGTTGAATGGCTTGAAATCCACTTCGACGCGGCCGCCAGAGAGCTTCTGCACCTGCTCGGTCCAGAACGGACGCTCGAGCAGCCTGCTCTGGGTGGTCACGCTGATGCCGCCGATCAGCTTGAGCGACGTGGGCGGGAGTTCCTGCGCCGCCACCACGCCCGCCATGCCGAGCCCGAAAAGGAGCACTCCTCCTCCCAGCAAACCTTTCATCATTTCCTCCTGATTGCGTTGGCCCCGATGTAACAGCCGTCTGCAAGTTGAACCATCAGTGTATACAATCAAGCTCAATCCAACAAGGACGTTTCCTGATCCGGTGTCTTGAAACGGGCCTGAGAATTATCAATTACTACTGGGGATATTGGATATTCTCCATCCTCCCCGGGATGCGATGCAAAATGGTGCTTCCGAAGATCGTATAGCTATTGTATACAAAGATGCCAAGTTAGGGGTTCCGGAGGTTCAATCTTGACGACCGACAACAGACAACTCGCCAAGACCGGCCATCTCTTCGTCCGTTCCGCGGATGTCGCGCCTGAGAAGATCACCGCCGTGGAGGGTGTCGCCGAACAGGGGCACGTCACCGTGCGGAAGCTGATGGTGGGCGAGGAGATCCTGCTGCTCGAGGTGGAGCGCAAGAAGGGCCTGATCGATCCGGTTCACAAACACCTTGATCACGAATCGATGGGCTACCTGATCAAGGGGCGTCTGCGCCTGATCATCGGCGGCAAGGAATTCATCGCGGAAGCCGGAACTTCCTGGGTGCATCCGGTCGGCGTCGAGCATTTCAGCGAAGCTCTCGAGGACTGCCTTCAGATCGAGATCAAATCGCCACCGAAGAAGACCTGGGTCTGATCCGGCCGGCCCTGCCGAGTGCGATCGGCCTCCTGAGCCGATGGACCATCAAGCAGCGGAGTGGAGCAGCATGGCTCATACGGAAGGCACATGGACCAGCTTTGCGGAAGCACCACTGACGCGGGCGAACCTGCTGGCCCTCATCGAGAACCGGATCCCGGCCATTCGCATCAGGAATTTTGCCACGCCGGAGGAATGTCGGCGATTTTCCGATGCCGTCGAGGCGGTCGGCTGCAAGTACTATAGTGTGGGGCGGAAGATCGGATACATCGGTCTTGCCCAGTACGAGTATCGCTGGAACCGGCCGAAGGCGGACTATTTCCGCGATGCCGCGGAAGCCTACCGGCAGCAGCAGGCGCTGACCGAGCGTTCGTTCGATGCTGTTGGTCGTTTGATGGAATACCTGCGCCCCTTTACGGAGGCTGGCATAAAGATTGCCGATGAGGCGGAATTCGGCCGCTACTATGCGGGCATCGCGCGGGTGGCATCCGAAGGTGTCGACCTGCATGCCGACTGGGCTCCGCTCAATTCCCCCGCCTACGATATCGCCAGCATCGACGGCCAACTGGGCTGGAACTTCTACGCCGAGGAGCTGGTCGAAGGGGGCGATACGATCGTGCACAATGCGCCATGGGCCCCGGAGTGCGCTCCGGGCGAGATTCCGAAGAGCTACGGCCTGTCCTATGACATCGTCGAGGGGGCGCCGAAGTTCACCTTCAAGGCCATCGCTGGCGACGTGGTGATCTTCAATACGCGTAACCCGCATGAAATCGCCGCAGGAGTGGCTGGCCCCCGGCGCAACCGGGTCTCCATCGGCTCGTTCATCGGCCGCATGCCCGACCGCCAACTCGTGCTGTGGTCATAAGGGGGGACAATGACAGACTCGCTTGGCTGGCGGAAGAAGTTCGGCGTCCTGATTCCCTCCACCAATACCAGCGTGCAGCCGGAGTTCGATGCTATGCGGCCGGCCGGCGTCACCAACCATATCAGCCGTATCGTCATTCCGAACATTCCGCTGAACAATGACGATGATTTCAACCGCCTGATCGAGCTTATCCAGACGGCGCAGATCGCCGCAGTAGATTCGATCATGTCCTGCGAACCTGACCACCTGGTACTGGGCATATCGGCTGAGACCTTTTGGGATGGCTATGCGGCGAGCCTGCGGCTGAAGGCCGAGATCGAGCAGCATACCGGCCTGGGCGTTTCGATGGGGTCGGACGCCTGCCGCGCCGCGCTTAATCTCTATGGCGCAAGGACGATTGGCGTGATCACGCCCTACCAGCCGGTCGGCGACCGCAATGTCGTGCGCTTTTTCGAGGAATGCGGCTTCACGGTCAGGCGCATCATCGGTCTCAAGTGTGCAAGCCCGGTGCAGATTGCCCATGTCAGCGAAAGCCGACTCGCGGAGGCGATCCGCGAAGTCGATGGCGATGACGTCGACGCAGTGATCCAGGTCGGCACGAACCTTGCCATGGCACGTCTGGCGGCGGCGGCGGAACTCTGGCTCGGGAAGCCGGTTCTGGCCATCAATACGGCGATTTACTGGCAGGCATTGCGCAGCAATGGGATCGCCGACAAGATCGACGGCTGGGGATCGCTGCTGGCCCGGCACTGAGGCGGCGGACGGATGCGTTCCGTCCGAATCACGGAGTGAACGAAATGCAGTCCCGTGAGGAACAGAACGGCAGTCAGAGTGCGGTGGCCAAGGCCTATGCCGATATCAGGCGCCGTATCATTGCCAATGAGTACCAACAGGGCGAGCGGCTCAAGGAGGAGGATCTCGCCGTTGAAGTCGGTGTCAGCCGCACACCGATTCGAGAGGCGCTGCGACGGCTCGCTATCGAAGGCATGGTGGAACTGCGGCCGAACTATGGCGCCTTCGTCAGCACCTGGTCATCGCGGGACCTGGAGCAGATGTTTGATCTCAGGGCAACCCTGGAAGGCTCCGTCGCTGCCATGGCGACTCCGCGGATGAGCGCGGCGACGATCGCCGAATTGCGGGCGCTGGCGGAACAGATGGTTGCCACAGCGGCGGTGCGGCAACCGGACGCGCTGGAGCGCATCGCGGAACTCAACGACACCTTCCATAAAATGATACTCGTCGCGGCCGAAAGCCCCCGGCTGAGCCGCCTCATGGGACAACTCGTTGAACTGCCGATCGTGCTGCGTACCTTTAACTGCTATGACGAAGAGGAACTTCAGCGCAGTCTTGGTCATCATCGCGAGCTTGTTGCCGCTTTTACGGCGCGGGACGGCGCGTGGGCAGAGGCGGTGATGCGCGCGCATGTCCTTGCAGCCAAGCATTCCCTGCTCGCGGTCCAACTCCGTCACGAGGCGGAGCAGCAGCTTCGGACGCCGGAAGCGGCCGGCCACGACAGCACGGACCTCGCGCTGGCAGCGCGCGTCGCCGGACGCGGCTAGATTCCAATCGTTTCCATAGTTCTACGACCCAGCGGGAGTCCCGATGAAGCCGTTGTCCGATATCGTCATTCTTGACTTCACTCATATGCTGTCAGGGCCTTACTGCTCCATGCTGCTCGCCGATCTTGGCGCGCAGACGATCAAGATTGAGCCACCCGTTAGCGGCGAGGGAACGCGCAAGCTCCTGGCTCAGGATCCCGAACATTCCGTCGACGGCATGGGCGCCTATTTTCTCACGCTTGCCCGAAACAAGCAGAGCGTCTGCATCGACATGAAGTCGGAAGAAGGACGAAAGGTCTTTCACCGCCTGGCCAGACATTCCGACGTTGTGGTGGAGAACTTCAGCCCTGGCGTCGCCAGGCGGATCGGCATAGACCATGCGACGCTGTCGGCGATAAATCCGGGAATCATCACCTGTTCGATCAGCGGGTTTGGCAGTGTCGGACCCAACATTGATCGGCCGGCCTTCGATATGGTGGCCCAGGGCATGGGCGGCGGAATGTCGCTTACGGGCGAGGCCGATGGCCGGCCGCTCAGGGCGGGCATTCCGATCGGCGATCTCGGCGGCGGCGTATTCGGAGCGCTCGGCATTCTGGCCGCCTTGCATGCCCGCGCCGGGAGCGGGCGCGGGCAGCATGTCGACATATCCATGCTCGACGCGCAGATCTCGATGCTGAACTACATGGCCACCATGTATCTGTTGTCGGGCAAGAGCCCCGGCCGGGCCGGGAACGGGCATTTCGTGCATGTGCCCTACGATACGTTCCGGACCCGGACACGGGACCTCATCGTTGCGGTCATCACGGACAATTTCTGGGCTGAATTGGCGCGCCTGATTGGCGACGCCGAACTCCTGCAGCCGCGGTTTGCCGGGCAACCCGGCCGGTTCGCCGAGCGCACTTTCATCAACCAGCGTCTGCAGAAGCATTTCCTCAAGGAAAGCTGCGAATACTGGCTGGAGAAGCTGACAGAGCGGCGCATTCCTTGCGCGCCGGTCAACGATCTCGCTCATGCCCTCTCGGATGAACAGGTTCGCGCGCGGAACATGGTGGTGGGAGTCGACCTGCCCTCCGGGCGGCGGATCGAGATGCCGGGCAATCCGGTGAAGCTCAGTGGCATGACGGAGGAAGCATATGCGCCCCCGCCGGCGCTTGGGCAGGATACGGAACAGGTTCTTGCGCGGCTGGGCGGCCTCGACGGGCGGGAGATTGCCGAATTGCGCCGCCGCGGGGTCATCGGCTGAAGGAGCAAGGCATGCCGGCGCAGGGGGAATCGGGAAACGGACGGGTCACGATCAACGAAGTGGGGCTCAGGGACGGGTTGCAGAACCATCCCAGGCGGCTAGGCGTTGCCGAGAAGCTGGAGCTCTATCGCGCGTTGCGGATATCGGGCCTGCACAGTTTCGAGCTTACGAGCTTCGTCAGTCCCAAGGCGGTGCCGGCGATGGCCGATGCGGCCGAGCTGGTTGCCGCACTGCCTCCGGAAGAGGGGGTGAACCTGACGGCGCTGGTACCGAACCGGCGTGGCTATGCGCGCGCCCGCGAGGCGGGAATGCGCGGGATCGCAGTGGTCCTTGCCGCGACCGAGACGCTGAACCAGCGCAATATTGGCATGTCGCTGGATCGGGCGCGGGAGGAATGCGCGGCCGTGCTGCGCCAGGCTGCCGCCGACGGGGTTTTTGCCCGCGCCTATGTTGCCGCCGCCTGCGCCTGCCCTTATGAGGGGCCGACCAGTCCCGATACGGTGATTGCGCTGGCGGAGGAGATGCTGGCGGCCGGTGCCGATGAAGTCGCCATCGCAGACACGATCGGTGCCGGCAATCCACGACAGGTCGCCACGCTGTTCCGTAGCGCCGTCGCACGCTGCGGGGCGGGGTGCCTTTCGGCGCACTTTCACGATACGCGCGCCCTCGGTGTGACGCTGAGCTGGGTGGCTTTGCAGGAGGGTATCAGGAAGTTCGACGCCTCGATCGGCGGGCTCGGAGGATGCCCCTTCGCGCCGGGCGCCTCGGGCAACCTGGCGACCGAGGATCTGGTGTTCATGCTGGAGGAAAGCGGCTACAGGACGCAGGTGGACCTCCCGGCGCTGATGGCGGCCGCATCGCTGGCGGGACGCCTCCTTGGCGGTCAGGTGGGCGGCCGCATCACCCCCTGGTATGAGAGCCGCCATCGCTCCCGGAACATCGAAAGCAACGGCACGAACCAGGGCCAGGCCCGGGGAGGGGATTGATGAAAATCGGAATCATCGGTACCGCATTCCGCAGGAACGACCCCCTGGCGATACCGGAGGAGCTTGCGAAGGTGCTGGCGCCCGGCAGCGAGGCGGCCGTCTATGCGCCCGCACTGAGCGCCTTCCCGCACAATCCCTTCGATCTCAAGCTGCAGGAGATCGGCTATATCGAGGCAGGTCTAAGGGCGGCCGCCGATGGCTGCGGAGCGATCGTGCTCAATACGGTCGGAGATTATGGCGCAGCCGCGCTCAAGTCCGCCGTGCGTGTCCCGGTCGCCGCCGCCGGCGAGGTCGGCCTGCATGTCGCGGCGAGCCTCGGCCGGCCGGTCGGTATCGTAACGATATGGCCGGAATCGACTCGCTTCCTCTATCGGTCCGTCATCAGGGAGAGCGGGCTGGAGGCAGCAGTCGCAAGCGTCCTCCATGTGGGCAGCGAGAGCGAGCTTGCCGGGCTGGGCGCGGAGGATGACTATATCGCCCGAATGCAGCAAGCCGACCGCGACGTGGTTTCGCGCATTATCGCCGCCTGCCGCAAGGCCCAGCGGGACGGTGCGGCAAGCATCCTCCTGGGTTGCACCTGCATGTCTCCTATCGCGGCGGAAGTCGCCGCCGCCCTTGATATACCAGTGGTCAATCCGCTGACCGTGGTCGTCAAGTATGCGGAGTTGATGGCGAGCCTCGGCATCAGGCAGAGTTCGGCCTGCTACGCCGCAGCCAATCCGGCCCGCCGCCCGGCTCTCGCCGCCATGGCCGCCGCGGGCGCCGCCATTGTCGGCGCCGCCGATTGCGAGGTCTGTCTGGTGGGAGAATAGGTTTGTCCATGCGGCACCCCGACCACCGGGAGAAGGATGCGGCGCTGGCACTGCCATCCTGGGTCATGCGGATGAGCCTCTGGCTCGGCCGCATCGGGGGCGGCCTCGTCTTCCTCATGGCCTTTCCGATTACCATCGACGTGATCACCCGCAAGCTGTTCAGCGTGTCGCTTCTCGAGAGTTATGAGATCAGCACTTATGCCTTCGCCGTGGCGGTGGCTTTCGGCTACACCTATGCATTGCTGGCCGGTGCGCATATCCGCATTGACGTGATGTACGCCCGCCTGAAACAGGGTCCGCGGGCCATCCTCGACGTGGTAGCCCTGTGCCTGCTGTCGGGGGTTTCCGCGATCCTGGCATGGCAGGCCGCAATAACGGCGATCGAGAGCTTTCGCATCGGCGCCCGCTCGAACAGCAGCCTGGGCGCGCCGCTCGCGCTGCCGCAGCTCATGTGGGCCGCCGGTCTCGTGCTGTTCGCGGTGATGTCGGGCATCGTGCTTGTCCGCGTCGCCTGGCTGGTGGCTCGCCGCCGCTACCAGATGAAGGAGCATCTCCTCGGCGGCGCGGCGATGGCGGCGTTCGAGACGGGTACGGCGCGCGCCCGGCCGGGCGGTGCGGTCGAAGATCGGGACGGCGAGGCACGATGATCGTCCTTGCGCTGAGCGTTCTTTTCCTCCTCGTCGTGGCCGGCGTTCATGTCGCGGCAATCCTTGGCATCGTCTCGCTGGTCCTGGCAGAGTTCTATGCGTTCTTCCCGCTGACCGCCGCGCTCGGTGAGGTCGCCTGGTCGGCCAGTTCGGAGTTCACCTTGATCGCCGTCCCGATGTTCATCCTGATGGGCGAGATCCTGACCAAGTCGGGCATGACAGACCGGATGTACACGGCTCTGGATGCATGGCTGAACCGCCTGCCCGGCGGCGTCATGCATACCAACGTGGCGGCGGCCACCATGTTCGCCGCGACCTCGGGCTCGAGCGTCGCCACCGCGGCGACGGTCGGCACGGTGTCGCTCTCGAACATCGACCGTTACGGCTACAATCCGCCGCTCTTCCTGGGCAGCCTGGCGGCGGGCGGCACGCTTGGCATCCTCATCCCGCCGAGTATCAACATGGTGCTCTATGGCATGCTGTCCGATACCTCGATCACGGCACTCTACATTGCCAGCGCCATACCCGGACTGCTGCTTGCTTTCCTGTTCTCCTCGGTAATCTTCGTTGCCTGCGTGGTCAGGCCGCGATGGAGCGGCAGGGCTATCCCCTATTCCTGGGGCGACCGGCTGCGCGGCCTGCCGCATCTCCTGCCGCCGCTCGCGCTTTTCCTGGTTGTAGTGGGCAGCATCTATGGCGGCGTGGCGACGCCGAGCGAGGCCGCCGCGATGGGCGTGATCGCTTCCCTCCTCATCGCGCTGTTGGGCCGTGGCCTGTCGTGGCGGAGCCTCATCGCCGCCTTTGAGGCGACGATGCGGACGACCTGCATGATCATGCTGATCATCGTCATTGCCGTGTTCCTTAACTTCTGCATGGGCAGTGTCGGCATCACCGACATGGTCCTTGGCTGGGTGAAGTCGCTCGGCCTCGGCAAGTACGAGATGATGGCGGTCATCGTCTGCGTCTATCTGCTGCTTGGCTGCTTCATGGATCCGATCTCGATGATGGTGGCGACGGCACCGATCGTCGTGCCGCTGGTGGTAGCGCTTGGCTTCGACCCGGTCTGGTTTGGGGTGGTCTTCATGATTCTGAGCGAGGCGGCGATGATCACACCGCCGATCGGCGTCAACCTTTTCGTGGTCCAGTCGTTGCGCAAGAGCGGCTCGTTCTCCGAGGTAGCAATCGGCGTGCTGCCGTTCCTTGCGATCATGATCGGCTTCGTGGTCCTCATGATCGCTTTTCCGCAGATTGCCATGTGGCTGCCGGGGATTCTGGCGAAATAGGGCGGGGAGGGGCCGATGGCTGATCTGGAAGAGAACTATCGGGGCGTGTTCGATGGCAGGCTGGGGTTCGGCTGCAGCCCGGCCGTTCTGGTCATTGACTTCATCAAGGCCTACACGACGCCCGGTGCGCCCCTCCATGCGCCGGACGTGGAGGTTGCGGTACGTGCCACGGCTCCCCTGCTCGACCTGGCGCGCGCGAGGAAGGTGCCCGTGATTTTCACCCGGGTGCTTTATCACCCGGACGGTCTCGATGGCGGCCTGTTCATCCGCAAGGTACCCGCGTTGAGGGCGATGGTGCCGGGCGAGCCGCTTTCCGAAATCGTCGATGAGCTGCCGCTGGTGGCGAGCGACCTGGTCATCGTCAAGAACTATGCCAGCGCATTTTTCGGGACCACGCTCGGCGCCACTCTGACAGCGAACGGCATCGACACGCTGATTGTCACTGGATGTTCGACGAGCGGCTGTGTGCGCGCGACGGCCGTCGATGGAATGCAGCATGGCTTCCGGGTAATCGTGCCGCGCGAATGCGTGGGAGACCGTCACCGCACGCCGCACGAGGCGAACCTGTTCGACATCAACGCCAAGTATGGCGACGTATTGCCGCTGGAGGAGGTGATGGCGTATCTGCGCGGCCTCAATAGCGGCAGTGCCTGACCGCTGGCCAACGCTTCGCAGACCCTCGAAGTGACGCCCATGCGCCTGACCGACCGGTACTGGCGTCAGATCGGCCTTGGCTTGAGCCTAAGAAAACTGCATTTTCATATGTAATTGCATGTGATAGACTGCTCCCGGTACAAGGACGTGGGCTGCGGGGAGGCCCGATGAGCTGGGAAGGGGGACGGTACGGACAGCGGCCAAGCGACGAGCCGCATGGTTTCGCGCTCGCAGCGCGACGCGCCGGCGCGCTCCTAGGCGTGCTGTCCGGAAGCTGCCTTTTCCTGATGATGCTGATGACCTTCGCGGATGTCATCGGACGCTATGTCTTCTCCGCCCCGATCCGTGGCGCCTACGAACTGACGGAGTTGTTGCTGGCGGTCGCCGTCTTCGGAGTCCTGCCCTCCGTGACGCTACGACGCAATCATGTTTCGACCGGCCTGTTCGACAGCGTCCTGCGAGGCCGGGCAAGGCATGCTGCCGATCTAGTCGTCCATCTTGCCGGGAGCGTGGCATGCGTGGTCGCAAGCTATGCGTTGACGCTGCAGGCCGGCCAGCAGATCCGGCTTGGTACCGCGACCAGCGTACTGGCCCTGCCGACAGCACCCATCGTCATCTTCATTTCGGTGATGGCGGCCATTGCTGCGCTGATCCTCGCCCTCTTCTCCCTGGTGGCGCTTCGCGCCCTGGTTTCGTCCGGGCCGAGTCTCAGATGATAGCCACGGCCATAGCCTTCGCCGTACTCTTCGCGCTGCTGTTCCTTGGCGTTCCGATCGGTTTTGGAATGGGTATCGTCGGCGCTGTGGGATTCGCGGCTTTTGTCGGCTGGCAACCCACCATCGCCATGATCGGACAGATCATCACCGACAACGTCTTCAATTATGGCTTCTCGATCCTGCCGCTCTTCATCCTGATGGGCAACCTGGTCACCAGCTCGCGACTGTCAGAGGAACTGTATTCCGCCTCGCATGCTTTCCTTGGCCATCGACGTGGCGGGCTGGCGATGGCCACCATCGTGGCATGCGGTGGCTTTAGTGCGGTCTGCGGTTCCAGCATGGCGACGGCGGCCACCATGGCGAAGGTCGCCATGCCGTCGATGCGGCGCTATGGCTATGGCGATGGGCTGGCGACCGCATCTATTGCCGCCGGCGGCACGCTCGGCATACTGATACCGCCGAGCGTGATCCTGGTCATCTATGGCTTCATGACGGATACCGATATCGGCAAGCTTTTTATCGCCGGGATCATTCCTGGAGCTATCGGGGTTCTGTTCTATCTGGTCGCCGTTTCTATCGCGGCCTGGATGAATCCGAAAGGTGCGCCGCGCGCCGAACGCACGCCATGGCCGCAGCGCTTCCTTGCGCTACGCAGCGTTGGCGGTATCCTGGGCCTGTTCGCTCTCGTCATGGGCGGAATCTATGGCGGTATCTTCACTCCGTCGGAGGCGGCAGGTATCGGCGCGACCGGCGCCTTCCTGCTGGCGCTGGTCCGGCGCACCCTTTCCTGGTCGGGGCTGCTTGATGTGCTGCTGGAAACGGCGCGCACTTCCTCGATGATGTTCATCGTCCTGTTCGGCGCTCTGATCTTTTCAAACTTCATCAACATCGCCGGGCTTCCCTCGTCGCTCTCGCAGGCGATGCGCGATCTCGACGTATCGCCGATCACCGTCATCTTTCTCATCTGCCTGCTCTATCTGGTTCTGGGCTGCCTGCTCGAAAGCCTGTCGATGATCCTGCTCACCATCCCCCTGTTCTATCCGTTGGTGCAGAGCCTGGGCTTCGACATGGTCTGGTTCGGGATCGTGGTCGTCGTGGTGGTAGAGGTCAGCCTTATCACGCCGCCGATTGGCATGAACGTCTTCATGCTGAAGGCGGTGATACCCGATGTGCCGCTCGGGAGGATGTTCGGCGGCCTTCTGCCGTTCATACTGATGGACCTTGCCCGCCTCGCCCTCTTCATACTCGTGCCCGGCATTGTTCTCTTTCTGCCCTCGTTCATGCGATGATGCGCGGAAGGTCTCAGCAGCCCAGGGCCGAGATCGCCGGCGCCGGCATTGCCGGCCTTGCCGCCGCGATCGGCCTTGGCCTGCGCGGATGGCGGGTGCGGGTGCACGAGCGAAGCCCAGCTCTGCGCGGCGATGGTGCGGGCATCTATATCTGGGAGAACGGGCTTCGTGTTCTGGAGGCGCTTGGCGCCCTTGCGCAGGCGACGGCCGATTGCCACCAGGGCATCGCACGCGAGACGCGCGACGACAGAAACCGCGTTGTGGCGAGGGCGCAATGGACGCGTGAGCCGGGCAAGCGCGTCGTGTCGATCGTGCGCAAGCAGCTTCTGGAGGCGCTGGCGGGCCGGGCGCGCGCCGTGGGCGCCGAGGTTATCTTTGGTTCCGAAGCGGTTGGCGCCACGCCGGAAGGGGAGATCCGCTTTGCCGATGGAAGCCATGCCAGAGCCGATCTGGTGGTGGCCGCCGACGGGGTGAACTCGCGGATCCGGGACAGCCTCGGCCTGTTGCGCTCGCGTCGCCAGCTGGCGGATGGCGCCATCCGACTCCTGATCGACCGGCTGCCGGAAGAGCGCGAAAGCGAGGCCGGCAGCCGCTATGTCGAATACTGGTCGGGCCACCGGCGTATCCTTTATACGCCCTGCAGTTCCAGGCATCTTTATCTCGCCCTGACCACCCTTGACAGTGATGCCGAGGGCAAGGCGATCCCGCTGGACAAGGCTGCCTGGAAGCGATCGTTTCCACATCTGGCGGCGTTGATTGATCGCATCGATGACCGCGGGCGCTGGGACCGTTTTGAGGTCGTGCGGCTGCACCGATGGTCCACCGGCCGGGTGGCGGTTGTCGGCGATGCGGCGCATGCGCAGGCACCAAATCTGGGGCAAGGTGGCGGCTGCAGCCTGATGAACGCGCTAGCCCTCGCGGTGGCTGTCAGCGGGGCGGAAAGCATCGAGCAGGGACTATCGGAATGGGAGATGCGGGAGCGTCCGCTGACCGAACACACGCAACGCGCATCGTCCCTCTATGGCAAGGTAACGGTGCTGCCGCCGCTGCTTCGCAGCATCGTTCTCGATCTTGCCGGCCGTTCGAGGTGGGTCACCGCGCAACGCATGCGAACGGCTTTTCACATACCCACCGGAACGAGGGACGCAAGATGAGCCTGGACGATCTTCCGACGCTGCCGCCGCTCATCCACGCGGAGGCGAAAGGCTATGCCGAGCGCGCCCTGGCTGCGACGCGCGAGGTGCAGTCAAGATCGCATGTTATGATCGATATCCAGTATGGTGACGATTACTGGCAGAAGCTCGATGTCTACCTGCCGGGTACGCCGGCATCCGCACCGCTGCCTTGTCTTGTATTCTTCCATGGTGGGGCCTGGACCAACGGCACCAAGGAATGGATGGGGTTCATGGCGCCGCCGCTGCTTGCGCTGCCCGCCATCTTCGTCGCCGCGAACTATCGCCTGGCGCCGACAGTGAGGCATCCGCAACAGCTCGAAGACTGCCTAGCGGCGGTCTCCTGGGTGCATAGGAATCTCGCGCAGATCGGCGGCGATCCAAAGCGCCTTTTCGTTGGCGGACACTCCGCCGGTGGCCATCTTGCCGCGCTGGCTGCGCTGCACGGGCCGCTGCGCGCGCGGACGGGACTGCCCGCAAACGCGATCCGTGGTTGCCTGCCGATCTCGGGTTCCTACGACCTAAGGAACCGGCAGGCCGCGGCCGGCACCTCGGCGCGTCGCATCTACGAAATGGTCCTGGCAAGGGAGACCGACGACGAGGATGCGAGCCCGATTGCTCATGTCGGGCCATCCGCGCCACCCTTCCTCCTGGCCTGGGGCGAGAAGGATTTCCCGCATCTTGTGCAGCAGGCCGCCGACATGACGCGCGCCCTGGCCGATGCCGGCATCCCAGTCGAGACGCTGGAGATCGCCGATGCCGATCATTTTGCCGCGAGCGAGCGTTGCGGTCTCGCCAGTGCGACCTGGACCAGCGCCGCGCTCGCATGGCTGTCGGGCACTCGCTTTTGAATCTTCAGGCGCGAAACCGGTCCTGGACGTTGGCGAGAACAAGGTGCAGAAGTCCGACCAGGGCAGCCTGCTGCTGCTTCGACAGTCCCTTGACCGCGTGCCGGTAGTGGGCCATCGCGATCGGCAGGACCTGTTCGAGCATTGCCCTTCCGTGCCGCGTCATGTGCACCTCGACCACACGATTGTCATGGCGCGGGCTCCGGCGTTCCACAAGGCCATCCCGCACCATCTGGTCGATGACGCGGCTGAGCGTCGACTGCTCGATGATGGTGTGTTTGGAGAGATCGCCGATCCGGTTGCCGAGGCCGGCTTGCAGCACAGCGAGGACGCGCCATTGCGGCACTGACAGGCCCATCGCCCTGATCTGGGCGCGCAGGTCGGTGTTCATGCGATTGGCGATCTGGTTTACAAGGTACGGAAGAAAGTCGGAGAGCGGCAGTCCGGGTACCAGAATGCCCGTTTCTTGGTCGCTCGCGGCGCCGCACATCCCGCCATCGTCTGTTCTTCTTGCGGCTGTTGCCGCCTGGCCACGACGAAGGTGCATACGCTATCCCCGCGACCCGCCGTTCCGAGAATTCGTGTCGAGCCAGGGATGACGTGGTGCCGTAACATGATCGAACATTCGCTGCAGCATGTCCTCCATGGCGCGTCGTTCGGTGGCGGAGAGAGCACTTACCGCATCGGCGACGATGGCTTGGGCATAGGGCCTCATCATCGCGAAGGTCGAGCGCCCTTCCTCCGTCAGCTTGACATCGACGATACGGGCATTCCCCTTGCGCTTGCTGCGGGTGACAAAACCGCGTCGCTCGAGCTGGTCGACGATACGGCTGACGACGGACTGCTCGATCACCGTGTCGCGCGAAATCTCGCCAACGCTCGCCACCTCGCGCGCATCGAGCATTTGCATGATCCGGAACTGCTGCACGGTCACCTGGAGCGGTCGCAGATGCTCCAGCAGGCGAAGGTTGAGCACATTCATCAGCCGGCTGATGTAGTGCGGCAGATACCCCCGCATGACGGGCTGACTGGGGGTTCGGTCGATCCTTGGCGGTCTTGACCTGCTGCTGGCACTCATGCGTCTTCGCTCGAGGTATTGCCGAACGCGGCAAAGCAGGATGGCGGCATGCCGCATTTCCTCGTCTAGGTATAACGGAGCGCTGCCCGGTTGCAAGTCATTTGCGGCACGTTCCCATTGGTGGCGATGCCCGGCGCCGGCAGGACCGCTGGCGCCGGGCTACGGAGGATCAGTTCATCGGCTTGTGGCGGGCGGCTTCGGCACGCAGCATAGCGACGGCGGCCTTACCATCAACACCCTTCGCGGCCGCCTCGCGGATCCAGCCTTGCTCAACTCCGGAAAGCCGGGACTTGAGTTCGGCCATCATCGCCGGAGAAGCAGTGCTGATTTTCATGCCGCTATCCCGGAATTGCTCGTTCGCTATACGATCCTGATCATCCCAGATGCGACCGGCTTCGCGCGCAAAGACTTCGCCCGACACGCTCCAGATCGCCTTCCGGTTCGCCTCGGAAAGCGCATTCCATTTGGCTTCGTTCATAACCACGAAGAATGCGGCGTTAAACAAGCCGGCGGGAACCTTCACCTGATGCGCGAGGAACTTGTCCATGCGGAAGCTTCGGATCGAATCGGGTGGCAGAAAGGTTCCATCAACGATGCCACGCGAAAGCATCTCATAAGCCTCGGTCACCGGCGCGCCAATCGGGACCACGCCAAGCGCGGTCGCCACTTCCGTCGGCGTTCCTCCCGCGGCGCGCATCTTGAGGTTCTTCAGATCCTCAACGGTCGCGATCGGCTTCTTTGCAGTGAAGATCTGGAAAGGTCCGTTGTTGAACACCGTCAGTAGCTTGGTTCCCTTGTACTCTCCTGCCGATGCAAAGAACTTCTCATGCACCCGCCATTGCGCGACGGAGAGGGCTTCGGCGCTGTCCCCGAGGAACGGCAGCTCCGCGACACGACTGAGGACGAAGCGGTCGGGCGTATAGGTCTGGTTGCCGGCAGTGATGTCGGCAATGCCGGTCGCCGCCAGATCGAACTGGCGGGGTGGTGCGCCCAGCGACGAGGCGGTGAATTCGATCTTGACCCGCCCCTCGGTCGCCTTTTCTACGCGCTCGGCCCATGGAGCCATGATGCGCGCATGAAAATGATGGGTTGGCGGCACCCAGCGGTTGAAGCGCAAGACGATATCCTGCGCGTTGGCGCTCGCCGGCGCGATCCCGATCAATGCAACGAACGCGGCTATCGCCGCTCCCGCCAACGGAACTATCCTGCTCATGAGCTGTTTCCCCCTTATGCCTCGCTGTTAGAGAACGCGAATTCGATCGGCGTGACCGGCCGCCACTGGTTCGCAGCGGAATTATTTGCAACATCATATGTGATTGCATATTATGCCTGAAGACAGGATCGCGCAAGTGGCCTGCACCGCGCGAGCAAGTGAAGGTCCGCAGTGTATTGGCGGGGCTGCGATCCGGCGGAGCAGCGCAGGGGGAAGCGAAGCAGGATCATGCCGATTGTTGCAGCGATAGCGATGACTCACACGCCGGGACTGGGTGATCGGCTCGACGCACCACCGGCCCAGCAGATGGCACGCCTCAATGCGGGCTTTGCCCAAGCGCGCGAGATCCTCGCGGAGGCGCGGCCGGATCTGGTGATTGGCTTCGTGAACGATCATTTCGACATGTACTGTCTCAACAACATGCCGACCTTCTCCATTTCAGTGGCGTCCGAACATTGGGGACCGCCAGCGAATGCGGAAGCGTGGCTGCGGATGAAGCGGCGGCGCCTGCCTGGTCACGAAGATTACGCGCTTGAAATTCATCGTACCGCAGTGCGCGCCGGCTACGACGTCTGCCGTTCGGGTCCGGCGGAACTGGTGCATAACGCGTTGATGCCTTTCAAGTTCCTGCGGCCCGAATGCGACCTGCCCCTGGTTCCGATTTTCACCAACTGTTTCGCGCCTCCGCTTCCCACATTCGCCCGCTGCTACGGCCTTGGCGAGTTGGTCGGTGATGTCATCGGGCGTCGACCGGAGCGAGTGGCGCTCATAGCGTCCGGTGGCATTTCCCACTGGCCGCCCTTCGCGAAGGAAGATGGGATTCACGACGAACTCGACCGGCGCATGCTGCGTATCCAGAGGCTTGGGCCGATCGGGCGCGAACGCGATCCAGAAGTACGGAAGTTGATCCACCAGCGCGAGCGGGAAATGGCCGCGTCGGGTCGTGAACTCATTAATGTTGAGTGGGACAGAGAACTGCTTGCGGCGTTCGAGCGGGGTGACAAGGCCTTTCTCACTGGCCTGACATACGACGAGATCGAGCGCGATGGTGGTAATGGCGGCCATGAGATGGCGATGTGGGTGATGATGATGGGCGCGCTGGGCGGGCGTCCGGGGCGGACTCTGGTTTACGAGCCGGTCCGGGAGTGGATGGGCGGTGTCGGGATCCTGTCCTACGACAGGGTGCTGCCGATCACCTGAGGCCGCGGGCAGGATGGTTGACAGGGCGGAGAGTTCAGAATATGTAAATACATATGTAAAAGAATATTAGGAGAAGGCCATGTCCAGCACCACTGCCTGCCGCGTCGCTGAAGATGACATTGTCCGCTTTGAGACCGATGGCGTCGTCTGTCTTCGTAACGTCCTCGATGAGGGATGGATCGAGCAGCTCCGGGCGGCACTCGAGGAGGTGCTGGCGGCCCCGGGGCCGCAGGCGAAGACCTATGGCGGCGATGGGACTGGACGTTTCGGTTACGACACGTTCATGTGGACGCGCAACGAGGTCTTCTGGCGGTTGCAGGCCGAGTCTCCGATCCCGCGGATAACCGCCGGGATCATGCGCTCAAGCGTGTCCCATCTCATGGCAGACATCGCTTTTGTGAAGGAGCCCAATACGCCGAACACGACGCCCTGGCATCAGGATCAGCCTTATGGCTGGTATGACGGTCGGCAGGTCTGCTCCGTCTGGTTGCCGCTCGATCGTGTGACGCTGGCCAGCGGGGCGCTTGAGTATGTGGTGGGCTCGCATCTGAGCGGACACTGGTACAGGCCGGTGGACTTCGCCGACGGAAAAGACCAGGACACGGACGAGTTCGTGCCGATGCCCGATATCGACGGTGAACGGCAGAAGTACAACATCATTCATTTCGACATGGAACCGGGCGATCTGCTGATTCACGACCTGCTGGTTCTGCATGGATCGCCGGGCAACTCGATGGCGGATCGCCGCCGTCGGGCGATCGCCTTCCGCTACGCGGGCGACGATGCACGCTATGCGGTACGAAAAGTTGGACCAAAGCCGATCTGGGATCCGGGCATCGGCCATGGCGAGCGCTTCGGGTGCGAGCTGTTTCCGCAGGTCTGGCCGCACGCGCGCGTTCCGCGCTTTTGGGAGCGGCCGAGGGTGACGGCCTGAACGAGGGAGGAGGCCGGCGGTGAGGGAGAAGCGGCATGCTGAGATCGTCGGCGCGGGCCTTGGCGGGCTGACGGCTGCGGCTGCGCTCTGCCAGAGGGGGTGGAGCGTACGTGTACATGAGCGCATGCCGGAGATGCGGATCGTCGGCTCGGGCCTGTCCATGTTCGAAAACTCCCTGCGGGTCATGCGGGCGCTCGGCGCGGAGGCGGATGCCTGCCGCGGCGCCCGGCAGGGTTTTGAACGAGAGACCCGCGATGCGCGGGGGCGTACCACGTCGCACCTGAAATACTCGACCCGCATGTTCGAGATCACCCGCCAGCAGGTGGTCGCGGCACTGGCGAAGGCGGCAGAGCGCTCCGGCGCGGAGATTGTTACCGGCTCCACTGTCGTCGAGGCGGACCCCAGCGGCGCAATTACGCTCGCGAAGGGACGTGTCTGCCGCGCCGACCTCGTCGTCGCGGCGGATGGCGTTCATTCCCGCATCCGCGACCAGTTGCGTATCCCCTACCGGCAGCGCTGGCTTAAGGATGGCGCGATCCGGATCATGGTTCCGCGACTGCCGGAGGAGCTGTCAAGCCCGGATGCAAAGCGCAACGTGGAATACTGGTCAGGTTACCGCCGCATCCTGCTCGCGCCCTGCAGCGATGAGGATCTCTATGTGGCATTGACCACTCTCGATACGGACGAGGTTGGGAAACGCATTCCCATCGACAAGGTGGCCTGGCAGGCAGCATTTCCCGCGCTGCGCGACCTTATCGGGCGGCTTGACGGCGAAGCCCGCTGGGACCGGTTTCAGGTCATTAGCATGAAGCGATGGTCGAAAGGGCGCGTGGCGGTCATTGGCGATGCTGCGCATGCGATGGCACCCAACCTCGGTCAGGGTGGGGCCTGTGCGATGATGAATGCCCTGGGACTGGCGGTGACGCTGGAGCATGGCGCGGATGTCGAAACGGCGCTGGAGGAATGGGAGCGAAAGGAGCGGCCGCTTACCGATCACACACAGCGCTTCTCCAGCTTCTATAGTGAGCTGACAGTCTGGCCGGAGTGGCTGCGTTCCCGCGTGTTCGCCCTGCTCGCGCGATCATCCTGGCTGCGCAGCCAGCATCAGCGCACCGCATTTCACATTCCCAGGGGGACCGAGGGATTTGACGCTCCCGGCGCCCTTCCCGCCGGCTGACCGGAATAGGGGAGGGTGCTTTGGCCGAACGATCTTTCGCCCGGGAGGTTGCCCAGCTCCGCTTGCGCGCCGGCGAGGAGTTCCGTGGCGAAGGAATCGTCGCTATCACCAAGGCGCTCCTGCAATGCGGCGTCGGCTATGTGGCCGGATATCAGGGCGCTCCGATATCGCACCTGATGGATGTACTCGCCGATGCGCGCGAGATTCTCGAAGAACTCGGGGTGCATTTTGAGTCGAGCGCGAGCGAGGCAGCGGCCGCCGCCACTTTGGCCGCCTCGGTCATGTATCCGATCCGAGGCGCGGTCGCCTGGAAGTCGACGGCGGGAACCAACGTTGCCGCCGACGCGCTTTCGAACCTGGCATCCAGTGGTGTCAACGGCGGTGCGCTGATCGTGGTCGGTGAGGATTATGGCGAGGGCTCGTCGATCATGCAGGAGCGAAGTCACGCGTTCGCCATGAAATCGCAGATCTGGCTGCTCGATCCCCGTCCAAACCTGCCGAGCATCGTATCGAGCGTCGAGGCGGGCTTCGAGCTTTCGGAGGCATCAGCCACGCCGGTCATGCTTGAAGTGAGGATCAGGGCTTGTCACCTGCACGGCCGCTTCATCGCCAGGGACAACAGGCGGCCATCTTTCCCTCTCGCCGAGGCGCGTGCCAATCCGCAGCGCGATACCGGCCGGATCGTCCTTCCGCCAGCTTCCTTTGCCCATGAACAGGACAAGATCGCCCGGCGATGGCCGGCGGCGGTCAGGTTCATCCGGGAGCGGCAGCTGAACGAACATTTCCCGGTGAGCGGGGCGGAGGCCGGCATCATTCTTCAGGGCGGCATGTTCAATGGCGTGGTCCGCGCCCTGCAGGTTCTTGGCCTGGCCGATGGGCTGGGCCGTCCGCAGATTCCTCTGCTCGTGCTCAATGTCACCTATCCACTGGTCGAGGAGGAAATAACAGAGTTCTGCCGGGACAAGCGTGCGGTCCTGGTGGCGGAAGAGGGCCAGCCCAACTTCATCCAGCAGGCGATCCAGTCGGTGCTTGCACAGTCAGGGCTGTCCACGCGGGTGCATGGCAAGGATGTTCTGCCGATGGCCGGAGAGTATACGACATCGGTCCTTGTAGAGGGTATCAGGGGCTTTGTTGGTCGCGCCGTGCCGCCGCACATGAGGCCAAATCTCCGCTCACCGCCCGATCCGGGGCCTGTCCTGGCTCAAGAGAGCGTGCGCGCGCTCGCCGATATAGTGCCGTCAAGACCACCGGGTTTCTGCACCGGCTGCCCGGAGCGGCCAATATTTGCGGCCATGAAACTCGTCGAGCGGGAGCTTGGCGCCCATCACGTGGCAGCCGATATCGGCTGCCACCTGTTTTCGATCCTGCCGCCGTTCAATATCGGCGCCACCACCATGGGTTACGGTCTGGGGCCGGCTTCCGCCTCTGCATTCGGTGCAAAGTCGGGAAGGCGCACGATCTCGATCATGGGTGACGGGGGTTTCTGGCATAACGGCCTTACCAGCAGCATCGGCAATGCCGTCTTCAACAAGTCCGATGGCGTCATTCTCATCGTCGACAACCACTATGCGGCGGCGACCGGTGGCCAGGATCTGCCATCCTCGCGCGCGGCCAGCCTCGCTCGTTCCACCAGGCATCCGATCGCTGAGGCGGTACGGGGCGTGGGTGTCGGCTGGGTCCGGGAGATCGATGACACCTACGACGTTTCACGGATGCGGGACACGCTTCGGGAGGCGCTAGGCACGAGCGAGGACGGCCCGAAGGTCATCATCGCCTCTTCGGAGTGCATGCTGAACCGCCAGAGAAGGCTTGCGCCGGTGCGGCGCGAGGCGCTTGCCCGGGGCAGGCGGGTCGTGCAGGAGCGATTTGGCGTCGACGAGGATGTGTGCAATGGCGACCATGCCTGCGTCCGGCTGTCGGGCTGTCCATCACTATCCCTCAAGCCTTCATCGGACCCGTTCAAGGAAGACCCGGTCGCCGCCATTGACCAGGACTGCGTTGGCTGTGGCAACTGCGGCGAAGTCGCCGATGCGGCAATTCTGTGTCCATCCTTCTACCGGCTGACGGCAATCCGTAACCCGGGGAGATGGGAGCGGCTGCGCGGATGGTTCCGCGCCTGCGTCATGGAACTTGTCTGGCGCGCCAGCCGCCGCCGCCCACACACCGGACCAGCCTGAGATGGAGGAGCCGGCCACCCCAGGCGAAGTGCCAGCCAGACCAATCTCCATTGCGATTGCGGCCATGGGCGGGCAAGGCGGAGGCGTTCTTGCCAACTGGATCGTCACGCTGGCCGAACAGAGCGGCTGGCTCGCGCAGTCAACATCCGTGCCTGGCGTAGCACAACGGACGGGGGCAACGCTCTACTATCTCGAACTCCTGCCATGGAGCGGTGGGCAAGCCGGGCATGGCACGCCGCCTCTTGCCTTGATGCCAATGCCGGGCGACGTGGATATCGTCATAGCGGCCGAATGGATGGAGGCCGGTCGAGCAATCCAGCGCGGCCTGGTCACCCCGGAGCGAACCACGCTGATCGCATCGACTCACCGAGCGCTTTCGGTGCAGGAGAAGTCCGTTCCCGGTAATGGCATTGCCGATGGCGGGAAGGTTTTCGAGGCGGCCAGGCAAGCCGCACGGAGCCTTGTCGCTGCCGACATGGCGGCGATCGCGCGACGCCATGGCAGCGTGATATCCGCGGCGCTGTTTGGTGCCCTAGCCGCGAGCGGCGCGATTCCGCTGCCGGAATCCCGGTTTGAGGACGCCATCCGCTCGACCGGTGTCGGCGTGGAGGCAAGCCTCGCCGCCTTTCGCGAGGCGGCCAGCGGCGCCTTGGCCGGGGCGGACATGGCGCGTACGGGGCTTGCGCCCAGGTGCGCACCCGAAATGGTGGCCGGCCATTCCGATGTCTTGACCGAGCGGCTGGGCCAGCGCGTGCTGAGCCTGCTGCCCGCGGGCGTGCATGAGCTGGCACTTGCGGCATGCCGGCGTCTGGCCGAGTACCAGGATACAGCCTACGCGGACGAGTTTCTTGAGCGGATCGCCAGGTTTCAGGGTCTGGGCGGGATCGCCGTAGATGGAGAAGCCGGAGAAGTCTTGTTCGAAGCCGCATTGCGTCGCATCGCGGCCGCAATGACATATGACGATGTCATGCGTGTCGCCGATCTCAAGACGCGCGCCTCGCGTTTCGATCGGCTCAGGCGCGAAGCCGGACTCGAGCGCGGCCAGATTCTGGTGGTGACGGAGTATTTTCATCCACGCCTCGAGGAGGTATGCGGCACGCTCCCACGGGCGCTTGGCACCTTTGTGGAGGAGAACCGCTTTCTGGGCTGGCTGCTCGGTCGAACTTTCGCCCGCGGCCGGCGCATTCGCACGGATTCGCTCCCGGGATTCCTGACGCTGGCATTGCTCGCCCGATGGGGGAGATATCGGCGCGGGACGCTGCGCCATGCGCGTGAAATGCAGCACATCGACGATTGGCTCGCGCTGGTTCGGCGATTTGCGGCGAAGGACGCGCGGCTGGCGATCGAGGCGCTGCATTGCCGGGTCCTGGTGAAGGGCTATGGCGACACGCTGGCGGGGGGGCGGGGAAAATTCGAGCGTATCATGCAGGCCGCGCAGGCGCTGGAGGGACGGCAGGATGCAGCGGATTGGGTGCGGCGGCTGCGCGACATCGCGCGCAAGGATGAAGATGGCTCAAAGCTGGATGGGGCACTCGCGACGGTTCATTCATTTCTTTCGGAGAGTTCCCGGTCGCCGCCCGGGTGAGGCGGTGCTACTTGGCCGGAGCGGGAACGCGCATGAGTGTGCCGGAGAATGAAAGAACTGGCTTCTCCGCAATGCGCACCAGCCCTCGCATGAAGATCAGCCGCCCGCCGAGGCGCACGATCTCGGGGTAGGCCAGGATCAGATCGCCAATCCTCCCGGCGCCGATGAATTCGGATGCGACGGCGACGGTGACGGCCTCTTGTCCGTCGCAGTGGCGCGCGGCCAGCGCGAACAGCGCATAATCCATGAACGCGAGGAGACAGCCCCCATGCACGATCTCGAGGCCGTTGGTGTGCGAGCGGTCGGCGCGGAATGCGGCAACGAAGCGGCCGGACTCATCAATCCGGTGATGAAAGGGACCGATCTTGTCTTCAAAGGGTTCGGCCAGCCAGCGCTGCCAGCCGGCGAACTCGCCTTCCCCTACCGTTTCTGACTTTGGCGCCATCCTGTATCTCCACGCGCGCCGAGCGGCTGCCTCTGCGGCGAACTCGCGCGACTGTTGCAATGCCGCCGCCGGTCAACTCTTCTGCGAACACGTTCCGCCGGCAGCGGGGGCACCTTAGCACCGGTCGTTAGCGATCCGAAAACAAACTTGTTGTCTGTCCAACAAACTTGTGCCCATCATGCCAGAGGAGGCAGATAGTCGGCTCGACTGGTGTCTCGCGGCTCACCGACCGGAGGAATTCCATGCGACGCTTGTTTCGAACGCTCGGCATTGTAACCGCCTTCCTGGGGCTCGCGGCTGCACCGCTGGCCGCGCAGGCACAGATCAAGATCGGCATAGTCATCAGCATGACGGGGCCGGCGGCAACGCTTGGCCTGCCACAGAAGAACGCTATTGCCCTCATGCCCAAGACGATGGGTGGCAAGACCGTCGAGTACATCACCCTGGACGATGCTTCAGATCCGACCAACGCCCGCCGCCTGGTGGAGCGGCTGGTTACGGAAGACAAGGTCGACCTGTTGATGGGTCCGACCATTTCGCCCTCCGCTCTGGCAGTGATCGAAGTGGCTGGCCGCTCGAAGACGCCGATCATCACCTTTGCCGCGGCGCGGTCCATCATTCTGCCGATGGATGACATCCGCCGGTGGACCTACAAGACCACGATCAATGACGACGTGTTCGCCGCCGCCACGGTGGAGCATATGAAGGGAAAGGGCGCGAAATCGGTAGGGGTCATCGGCTTCAATGACGCCTATGGCGAGAGCTGGGCAAGTGCGTTCGATGCTGCGGCAAAGGCCGCCGGCCTGAATATCGTTGCGGCGGAGAAGTACAACAAGAACGATACGTCGGTGACGGCCCAGGTTCTCAAGGTGGTGGCTGCGCGACCGGATGCGGTGCTCGTGATCGGTGCCGGCACTCCGGGCGTTCTGCCGCAGGCGACGCTGCGTCAGCGAGGCTATACCGGCCCCATCTACCAGACGACTGGCGTGACGACCAACGACTTCCTTCGCGTCGGCGGCAAGGATGTCGAGGGGGCGATCATCGCAACCGGGCCGCTGATCGTTGCACACCAGCTTCCCGACTCGAATCCGGCCAAGAAGGCAGCCGTGGAGTTCGCGGACGCCTACAACAAGCAGTATGGCGAAGGGTCCATCTCGGCATTCCCCGGCTTTGCCTGGGACGGCATGCTGCTGGCGCAGGCGGCCATTCCGATGGCGCTCCAGAAGGCGCAGCCAGGAACGCCGCAGTTTCGTCAGGCGCTCAATGACGCGCTGGAGAACGGGAAGAATGTGGTGACCACGTCCGGTCTTGTCTCGATGTCTCCGGAAAGCCATGTAGGATTCACGCCGGAATCCCTCATCTTCATCCAGGTCAAGGACAATCGCTGGACCTACCTGCCGAAGTAGTTTCCATTTCGGCGGCCGGTGCCATCGCGGGGAGGGCTGAGCCCTGAGTTTCGATATCGTTATGCTGCTTACGCAGGATGGCCTCGTCAATGGGGCCATCTATGCCCTCCTCGCACTGGCCCTCATTCTTGTCTTCACCGTCACGCGGATCATCTTCGTTCCGCAGGGCGAGTTCGTGACCTACGGCGCGCTCACCCTGGCGCTGCTGCAGCAGGGGATCGTGCCGGCAACGGTACTTCTGCTGCTGGCCGCAGGCGTCATGGCGGCGGCCCTCGAACTCTGGAGCGGATTGCGGAGTCCGCATCGCAGGCGCTCCGTCACTTTGGCTATGCTCTATACCGGTTATCCCGCACTGCTTTCCTACAGCCTCTACTATCACATCGGCGCCCCGGCGAATGTTGCGGCGCAGGTTCTCGTGACGCTGGCAATCATCGTCCCGCTTGGCCCGATCCTCTACCGTGTCGTCTTTCAACCGATGGCAAACGCCTCGGTTCTCGTGCTGCTGATCGCCGCAGTGGCATTGCATCTGGTCCTGATGGGCGGTGGGCTGCTCGCCTTCGGGCCGGAAGGCGGCCGCACTTCGCCCCTCATTCAGGCAAACTTCGATGTCGGCGTCATGACGGTGACCGGGCAGAGCCTGGCGACGCTGGCAGCCAGCATGCTGCTGATCGCGGTGCTCTTTCTCGCCTTCAGGCATACGCTGCGCGGGAAGGCGCTGCGGGCGACCGCGGTCAACAGCGTGGGTGCGAGGCTGGTGGGCGTCAGTCCGGAAACGGCGGGCGCCATCTGTTTCACCCTCGCCGCACTGGTCGGCGCGGTCTCCGGTATCCTCATATCATCGATTACGACGATCTACTTCGATACCGGTCTTCTGATCGCGCTGAAGGGCTTCATCGGCGCGATTATGGGCGCCCTGGGTAGCTATCCGCTGGGTGCGCTGGGCGCGCTCGTCGTGGGCCAGATCGAGGCTTTCTCTTCCTTCTGGTGGAGCGCCTTCAAGGAGGCGATCCTGTTCGCCTCCATCCTGCCCATCCTGCTCTGGCTCTCGATCACGCATCCCGCAACAGGTGACGAGGAATGAGCGCATCGCTTGTTCGGGCAGCCGGTTGGTTTGCCGTCGCCGTTGTCTTCGCAGTGGGCGGCTTCGTGCTACCCGAGTTCTATGTCACGTTGCTGAACTACATCGGACTCTATTCTCTGGTTGCGCTTGGCCTCGTGCTGCTGACCGGGGCTTCCGGAATCACCTCGTTCGGGCAGGCGGCATTCGTTGGCATTGGCGCCTATACGACCGCGGTCCTTAGCACTCACGCCGGTCTTTCGCCCTGGCTCGGCCTCGCCGCCGGCCTCGGCATCACGCTGATTGTATCGGTCATTCTCGGCCTGCTCACCCTGCGACTGTCCGGGCACTACCTGCCGCTCGGAACCATCTGCTGGAGCGTGAGCCTATATTACATCTTCGGCAACATACAGGCGTTCGGCGGGCAGACCGGGATGATGGGCATTCCGCCGATCGAGTTGTTTGGCCTGACGTTCGATACCGGTCGGCGGATGTACTTCCTGATATGGATCTTTACTCTGGCTGCGTTGCTGGTCAGCGACAATGTGCTGCATTCCCGCGCCGGGCGCGCCATGCGCGCCCTAAAGAACAATGCACAGACCGCGGAGAATTTCGGCGTCAATGGCGGCGCCATGCGGTTGTGGGTCTTCGTCTATGCCGCGTTGCTTGCCGGCCTCTCGGGCTGGCTCTACGCCCATCTCCTCCGCTTCGTCAATCCCAGCCCTTTCGGTATCGCCATGAGCATCGAGTATTTGTTCATGGCCGTTGTTGGCGGAGCAGGGCATGTCTGGGGCGCGGTGCTGGGAAGCGCAGTGATCACCATCCTGCGCGAGTTCCTGCAGGACGCCATGCCCGGCATCCTCGGTCGCACTGGAAACTTCGAGATCATCTTCTTCGGTGCGCTGATCATCCTTCTTCTGCAGATCAATCGCGACCGTGGATTTGGCGCGTTGTTCGATCTCTACAAGCGTCGGCCACCTTCCCCCTCGGATCATGGTCTCCCGGCTGTTGCCAGGCGATCCGGTGACCAGCCGCTGCTGTCCGTGCGTGGCGTATCGCGCCGGTTCGGCGGTCTGGTCGCTGTCGACAACGTCTCCTTCGATGTGGCGCGCGGACGCATCGTGGCGCTGATCGGCCCAAACGGCGCGGGGAAGAGCACGCTCTTCAACCTGGTCACCGGCCTGCTCGCGCTCGACGCCGGCGAGGTATGGTCGAACGGATCGCGCATCGACCGGCTCAGGCCACATCAGATTGTCGGTCGTGGCCTGGCCCGCAGCTATCAGCATGTGGTTCTGGTCCAGTCCGCGAGCGTGCTCGAGAACGTGATGTTCGGCGCCTACCATCGCACCAGGCGGGGGCCGCTTGCCGCCGGTCTCGGCATTGGCGGCGAGGAAGAGCACCTGACGGTGACGGAGGCGGAGCGGCAGATCCGCCGCGTGGGACTGGAGAAATGGATGAACGAGCCGGCCGGCAATCTTGCCCTGGGGCAGCAACGGCTGGTCGAGATCGCGCGCGCGCTCTGTGCCGGCCCGGAACTGCTGCTGCTTGACGAGCCGGCTGCCGGCCTGCGTCATGCGGAGAAGGCCGAACTCGCTACTTTGCTGCGCGAGCTGCGCGCGTCGGGCACCAGCGTACTTTTGGTCGAACATGACATGCGCTTCGTCATGGGCGTTGCCGACGAGATCGTGGTGCTCAACTTTGGCTGCAAGCTCGCGCATGGCAGTCCGACGGAGATCCGCCGGGATCCGCGGGTGCTGGAAGCGTATCTGGGAGGCAGCGTGAAATGAGCGCGCTGATTGAAGTCGAGGGCCTGAGCAGCGGGTATGGAAAGATCAGCGCGCTGCGCGAACTCAGCATCCGGCTCGAGGAAGGCAGCGTCGCGACGGTGATCGGTCCCAACGGCGCCGGCAAGACCACCCTCCTCAACTGTCTGATCGGGCTGCATCCATTCCGGGGCGAGATGCGCTTTGACGGCGAGCGGATGAACGCTCTCAGCGTCGAGGAGCGTCTGGGGCGGGGTATTGCCTTGGTGGCGGAGAAGCGCGAACTTTTCTCAAGCATGAGCGTCGAAGACAACCTGCTGCTTGGGGCATACTGTCGCCGTCGGCATGGAATGGCCGCCGCGCGGCGGGATGCCGAGAAGATTTATCAGAGATTTCCGCGCCTCAAGGAGCGGCGGACGCAGGAGGCCGGCACGCTCTCCGGTGGTGAGCGGCAGATGCTGGCGATAGGTCGCGCGCTGATGTCGCGGCCGCGACTGCTGATGCTTGACGAGCCCAGCCTTGGCCTTGCACCTCTCATTGTCGCCGAAGTGTTCCGCATTCTCGAGGATCTGCGCCAGTCGGGCGTGACTATTCTGCTGGTGGAGCAGAATGCACGCGCCGCGCTGAATGTTGCGGATCATGGCTACGTGCTGGAGACTGGCGAGATCGTCCTTGCCGGTCCAAGCGGCGACCTGACCCACAATCCGCGGATCGTCGAGACCTATCTCGGGATCTCTGGCGACTGACGGGGCGCGGAGGAAAGGACATGAGCGATCTGCATTGGATGAGCGCGAGTGCCCTTGCAGAGGCCTATCGTGCCCGGCAGCTTTCGCCGGTGGAAGTCACCAGGGCCGCTCTCGACCGGCTGGCCGCTCTCAATCCACGCCTTAACGCCTTCTATCTTGTTGACGAGGATGGCGCGATGAAGGCGGCAGGGCAGTCTGAAGCCCGCTGGATGCAGGGCGCCGAGTTTGGTCCCTTGGATGGCGTGCCCACCTCGGCCAAGGATGCGCTTTCCACCATCGGCTGGGTCACCTACCGCGGGTCCGGCGCGCATCAGGAGCCGACCTCGAATCCCGACAGCGATGCGCCGGCGATCGCGCGTCAGCGTGAACAGGGCATGGTCCTCCTTGGCAAAACGACAATGCCGGATTTCGGCATTCTGGCCTCTGGGTACAGTTCAAAGCATGGGGTCACCAGGAATCCCTGGAATCAGGCGCTGAATTGCGGCGGGTCGAGTTCGGGCGCTGCAGTGTCAGTGGCGGCCGGCATTGCGCCGCTGGCTGTCGGAACGGACATTGTCGGTTCGATCCGCCTGCCTGCATCCTTCTGTGGCCTCTACGGTCTCAAACCAAGCCAGGGCCGCGTGCCTTATTACCCGCCAAACGATCCGGCACTGGCCGCAGGTCCGATGTCCCGCAATGTTGCCGACGCGGTGCTGCTGATGCAGGCGATCGGCCGTCCCGACCAAAGGGACTTTACCGCTCTGCCTCCTTCGCCGATCGACTATGCCGCGGCCATGGGCGGATCGGTTGCGGGGGCCAGGGTTGGCTGGCTCGATCAGCTCGGCTTTGGAACCTCCGCCGACGCGGAAGTGATCCAGATCGCCGGGCGCGCCGCGCGGATTTTCGAGGGTTGCGGTTGCGCTTTGCGTCCGATCAGCTTGGCCTTTGCGCCGGACGAGCTCGCTGCGGCGGAGACCTATTACCGGACGCGCTGCTACGCAGAGTTCATGAAGTTCACGTCCGCCCAGCGGGACAGAGCGGTCGTGATCCGCGACTGGACCGCCTCGATATCGCGTGTCGGCGCACGCGAGCTTTTCGATGCAATGCAGACGATGCGCCGCATGCGCGAACGCGTGGTGCGGCTTTTCGATGACCTCGACTTCCTGCTGCTGCCAAGCGTTCATATACCGCCTTTTGCGGCTGAACTTCCTGCGCCGGATGCGGATGCGCTGTTTGCTCCATGGATCAATACGTTCCTGTTCAATATTACGGAGCAGCCCGCGGCGTCAGTGCCTTGCGGGTTAACGGCGGCCGGCGCGCCAGTGGGCCTGCAGATCGTGGGACGCCGCTTCGATGACGAAGGCGTGATCGGCATGTCGTCCGCCTTCGAACGTATGAGCGGTCCATTTCCAATGCCGGATGAGGCCCGTATACTTGGCCAATCATAGCACCGGAGATTGTGGGAGCCGGAAGCGCATGGAAACTGCGACAAGAACGAGCACACGCCGGCGCAGGCCGGTGCGACGCAAGCCATCGGGCATTGCCATCGAACGCCGACAGGACCTGCGCGATGCGGCAGTACGCTCCATCGCCAAACATGGCTATGCCGGCGTCACCGTCTCGATGATCTGCGAGGAGGCAGGGTTCTCCCGCGGGCTGATCGGCCACTACTTCAAGGGTAAGGACGATCTGCTTCTGGAGGCAATCAGGGCCATGTCGATGGACGTGGCGCGCGCCAATCAGGCGGCGGTGCGCGCGGCGGGGAAGGATCCCCGCGACCGGCTCCACGCAGTTGTCCGATCGAGTTTTTCGCCGCCCGGATTCTCCGCCGACCAGGTGGCGGTCTGGGTGGCGCTGGTCGGCAGTGCGCGCTGGTCGCCGAGCCTGCGGGCGATCTATCGCGATCTCTGGCGGGGATATCGCGCCGGCATTTCGAAGCTCATGCGGCAGGCCGCCGAACAGCGCGGAATTGCTATCGATGCGGAACTTGCCGCGCTCTCGTTCTCCCAGTTGATCGAAGGATTCTGGGTCGGCTGGGCGGCTGATCCCGTAGCCGTCGATCGCGCGCGCGCCGAGAAGGCCTGCCACTTGCTTGTGGATATGCTGCTCTCTCCTGCCGTTGGACCTCAAGCCGGCGACTGAAGCGTCGAGACACAGCCGGCGGGTATCTCATCGGACCGGTGTTTTTGTTGGACGTGCAACAAATCACGTGTTACGGTTTCGCCTCGATAAGGAGGGCTGCGAATGTCACATCTGAAGGCCGTGCTTCCGGAAGGCTGGGCCCGCGGGCCAGGCTTTTCCTGGGGCATGTCGGCGCAAGGCGGCAAGGTCCTGAGCGTTGCCGGACAGCTTGCCACCGAAAAAGGTGGAGTCGAAGTCCCGAAGGGTATGCCGTTCGCGAAACAGTTCGCGCAGTGCCTGCGCAACGTGGTCGATGTGGTTGCCGCGGATGGCGGCAAGCCGACCGACATCGCGATGATGCGTGCCTACGTTCGCGACATACAGGCTTTCAAGGACAGCGCAGCGGAGATTCGCACTGCCTGGATGGAAATCCTGGGCAAGCACTTTCCCGCCATGACAATGGTCGAGGTCACGATGCTGTTCGATCCCGATGCCATGATCGAGATCGATGCGCTTGCCGTCATCCAAACCGCTTGAGGCCCACATGCGTTTCAACATCCTGGTAATTCCGTATCTCATCGGTCGCGGCGAACGAGTGCAGCTTGCGGGTTCCGACAAGGGCCGCTTCCGCGTCTTCATGGACAGGCTGCGGGAGCAGATGCAGTATGCCGAATCACTCGGCTACGGTGGCTTCTGCATGACCGAACAGCATATGCAGGTGGAAGGCATTGAGCCAACGACCAACCCGCTGTTCTGGGACTACTTCGTCGCGCAGCACACGAAGAAGATGCGCGTGGGCCAGCTTGGGATGAATCTGACGGTGGTCAACCCGATCCAGCTCGCCGAGGATATCGCCCTGCTCGATCACTTTACAAATGGCAGGGTCTTCGCAGGATTCTCACGCGGCAATACACCGCGCTGGACAGCAACATTCGGCCAGCATGTGAACGTAACCTCGACGCACTCCGACCGCTCGGAGGCAGACAGGCGCAACCGCGCGATCTTTTACGAGAACTGGCGCATCGTGAAGGAACTCTGGACCAAGCCGACAACGCATATCGATGGTGAGTTCTGGAAGGTGCCCTATCCGACGGAATGGCATTTCGCGCCGACCGAGGATTTTGGCGCTCATGCCATCACAAAGGATCACCAGCTGAAGGAAATCGGCATTGTTCCGCGGCCTTTCCAGGATCCGTATCCGCCTGTCTATGCCCCATTCTCGAACAGCATGGAGACGGTTCGCTTCTGGGCGCGGGAGGGCGGCAAGATGGTGTCCTTCGTATCCAACGAGAACGAGCGCTTCATGCCGATCGTGATCGACGAATACACGAAGGAAGCCGAGCGCGTAGGCCGCAAGGTCGTGCCGGACGATCTGGTCGCGATCGGCGGTCACCTGACACTGGGCCGCAATCCCGCCGAGACCAAGGACATTGAGCAGGGCTTCCTCGAACTCTTCAACTATGCCTACAATGCGCCCCCCTATCATGTGCCGGTTGGCAGGCTGTGGAGCGGCAGCAAGCAGGCGGTTCAGGACGATATCGGGCGGATGCGCGAACTCTACAAGGTGAATGAGTTCTTCCTGTGGCACCATGTCGGATACTTTCCGCAGGAGGTCGAGATGGCCATGCTGCGCGAGTTCGCGGACGCGATGATCGGAAAGTAGGGGACTGGTACGAATTCCGGATCGGGGCGTTGCACGATGTTGACTTTTGGTGAACTGGCGCGGCGCAATGGGGCGCACTGGCCGGGGAAGGATGCCTTCGTCGAAATCGATAGGCGGATAAGCTGGGGTGAGCTGGACCGGCGCACGGATGCGCTCGGGCATGCCTGTCGAGCACTTGGCGTGCAGCGTGGCGAGCGGATCGCGATCCTCACCAACGATTGCATCGAAGTTCCCGAGACGTTCTTCGCCGCAACAAAGATTGGGGCAATCAGGGTCGGCATCAATCCGCGGCTTGCGGCGGCTGAAGTGGCCGCGCTGATCGCTGACTGTGAGCCGCGGCTGGTGTTCTATGCCGGCGAGCACCAGCGGATCATCGATCTCATTGCCGCGCGGGTAAGCGAGTTCGAGCTGGTGCCCACCTTCATTGGGTTCGGTGCCGGTCATGCGGCGGCATACGATTATGAGGAGCTGATCACACGCCACATGCGCGATGGCGTCCTGGAACAGACGCCGCACGAAACTGCAATGATCGCCTATACCTCGGGTTCGACCGGGCTACCGAAGGGTGCGATCTATCCGCATGACAAGTTCCTCCGTACCATTCTCTATACGGCGATGAACGAAGGCCTGGTGCACGATTCTGTCTGGCTGCAGGCGATGCCTGCGGCGGGCGTGCCCATGATGCACATGCTTCGCAACGTGTTCCTGGCGGCAACCTGCGTGATCGTTGGTCCCTGGAATGCGGAACGGGCGCTGCACCTGATCGACCGCGAGAAAGTGACGAACGGGGTTCTCGTGCCGACCATGCTTGCCGCCCTGCTGACGGTCCCCGACCTGGAGCGCTACGATGTGCGGTCCATGAAGCTGCTGGGCTATGGGGCTTCGCCGCTGCCACCTGCCACCATTCGCGAGGCGATGTCGCGCTTTGGCTGTCCGTTCCTGCAGATGTATGGCACGACCGAACTTCTTGGCATGTCGAACATGCTGTTTCCATCCGATCATATGCTGGGCCTGACTACGCGGCCGGAACTGCTTTCCTCGATCGGCCGGCCACTTTCCTGGGTGGATGTACGGATCGTCGATGAGGAAAACCGAGACCTGCCGAATGGCGAGATCGGGGAACTCGTCGTCCGTTCCGACGTGATCTTTCCTGGCTACTGGAGGCCGCCAGAGAATTTCGGCGAGATGTTCTTTGGCGAATGGCTGCGCACGGGCGATCTGGCGCGGCAGGACGACGACGGATACGTCTATCTGGCTGACCGGGCCAAGTTCCGCATCAAGACGGGGGGTTACAATGTCTTTCCGACCGAAGTCGAGAACGTGCTGGCGGAACATCCCGCCATTCATGAAGTCTCGGTTTTCGGTCTGCCTGATCCGGTCTGGGGCGACCGTATCGAGGCCGTGGTCAGCCTGAAGCCGGGGAAGTCGGCCACTCCGGAGGAATTGCGTGGTTTCTGCGTCGACAAGATCGCCAACTTCAAGATCCCCAAGAACATCGAGATCTGGCAGGAACTGCCCAAGGGCGCCACGGGCAAGATCCTGAAACGGGCGGTGATCGAAACAATGATCGAGCGCTACTCCGCAAAGGGCGGCAACGATGCGAACTGAGCAGGCAGACCTGCGCGAAGGGGGAGGTGTCGTGTCGGTTTCCCTGAAAGGTCCCGGCCCGGTCGCACAGTACCTGAAGTACCTCTCCGAGGGCCGCTTCATGCTGCAGCGCTCCTCGGAAACTGGCGAGCTGCTCTATTATCCCCGCTCCTTTGCGAGAGGTGCACCGAGCGCGGGGCTCGAATGGGTCGAGATGTCCGGCCTCGGAACGGTCTATTCGTTCACGACGGTACGTCGCAAGCCGGAACACGGCGGGGACTACAATATTTCGCTTGTCGAACTGGTCGAGGGGCCGCGCATGCTGACGCGCGTGCTGGGCATGGACCCGAACGCGGTCTCGATTGGATTGAAGGTCAGGGCGCGCATCGAGAAGCCGGCCTGGGATCCAAAGGCTGAGCAGCCGCTCGTCGTTTTCTATCCGGCCTGAACTGGAGCATGGCAATGAATTCCTTGCGCGGAAAGACCGCCGTGGCCGGGCTCGGCTATGCTGGCCTTGGTTCTGCTCCAGGCTGGAGTCCGATCGAGCTTGGCGCTGCCGCCGCGGAACGGGCCTTGGCGGATGCTGGGCTCTCCATCGACGATGTAGACGGGCTCTGCGCCAGCACCTTCTACCATTTTTTCCCGACCACATCCTTCGCCGAGCAGCTTCGAATCCGGCCGCGATGGACCAATGCCGACATGACCGGCGGCTCGACATTCATGGCACATATCCAGCAGGCGTCGCTGGCGATCGAAGCGGGCCTGTGCGAGACAGTGTTGATCATCTATGGTTCGAACGCGCGTTCGTCGCGCGACATTTACGGGCTGATCGACCTTACGCCCTTGCAGGTCGCTTACCAGCCACTGCTTCCGGTCGGTGCCTACGCCATGGCCGCCGCGCGACACATGCACCAGTACGGAACAACGCGCGAGCAGATGGCCGAAGTGGCCGTGGCCTCGCGGCTCTGGGCCCGGGGCAATCCGGATGCGGCGCTCAGGGATCCGATCACCGTCGCCGATGTTCTGTCGTCGCCGATGGTATGCGATCCGTTGTCTCGCCTTGATTGCTGTCTCGTTTCGGATGGCGGGGCCGCGATCGTCCTGACATCGGCGGAGCGCGCCCGGGATCTGCGCCAGCCCCCTGTCTATGTCCTGGGCTCGGCTTCGGCCACCTGGCATCGCGATATCTCGACTATGGAGGATCTCACGGTGACGGCCGCAGTCCAAAGCGGGCGCGAGGCGTTCGCCATGGCGGGGCTCGCTCCAAAGGATGTGGATGTGGTGCAGCTCTACGATGCCTTCACCATCCTGCCGATCCTCTTTCTCGAGGATCTCGGATTCTGCAGCAAGGGCGAAGGCGGGCCCTACGTCGAGAATGGCGGCATCGCGCCGGGCGGGCGATTGCCGGTGAATACAGGTGGTGGCGGTCTTTCCTTCGTGCATCCAGGCATGTTTGGGCTTTTCGCCATCATGGAAGCCTGCATCCAGCTACGCCGCCAGGGTGGCGAGCGGCAGGCAGGAGCGCCCGATGTGGCGCTGGCACATGGCAATGGCGGATACTTCTCGCATCAATCGACCAACATCTTCGGTACCGCCGTCACACTTCGTTAGCGCGGAGGTTGTGACGCCGTCTCTGGAAACCGTTATGCTCCGTCCAGCATGGCAGGAGAGGCGTCGATGAACGAGCAGCAACCGTGGGCCTGGTCTGAAGTGGAATGGCGGCGGCTGGTCGATCAGGTGCGGGCCGGACGGTCGCTTGCGCCGAGGAGTTGGCCGAACGGAGCGCGGGCGGCGGTCGCGCTTTCCTTCGACTCAGATCACGAGACGAACGAGTTGCGCGACGGCGCCAGGTCGATCGGTCGCATGTCGTGGGGGCAGTACGGCCCGCGGCAGGGTGTGCCGAGAATCACCCGGACCCTGGATCGCCATGGGGTTCGGGCCAGTTTTTTCGTTCCGGCGGTGGCAGCGCTTCTCCACCCGGAGGAACAGCGCGATCTCGCCGCCGCAGGTCACGAGATCGGCATTCATGGCTGGATTCACGAACTGAATTCGGCGCTGCCCTACGAGACGGAACGTGATCTCATGTTCCGTGCTGCCGATGTTCTCGAGAAGCTGACCGGCCGGCGGCCTGTTGGAATGCGAACGCCATCCTGGGACTTCAGCCCGAATACTCTCCGGATCGTGCGGGAGCTGGGTTTGCTCTACGATTCCTCGCTCATGGCCGACGATGATCCCTACGAGCTGCTCGAGGCGGGGGAGCCCACTGGAATCATTGAACTGCCGGTGGAGTGGATCCGCGACGATGCCGTCTATTTCAACATGCACCGCTTCTCGGGCCTCAGGCCCTACACTCCGCCCGAGGCAGTATTCGACATCTTCCGGCGGGAGTTCGATGGGGCCTATTCTGAAGGAGGCCTCTTCCTGCTCACGATGCATCCACACGTGATCGGCTACCGCTCCCGCATCTGGATCCTCGATCGCCTCCTCGAATACATGAAGGAGAAGGGCGATGTCTGGTTCGCGACTCACGCGGAAGTCGCCAGCCATGTAAAGGCAGAAGCCGGCCTGTAAGGCTTCTCTCCGTGAAGTGTTGATGGCGACTGCGAGCGCTGCCGCGAGCGACAGAATCGAAATGCGAATCAGGCCCGCCCAGGCTTATGCCGATGGTCGTTCGGGCCGGTGCTGGAATCGCGCATAATCGTATGGCGTCTGCAGGCCAAGCCGGCGTAACAGCAGGACCCATGCGCGAAGCCCTTTATCGAACGAGGCAAGGCGAAAGAATTCGTCGGGCGCGTGAAACTTTTCATCGGCAGTCGAGAAGGAGAACATGACCGTATCCAGTCCAAGCCTTGTCGAAACGATATCGCTGAGCGGCAGGGTGGCGCCGATCCTGACACGGACCGGCTGTGCGCCAGTCACGTCCGCAAGAGTCCGTTCCACGGCGAGCAGGAGCGGATGGTTTTCCGGGACGGTGTAGGCTCGACTTCCCGGGGACGTGTCCCTGAAATCCAGCTGCGCTCCGGCAGGACAATGGTTCTTGAGATGTCGCCGGACCGCCGCAACGACCCGAGCGGGATCCTGTCCATCCGCCAGACGCATGGTGAGTTTGGCTTCCGCCCGATGGGGGACAATGGTTTTCGCACCTGCCCCCGTGTAGCCGCCCCACATCCCGTTCATTTCCAGCGTGGGGCGAAGCCACAGCCGGGCGAGGGTGCCATAGCCCGGCTCGCCATGCGGCCTGCCGCTGAACTCCCTGAAGAAGCCGGATTCATCAAAGGGAATGCGCGCCAACATGGCAAGGTCTGCCGCCTCGGGCAGCCGCGCGTCATCATAAAAATCCTCCACCGCCACGCGGCCGTCCGCCTCGTGCAGGCTGGCCAGCAGCCTGGCCATGGCGTGCAGGGCATTGACGGTAGCGCCACCGAAGCGGCCCGAATGGAGGTCGCGAGCGGCGGTGGTCAGGGAAAACTCGAGCGCCGCATTGCCGCGGGACCCGACATTGACCGTGCAGAGATCGGTCCGCCAGCGCGCGCCGTCGGCTGAGATCACCGCATCGGCAGCCAGGAGATCGCGGTGCCTCTCGCAGATCTGGCCGAGCGTGGCGCTGCCGCATTCTTCCTCGCCTTCGAGCAGCAGTTTGACATTGACCGGAAGTCTCCCTTCGACATGAAGGAATCCGGCCATTGCCTCGATTGCGATCGACAATGGCGCCTTGTCGTCGGAAACGCCACGCGCGCGGATACGCCCATCCACGATCCGCGGCTCAAATGGCGGCGACGACCAGTCCGCAATCGGATCCGGCGGCTGCACATCGTAATGGCCGTAAACAAGGAAGGTGGGCCGCCCGGGCTGGCCACACCACTCACCATAGATGGCCGGGTGTCCGCCTGCGGAGATTTCCCGGACGTGGCCGAAGCCGGCCCTGGCAAGCCGGGCCATGAGCAGTTCCCGCGCCGCCCCCATGCCTTGCGCGTAGGCCGGATCGGTGCTGACGGACGGACAGCGAAGCAGCGCCATCAGGCGCTCGAGCGCGGCGGCCCGATCCTGCTCAAGGAATGACAGGACCGGGTCGGCGGTCAACTCCGTCCTCCATCGACCGATAGAACCTGACCGCTGATCCATCCGGCCTGGTCAGAGGCGAAGAAGATGGTGGCGTTGGCGATGTCTTCGGGGCTCCCAAGGCGCTTGCAATGGATGCCCTCGACCAGCCGTCGTTGGCCATCCACACCATAGCTTTCCCATTGACGCACGGTCGCGGGATTCGACAGTACGAAGCCCGGCGCGACGGAATTGACCGTTATGCCGTAGGGGGCAAGCTCCCAGGAAAGCTGCCGGGTCAGTCCAACCAGGGCGTGCTTGGCGGCGGCATATGCCTGGATTCCGGTGAGGCTCGGGCGTAGTCCGGCGCCGGACGAAATGTTGACGATACGGCCATGTGCAAGGCGCTTCATGTGGGGCGCGGCAGCCTGGGACAGGAAGAATGCGCCATCTACATTCGCGGCGAAGAGCGCGCGCCAGTCCGCCTCCGAAATCTCCTCGATGGGACGGCCGATCTGTCCGCGGACGCCGCCGGCCGCGTTGACCAGAATATCGAGCCGCCCCCTCGCGCCGGCAACCTCCTCGATCACCCGCCGGGCGGTGGCACGATCGCTGAGGTCGGCGACATGGGCTGTCTGACCCAGTTCGGAGGCGCTGGCCTCTAGCCCGTCACGGTCCAGATCGACGAGATGCACGTTTGCACCGGCCTCGCCGAGCGTCCTGGCGATGGCCCGGCCGATGCCCTGCGCTGCCCCGGTGACGACTGCCACCCTTCCTTCGAGCCCGATCAGCATACGCGCAGCAGCTCCCCGAGCGTGTCCATGGACTGCTCCCGGCGCCCGTCCTCGATGTCGTGAATCAGTTCCACAAGCCGCGTTATCGCCGGTGTGCGAACCCCGCTCTCGACTCCGAGCCTGGTGATGATCCCGATCTGCGCATCGACTTCCGTCCGGCGTTTGCGCACGGCAAGGTCTCGCCAGATGCCGGAGTGAGTCTTTGCCGTGTGGCGATTGAACTCCGCCAGCGTGGCGATGCATGCACGCGCCGCATCCAGGCCGGCGCCGGGCATGAAGGCCGCTGGCTCATAGCCATTGAAGCCGCGCGGCTTCACGCCGCGTGCCACGGCGACGGCCATCACCTCGCGCGCAAGCGCGACCCAGGCGCGCTCCCTCTTCGGGTCGGCGAAGTTGTCGGACATTGAATCCATGGTGAGGGCCGTGCCGAACAGCATGGCGCCATAGCCGAGCTTTCCCCACAGATAGGCCCAGATATCATCGGTCAGGACCGCGTCCGGCTCAAAGATGCGCAGCGCCTCATGCATCGCGCGCGTCCGCGCGCGGATGCTGCCATCGATCTCGCCCACCACGACCGCACCCCTGTTTCCGTAAAGTATCTCCCCCGGTCCATGCCAGTCGGCGCCAAAGTTCACGAATGCGCCCATGGTGTTCTCTGCGCCAATCGCGTCGGCGATCTCGATCTCGTTCAGGCCGTTCTGTGCAGAGAGCACGAAGCCATTCTCCGCCAGGTGCGGCTTCAGCATCCGTGTCGCCTCCACCGTGTGCTGCGCCTTGACCGCCAGAATGATCCGCTCGAAGCGGCCACGCAGCACATCAGGCGTGACGGCCGGGACCCGGACGGAAAAACTGTCCACCGGACCGGAAATGCGAAGGCCCTCTCCGGCGCAGCGCGCCACGTGCTCCTCGACAATATCGACCAGCAGCACATCGAGCCCCGCCCGCGCCCAGTAGGCACCCAGCGTCCCGCCGATGGCTCCGGCACCCCAGATCAGGATCGGTTCGGCCATGGCCCCTCCAGAACCTCGCGCGTTTCCGCCACGCCCACCTGCCAGAGTTCTTCCATCAGGCTGTCGGACTTCTCCCATTCACCGCCATAGTTTCCGTCGCCGAGCAGCCGGCGCGCTTCATCCGGTGCGCAGAGTTTCAGCAATTGCAGGTCGACCATGGGCTTTCGGCCTGCCGGCGCCTTGCCATCGGCAACTCTGGTCCAGGGGAAATTCTCCATCCAGCTTGCGTGACTGGCCAGGCGGTCGATGGCGAGAGCCTTCGCCATTGTGCGAGGGGCCGCCCACCAATTGTGCAGCTTTATGGCCAGACCCGGCCGATCTGCCATCAGTTCCTGCGCCAGGGCTCCCACAGGAGCGTTGCCACCATGGCCGTTGACCACCACGATGCGGCGAAATCCGGCATGTGCCAGGCTGGCGATCACGTCGCGGAACACCGCCAGCAGGGTCTCGGTCCGCAGCGTGATCGTGCCGGGATAGGCGGAGAAATACGGGGAGAGGCCGAAAGGCATGACCGGCAGGACCGGAATGCCAAGCGGCGCGGCGGCTTCCGCGGCAACCCGTTCCGCAAGAATGGTGTCAACGCAGAGGGAAAGCTGGGCGTGCTGCTCGGTCGAGCCGATCGGAAAAGCGCAGCGGTCGTCGCGCCTGAGATACGTCTCCACCTGCATCCAGTTCATTTCGGCGATTCGCATGGCTCTCCAATCCCGGTTCGAAATTCCGCTCTACGGATGCGGTGCATACCGCCGTCTATTCTTCCGGCAGTTCCTCCGGCCAGTTCACCGAGTCGAGCACGATCTTCGCCATGATCCGCGAAAGATCATCGCGTTCCTTCGCGCTCAGTGTGCGCAGCATTCGCTGCTCGAACTCGACGAAGCTCGGCAAGGCCTCCTCGAATATGCGCAAACCTTCCGGCCGCAGGCGCAGAATCTGGCCGCGCCGGTCGGCCGGATCGACGTTGCGCTGGATCAATCGGGCCTTGATGAGTTTCTGTATAGCCCGGCTCAGAGTGTTCTTGGGAAAGCCGGAGCTCTGGGATATGTCGCTTGCGCGCGCGCCGTCCATCAGGCCGAGCGAGAAGATCACGACGAACTCCGGGCGCGCGAGGCCATAGCGGCGCTGCACCCAGCTATAAAGCGGGACGTTGTAGCGGAGCGCCAGATAGTTGAGGCGGAACGTCAGCCAGCAGGGATTGCGCCAGAGCTTGGTCTCGATCATGACGTTGAGACCGCTGGCGCCCTGGGGCGGGGCAGCGGCGGCAGACGAGCGGCGTTCGGCAGCCATGGCGTGATATTCGCAACTGGTTCCAGATAGAACTTGACGAGTCATTCTGGACCGAACAAGCTTTAAAGAAAAGTTCCATATGGAATTTTTTGCCGCGCGGAGTGACGGGCGGCAACGACGACTTCAGGGACCGGGAGACAGATCATGAAGCAATCTCGCGCCAGCCTCATGCTGACCGCCGCGGTCAGCGCCTTCATCTTCGCCGGAAGCGCCTTCGCGCAGACGCTCACCATCGGCGTGCGGGGCGGACCAGAATCGCTCGATCCGCACTTCTCCGCCCTTGGCACGCATGCCGAGGCGGCGAAGCACATCTTCGATACGCTTGTCTGGTCGGGCGACAACCTGCAGCTCGAACCCGGACTGGCGGAAAGCTGGAAGTCGCTGGATGCAACCACGTGGGAGTTTCGGTTGCGCAGGGGGGTCAAGTTCCATGACGGCAGTGATTTCACCGCCGAGGACGTGAAGTTTTCCATCGAGCGCGTACCCCTGGTCTCCGGTCCGACGACCACCACGATCTACGTGCGCCGGGTAAAGGAAGTCGTGATCGTCGATCCGCATACGCTGCACATCAGGACGGATGGGCCTGCGGCCACCCTGCCATACGATTTCGTGCGGCTGTTCATCGTCTCGGCCAAGGCTGCAAAAGACTTCTCGACGAAAGAGACGTCAGCCGCAGGATTCAACTCAGGCAAGGCGGCCGTCGGAACCGGCCCCTACAAGCTGGTTTCCTGGGAGCCGAAGGGCGACCTGGTGCTGGATCGCCACGACGCTTACTGGCGCGGCAAGTCCCACTGGTCGCGGGTCGTTCGCAAGGAGATGGCGAACGATTCCTCGCGCCTCGCCGCGCTCAAGGCTGGCCAGGTAGACCTCATCAACTACGTCTCGGCCGCCGACTGGGTCGCGTTGAAGCGCGATCCGAAGATCGCGACCTTTGTGGGCGACAGTGTCTATGTCATGAACCTGCAGCTCGACCAGAGGGAGCCGACGCCGAAAGTCTATGACCTCCAAGGCAATGCCCTGGCAAAGAATCCGCTGCGCGATCCCCGCGTCCGCGAGGCGTTCGACCTTGCCATCGACCGTCAGGCGATGGTGGAGGTTGTTCTGGAAGGACTGGGAAAGCCGGCACGCCAGCTCATGCCGGAAGGTTTCTTCGGTTCGAGCACCAGGATAGCCTGGCCCAAGCACGACGCGCGGCGGGCGCGCCAGCTTCTGGCGGAAGCCGGATATCCCAACGGCTTCAAGATCGACCTGCATTGCACCAATGACCGGCTGCCGGGCGATGGCGCGATCTGCCAGGGTCTCGGGCAGATGTTCTCGCAGGTCGGCATCCAGACGAACGTCAATGCGATCAGCCGTACTGTTTATTTCCCCGCCCAGGCGCGCAAGGAATATTCGGTGTTCATGAATGGCTGGGGTACCCTTACGGGCGAAGCTTCCTACACGCTCGGCTCTCTTGCCCATTCCATGGACAAGGAAGTGAACATGGGGGCGTTCAACCGTATCGAGTACAAGAACCCGGATGTCGACAAAGCCATGCAGGAGGGCGCCAGGACGCTTGACGACACCAAGCGGCGGGCGCTGTTCGAGAAGGCGATGGAGCTTACGGTCGCCGACCGCGCCTACATTCCCGTCGTCGTACTGCAGACCGTATGGGCCGGGGCAAAGGACAAGGTGATCATCGCCCCGAGGACGGACGAAGATACGCTCGCCTACTTCGTCAAGCCGGCGAAGTAAAGAGACTGGCTGGCGAATGAACCCCGGCGCCGACGGGCCGCCGGGGTTCTGGCGTTTGCGGGCGTCACTGGTGCAAGGGGTCCCGGTCGAGGCATGACAGAATGCTAGGTTTCGTCATCGGTCGCTGCCTCCAGGCCCTTGTCGTCATGCTGGTCATGTCGCTGGTGGTTTTCACCGGCGTCTACGCCATTGGCAATCCGCTCGACATTCTCATTCCTCCCGAAGCGCCTCAAGACATCCGTGAGGCCACCATTGCCCGCTTTGGCCTCGACCGGCCGATCTGGGAGCAGTACCTGTATTTCCTGCTTAATGTCCTTCAGGGGGATTTCGGCCGGTCCTTCATCTACAACATGCCCGTCCTGACGCTGATCCTGAGCCGCCTCCCGGCGACTCTCGAGCTCGCCCTGGCAGCCGTCCTCGGCGCGACGCTGATCGGCGTCCCCCTTGGTATTTACGCGGGTTACCGGCCAACTTCCGTCGCGGCGCGGCTCATCATGGGACTGTCAATCCTCGGATTCTCCGTTCCCACCTTCTGGGTCGGACTCATCCTGATCCTTGCCTTCGCCGTTTCCCTTGGCTGGTTGCCCGCGGGTGGACGCGGTCCGACGGTCCTCCTTTTTGGCGTTCCCTGGAGCTTCACCAGCCTGGAGGGGCTTTCTCATCTGCTGCTGCCGGCGCTCAACCTCTCCCTTTTCAAACTCGCGATGATGATACGGCTGGCAAGGGCCGGGACCCGCGAGATCATCCTGACCGACACGGTCAAGTTTGCGAGGGCGGCGGGCATATCCGAGGCGACGATTCTGCGCCGCCATGTCCTGAAGCTGATTTCCATCCCGATCGTCACCGTCTTCGGGCTTGAGTTCGGTTCCACGCTTGCGTTCGCGGTGGTAACGGAAACCATCTTCTCCTGGCCCGGCCTCGGCAAACTCATCATCGATTCCATCACCTCCCTCGACCGTCCGGTTATGGTGGCCTATCTCATCCTTATCGCCGCACTTTTCGTGACCATCAACCTTCTTGTCGACATCTCCTATGCTGCCCTCGACCCACGGCTGCGTGGAGGAAGGGGTGCATGAGCGGGTTCATGGAACAGCTGCGCGCCTTCTGGGTCGAGTTCCGCGAGAGCGGCATCGCGGTGGCCGCTTTGTTCGTGATCGCTCTGATCCTGGTGCTGGCGCTGCTGGCTCCGGTCATCGCGCCGCAGGATCCTTACGACCTGACCGGCCTCTCGCTCCGCGATGCCCGCCGGCCTCCCGGCCATGTGGGCTCGGCCGGGTACATGCATCTGCTCGGGACCGATGCGCAGGGACGCGACCTCTTTTCGGCCATCCTGTACGGACTGCGCATCTCCATCCAGATGGGCCTGGCGGCGGGCCTGGCCGCTCTTCTGCTCGGTGCGAGCGTTGGCCTCGCCGCGGCCTATTTCGGCGGGCGGTTCGAGACCTTCGCCATGCGGATCGTCGATCTCCAGCTCTCGTTTCCGGCGATCCTGCTGGCCCTGATTCTGGTGGCCCTCCTCGGCCAGGGGAAAGCGCAACTGATTGCCGCGCTGGTGGCGGCCCAGTATGCCTACTTCGCGCGCACTGCCTATGGCGCGGCGAAGGCCGAACGGCGCAAGGACTATATCGAGGCGGCGGTGGCGACCCCACTGTCCGACAAGCGGATCCTGTTCCGCCACCTGCTGCCCAACTGCATGCCGCCGCTCATCGTCGTCGCCACGGTGCAGATCGCCAATTCAATCGCCCTCGAAGCGACGTTATCCTTTCTCGGTCTCGGCCTGCCTGTGACGGAACCTTCCCTTGGCATGCTGATATCGAACGGCTTCCAATACATGATGAGCGGGCGCTACTGGATATCGGTCTATCCAGGCGTCGCCCTGATCATTCTTATCGTGGCGATCAATCTCGTCGGCGATCAGATTCGCGACCAGTTCAATCCAAGGCTCCGGCGATGAGCGGGATGCTGCTCGAGATCGAGAATCTGCATACGCACTTCCTCACACGCGCCGGCGTGGTGCAGGCGGTCAACGGCGTTTCGTTTACCCTGGCGCGAGGCGAAATACTGGGACTGGTGGGCGAGTCCGGCTCGGGCAAGACCGTGACGGGGTTCTCCATACTCGGCCTGATCGACCCGCCTGGGCGCATTGTGGAGGGTTCGGTCCGCCTTGATGGACTGGAGCTTACGTCGCTGGACCAGGAAGGCCTGCGTCAAGTCCGGGGCAAGCGGATCTCGATGGTCTTCCAGGATCCGATGATGACGCTGAACCCGGTCTTGAGCATCGGCGAGCAAATGCTTCTTGCGGTACGAGCGCATGAACGGATCACGCGCAGGGCCGGACTGGAACGTGCGGCCGCCGTGCTGACGCGCGTCGGAATACCCGAGGCCGCGACGCGCCTCTCCGCCTATCCACACCAGTTTTCCGGAGGGATGCGCCAGCGCGTTGCCATTGCTATCGCACTTCTGCACCGGCCCGAGGTGATCATCGCGGACGAGCCGACCACAGCCCTCGACGTCTCCATCCAGGCCCAGATCCTGCACGAAGTGCGGGAGCTGGCGCGCGAGAGCGGGACAGCGCTGATATGGATCAGCCACGATCTTGCCACTGTTTCCAGTCTCGCCGACCGGCTGATCGTCATGTATGCCGGCCGGGTGGTAGAGCAGGGGCCGGTCGCCGAGGTCCTGAGCGATCCGCGCCACCCTTATACCGACGGACTGCTCGCCTCTCTTCCCGCGAATGCGCGACCGGGTGAGGTCCTGCGGCAGATTCCAGGCAATACTCCGTCGCTGCTGGATCTCCCGGAGGGTTGCGCCTTTGCGCCGCGCTGCGCGCGGGCGAGCACGATCTGCGCGACGGCGCCGCAACTTACCCATTCCGGCCCGCGAAGCTGGCGCTGTCACCATCCGCTGGGGGCCGGAGCATGAGCGAATGTTTCCTGCGTCTTGAACGGGTGAGCAAGAGGTTCGAGCCCCGCCTTTCGTTAGGCGATCGCATCGCCGCTCGGCTCGGCGCGACCGTCGAGACCCGGTCGGTGCATGCGGTCGATGAGGTGAGCCTGGCAGTGGCCAGGGGCGAGACGCTCGGACTGGTTGGTGAATCCGGATGTGGAAAGTCCACCCTCGGCCGGATCGCGGCTGGCATCATTGCGCCCAGCCAAGGCGAGGTGACCCTCGACGGCGAGCCGGTCATGTCTGAAGGTCGCAAGCGTTCGACACGCATTCAGATGGTCTTTCAGGACCCATTCGCATCGCTCGATCCGCGCATGCGTGTCGGCGAGATCATCGCCGAGGGTCCGCTCTATCACGGGCTTGTGCCCGCGGTTGGCGCGCGGAGCTATGTTGCGCGATGGATGGAGCGCGTGGGGCTGCATGCGGAACAGGCAGAGCGCTTTCCCCACCAGTTTTCAGGAGGCCAGCGCCAGCGCATCGCGGTCGCCAGGGCTCTCGCAATGCAACCCGACGTCCTTGTCTGCGATGAGCCGGTCGCGTCCCTCGACGTGTCGATCCAGGCACAGATTATCAACCTCTTCCTTGAGTTGCGTCGGGACCTGGCCATCACCTGTATTTTCATTTCCCATGACCTGAGCGTTGTGCGGCATCTGGCAGATCGCATCGCGGTCATGTATCTCGGCCGCATCGTCGAGATCGGTCCGCGTGACGTGCTCTATGAGCAGCCTGAGCACCCCTATGCGCGGGCGCTTCTCGACAGCGTGCCGCGGCTGGTGACCAGGACGGGGACGCGTGTCGAGTTCCGGACCATTGCAGGCGAGATTCCCTCGCCACTCGAGCCACCGGCGGGATGCCGCTTCAATCCGCGCTGCCCATTTGCAAGTGCCGACTGCCGCATCCGGCCGCCCGGCCTGATGGCGCGCCATGTCGGCGGTGGCGAGGTGGCCTGTTATCATCCGCTTGGCGAGGACGGGCAGCCGCTTCGGGAATGCGTGGGCTGATCAGCCGGGCAACCTGCGAGCCAGTTCTGCCTTGAGGATCTTCCCGGCGGAATTCTTTGGCATATCCTCGATCGCGATGATGGCGCGCGGAATTTTATAGGGCGCCAGCCTGGTGCGGCACCAGGCAACAAGGTCGGAACTGTCGAGCGGGCTGGCCAGCGTGACGAAGGCGACGATCTCTTCGCCCATGCTGCCGGCTGGCCGGCCGATCACGGCGGCCTCTACAACACGTTCATGAGCCAGGAGTACTTGTTCGATCTCACCGGGATAGATGTTGACGCCGCCACGAATGATCAGGTCCTTCCGTCGGCCTTTCAGGAAGAGATATCCCTCCGCGTCCATTGCACCGAGATCGCCCGGATAGAACCAGCCGTCGCGAAACATCTCCGCCGTTGCGGCGGCATCGCCGTGAAATCCGGTGGCGCAACCCGGGCTGCGGTAGCGCAGTATACCGGTCTCGCCGGGCGGCAATGGCTGATGCCGGTCATCGACAATCTCGATCTCGACCGCGAACAGGGGGCGCCCGACCGAATCGCCATGGACAACCTGATCCTCTGGCGTGAGGAGCGAGACGCCGCCCCCCTCGGTCGTCGCGTAGGTTTCGTGAAAGGCCGGGCTGATCCGTTCGCGGATGGCGCGCCGCTCCTCCGGATGCAGCGGCGAGCCGCTCGATAGCAGCATTCGCAAGGAGGGGAGGAGGACCTCGGGTCCAACGGCCAGATTGAGCAGGCGGCGAATCAGTGTCGGAACGAGAAATACGGCCGTGATGTCCCGACGGCGGATCTCGTTCACCAGATCCTCCGGTTCATAAGGAGGCGGAAAGAGAACGACCGTGCCCCCGCAATAGAGCTGCGACATGGCGAAGGTCCTGCCGCCGCCAAAATAGAGCGGCGTCGCGGAAAGATAGCGCGACTGCGCATTCAGTCCCATGTTGATCCAGTGCGGCCAGAAACGACGCTGGAACTGTAGCTGGCTCACCAGCGGGCCCTTCACTTCGCCGGTCGTGCCGGAGGAGAGCGAGAGCAGGAACGGCAGGTCCTCGCCTTCTGCCAGGGTCGCGAGAGGCGGTACGGCCGCGACACCGGTATGCCAGGCGTTGTCCCGCCGGATGGCAGGAATGCCGCCGCTCCAAGGCGCCGCCGGCTCAAGGAGAACCATGCTTGCATGAAACCGGCTTGCCACCCGCCGCTGCTCGACCTCGGTCCAGCGGCAGTCCATCGGCAGGACGATGGCGCCAAGCGCGGCCAGCGCGTAGATGCTGACGAGGTGCTCGGCATTGTCCGCAAGCCCTACGCCGATCACATCGCCCCGTTGAGCGCCCTTGCTGGCAAGCCATGCTGCCGTCTTTCGCACGAGCACGTCCAGATCCCGATGCAGGATCGTCCGGTTCGCATCGATGATCGCCGGATGGAGAGGCCGGCTCTGCGCATTGACGCGGAAGGAATGGGCGAGATTCATCTTGCGGCGAGCCTGTAGATCCTCAAGGCATTCTCGCGAAGAAACTTCCGCCTGGCGACATCCGGAATCCCGAGTGCCTCGATTTCGGATCGCGTGCGCTCGAAATCGAGAATCGGAAAATCGGTGCCGAACAGAACCTTGTCCTGACCATACGTCTTGATGTAGTGCACGAAGCTGGGTGGCCAGTATTTTGGCGCGTGCGCATCGGAGCCGATATAGACGTTCCGGTGCTTCCATGCCATGGCGATCATCTCGTCGGCCCAGGGTATGCCGACATGAATGCCGATCAGCACAAGTTCAGGAAAATCACAGGCAACGTCGTCGAAGGTTATGGGCCTTCCAACGCTTCGCCGCGGATAGTCGGCTGCATAGACCATCGACTGCCCGACCTGGAGCTGGATCGGAATATCCAGCTCCACGCACTTCGCATAGAAGGGGTAGTAGCGCGCATGATTGGGCGGCAGCTCGAACCAGTGCGGATAGGAGTGGGCTCCAATGAATCCCAGATCTCTGACCGCCCGTTCCAGTTCGCGCACCCCGCGCATGCCCTCGGTCGGGTCGATCCCAGCCAGTCCATGGAAGCGGTCCGGGTGCTGGCGCACCGCCCGTGCCACGAGTTCATAGGGCAAGTGATAGCAGGAGGGATGGCCGAGAGGCCCGATTTTTGCGGCGATCAGGAATGCCCGCTCGATGCCGGCCCGATCCATACGTCTCAGCATCTCGTCCAATGAGACGCCGCGCATGGTTTTCGTGTCCACCTTCATCTTTCCCTGGTAGAACTCGTCACGATTGCGCGGGCGGTACTGCTCCACCTCTTCGGTGAATAGGTTGCAGACGGCGTCGATGGCGGCGATATCGTGCACGTGCGGTCTCCGGGAGCGTCAATTGACCTTCAGGCCAAGGATCCTGATGGCATTCTCCCCCAGCATCCCCTCTTTAGCCTTCTCCGGAATGTCGAGGGCACGCAACTCCGCGATGGACGGACCAAGGGTCTGGACCGGCCAGTCTGTTCCCCACATCACCCTTTCCGAGCCATCGAAATTGCCCCAGTCCCGGTGCGCCAGAAAATCGACGAAATGCCGCGACCAGCTGCTTGGCGGGAATGCATCGGCAATGACATAGACATTCTCGTAGGAGCGCACGGCCGCCGTCGTCTCGTTCTCAAAAGGAAATCCGATATGCAGGCCGATGACCTTGAGTTCCGGAAAGTCGAACGCCACTTCCTCAAGCAGCCCCGGGCGGGCAACGAGCTTGCCGCCGGATCTTGGCGACTGTCGGCCGACCTGTAGCGTGATCGGCACGCCGAGTTCGCAGCACTTGGCGTAGATCGGCCAATAAATGCGGTCATTGATCGGCACGCCGAACCAGTGCGGATAGACATGGACGCCGATGAAGCCAAGCTTCGTCACCGCGCGCTCAATGTACCGCAGTGTCTCCATCCCGCCGAGCGGATTGATCCCGCACCAGCCAAAGAACCTGTGGGGGTGGGCTTGCAACACGGGATAAACCTCGTCCACATGGGTGGCGAGCAGTTCACCGCGGACCCCGTTCTGCACGACGTTGGCCACGATGCCGGCCATGGCCACGCCCTGACGGTCCATCTCGGCGATATATGCCTCCGGCAGAAACGGCTTCCTCGCTTCCTCGGATATCCGGAGGACCTCGTACAGCTTGAGCTGCGTGTGCGGCTTGAAATTGACCGTCACGTCGACGATGCGGCCCATGAATTCACTTCCTCCCTTGATGTCAGAGCGAGCGTCAGTCCTGCTGCCGCGTCACGAGAACTGCTTCATGCCAGGGTGTCACGAAGCGCCGCAGCATCACCACGGCGAAATACAGTATGAAGCCGATTATCGTCAGCAGACCGATGACCGCGAACATGCCCTGCACGTCGAAGGCGTTGAGAGTGGCGACCGCAAGGTAGCCAAGGCCAGTGGATCCTCCCAGATACTCGCCGACGATGGCGCCGATGATCGCCAACACGATTCCGACCTCCATTCCGGTCAGGATGTAGGGCAGGGCATTGGGCAGCTCCATGTCGCGGAATGACTGCCAGCGCGTCGCATTCAGGCTGATCATCACGTCGCGATGGCCGCGATCCACCGATTTGATGCCAAGGATGGTATTGGTCATGATCGGAAAGAAGGCGAGGACGGCCGCCATGACGATCTTCGAGGTGGGCCCGAAGCCGAACCAGATGATGAATAGCGGAACGAGGGCGATCTTCGGCATCACCTGCAGGCCAACGATGAATGGATTGAGCGTTCGTTCCAGCCATCTGACCTTGCCGAGGACTGCTCCGAGGCCGACACCGACCAGAATGGCGATGGCAAAACCGGCGAGGGTCTCATAGAGCGTAGTCCAGACATGATTGAGCGTACGGGGATCGGTCAGGAGTTGCTGCTTAGATTCCCAGACTTCGACCGGCCTCGGCAGCACCAGGGGCGATACCTCGAATGCCTGAACATAGATGTCCCAGATCCAGATGAGCGCTGCCAACAGCAGGGGTGTGGCAATCCAGTTCGCATTGCGGCGAAGCATGCGCATCGGTGACCTCCTCAATGCATCGCGTCCAGCCGCTTGCGCAGCTCGGCGACGATCGTCTGGAACTCCGCGCTGCCCTGGACGTACAGATCACGTGGCCGACCGAAGCCGACTTCGAGCAAGGTATCCATGCGGCCGGGACGCGGCGAAAGTAGCAGGATCCGATCGGCCAGGAACACCGCCTCGCTGATTGAGTGGGTTACCAGCACGATGGTACAGTTGGTGGCCATCCAGATCCGCTGCAGCTCCACATTCATGTTGTCGCGGGTCATCGCATCAAGTGCGCCGAATGGTTCGTCCATCAGCAATATGCCCGGGTCCAGGCTCAGGGCGCGGGCGATCGCCGCGCGCTGTCGCATGCCACCGGAAAGTTCCCGCGGCCAGCGCTTCTCGAAGCCGCCGATGCCGACGAGCTGCGCGAGCCGGCTTGCCTTCTCATGGCGCGCCGGGCGCGGAACGTTCCGTAGCTTCAGCGGCAAGGAGATATTGTCCTCGATGGTCATCCAGGGAAACAGGTTCGCATCCTGAAAAACGACACCAAGCTCCTTCACCGCCTGATCGTCGCGTACATTGTTGTTCCATAGCGGCCGGCCGCCGATCCTCACCACGCCTGATGACGGCCGGATCAATCCGGCCATGATCCGCAGCATCGTCGTTTTGCCGCAGCCCGATGGCCCAAGCAGGACGACGAACTCCCCCTTCCGAATGGCGAGATCGATGCCGGTCAGGGCCAGCACGTCCTGTCCATCGGTGGCGTAGCGGTGTTCGAGATTGGCGAGGAGGATCTCGGTATCGGCTACAGTGGCATCGGGCCGCGTGTTCACGTTGCCCTCTGCGATGAGGAGGAGATGATGTCGAGCGCTTCCTGCGCGGCAACGATCCTACAGAAGCCAAACTCCATCGCGGCGATGGCCGCGTCATGACGTGCAGGGTCGAAATCGCCGCAGGCATCGCTGGCCAGCAGGACGTCATGGTCGCGCTGCGACAGATCGCGCACCGTGGTATCGACGCACATCGATGTCGTGACGCCGCCGACGATGATCCGGCTCGTGCCGAGGGATCGCAGGATGGCTTCCAGTGGGGTGGCATAAACTGCCGAGTAGCGCGGCTTTTCTATGATGATGTCGTGCTCGCTTGCGGCTGCAAGGTGGGTGATCTCGCAGTCAGGCGTGTCGAGCCTCAGTGCGTCGATCTCACGCAGTGCCGGACGTATGTTCCAGACCAGGCGGCCGCCATCTGCATAACCGGGGCGAAAGCCCATGCGGGTCCAGATGACGGGGACCGTCGCTGCGCGGGCGGCAGCGGCGAGGCGGGCGCATGTCCGCGCCGCCTCGCGCATGGCGGAAATGTCCCGCCCCTGTCGGGACATGGAGCCGTCGGAATCGCAGAAGGCCCGCTGCAGGTCGATGAGCAGGAGGACCGTGTCAGCGTGCGGTCGCACCATCAGCCAAAGGCCTTCTCCCAGGCGGCCATGTCGTAGAACGCCTTGTCCGGTAGTGCCTGGATGATGCCGGCATTGACCATCAACTCGTGCGCCGACTGGAAGGTCGCGGGATTGATCTTCAGTTTGTTGGCATGGACGGTGCGATAGTTGTTGATGGCGTTCTGCAGCACCGACACCCCTTTGTCCGGGCGCTTGGCTTCGATGACGTCGTACTTTGCTGTCATCGACGCGATGATGCCGGGCAGATCGTTACTGGCGACGAGCGTGCCAAGCCCATCGTGTACCGCGCGAAGGAATCGGGCGATGGCATCGCCATTGGTCTGCAGGGTCCGCTTCGAGGTGATGTACACCTGGCCCGGAGACGGCGCGACATCGTCACAGCTCCATGCATGGATCGGCTGGTTGTCGGAGCGAAGCTGGAAGACCGTATCGTTGGTCGCGATATAGGCGGACAGGCGACCGGCTTTCACCAATTCGAAAGCGGTGGGGGCGTTGCCAGCCGTCTCGCGTTTGACGTCTTCCTTCTTGCCGCCGGCCTTGGCGATCATCATGTCGAGGATGTTCTCGGTAGCGCCGCCAACCGAAACCACGCCGATGGTCTTACCAGCCATGTCGGCGGCCGTGTTGATCGGCTTGTCCCTGTGGCTGATGACGAAGAAGAGGTCCTTGGGGAATACGTCCGCGATGGCGACAAGATTGTTATCGCGAGCATAAGCCTTGATCAAGTCGGTGCCGCCGGTGCGCGAGAGCAGCACGTTGCCGGCAGTGACCTGCTGCACCGACATCGCGGATCCTTTGCCGCCCTCTATCGTCACGTCCAGCCCGTGCTTGCGAAAGAAGCCTCCGGTATCGGCATACATCGTCTCGGCGAAACCCATAAGGAAGCCGAAGGGGGTGAGATACTTGATTGCCTGCGTTGACTGGGCGAAGGCCATTGGTCCGCCGAGGAGGGAAAGTCCCCCGGCTGCGGCGGCCGTATGAAGCAGAAACTCCCTCTTGTTCATCATCCCTGTCATGATCGTTCTCCCCTGTGTGATGCTTCGCTCAGGCCGCGCTCGGAACCTTCTTGCCGCTTGCCTGGTAGTCGTGCAGCAGGCGCGCCACGCGGTCCGTGGTCCAGCCACGCTGATAGATATAGCCGCCGGTAACCTCGACTTCTCCCAGTTCGGCGATCTCTTCGTCCGGTGCTTCGCCGAAGCGGATGCTGCCCGTGCCCGCCCATATCGGCGACATGGTCACGTTGCTGAAAGGAAGGTCGAAGAGCTGCTCGACGTCAGGAACGTCGGGGCTTGGGCTCGGTACGTACCGGTACAGGAAGCTCGCCGCGGCATAACCTGGCAATGCGGTGATGGTCGTGGCATTGGGCGGCAGTTCGACCTGAAGGCTCAGTACTGTGTGTCCTTGCCGCTGCACCGTGCCGCCCAGCCGGCAACCCGGGCCGAGGCCCGGCAGGCCGGGATTGGTATGCTGCGGGCGTGTCCGGTCAACCTGCGCCAGCCGCTTCGACCAGCCGAAGATCGCCCCCATGCCAAGTGACCAGTCCCGATCCACCCAGACAAAGGCGGTATAGCGGCCAATTCTTTCGCCAAAGCGGCAATAGAAGCCGACCAGGCCTTCATTGTAGGTGGAACGGCCAGGCTGCTCCCACGCTTGTTCGGGCGCTGCCGCCGAAACCTTCGCCATCTCGGCGATCATTGCCCAACCTTCGCCGGTCTCGAGCGGCTCGAGGCCAGGTGGCAGGAATCTGGCGATGCGCGCCGGATCGGCGCGAAAGGCGACGTGAAGCGAGTCAGCGCTGATGTGATGCGGCAGCGGTTCTACCAGGGAAGACCTTCCCGTAGCGGAGCGTGGCGCGCTCATACCTTGCCATGATTTACCGGCCATGCTTTCCCCCTTTGCAGCCGCTGCCATACCGGATCGCGGGATTTCATTTACCTGCCGTTGCCCTCCATGGCCCAACGGCGACCGCGCCAACCTTTCATGCGAACGAGGTTCATGCGGACCGCATATCGGTCTGGCCGATAGAGCGCAGTCAGATGTTCCACGCCACGATCCTCGGCATCGAAAACCGTGCGTGTCAGGGCAATCAGCGGCGAGCCGACCGCCACGTCCAGGTGATCGGCGACATCGGGTGTCGCCAGTGCGGCGCTCAGCTCCTGGGTCGCCCGCTCGACCGCGATGCCAGAGCGCTCGAGCAGCGATAGTAGCGGCCGGGATGCGAGATCCTCTTCCGTATAGGAGCGGCCTACCGATTCCGGGACACAGGTAGTGAGGTGGGAAAACGGCTTGCCGTCGATCAGGCGAACCCTGATCGAGTGCTGTACCCTGTCACCTTCATCGAGTCCAAGCGCTTCGGCTACATGGCGCGGCGCGCGGCGGTAGCCGAACTGCAGCAAGCGGACCGAAGTCTCGAGCCCCATGGCCTTGATGCCGGCAAGCATGTCGACGACGTCGGCGGCGATGGGCTCCGGCCGCACGTTGCCGGCGACGAATGTCCCGGCGCCCTGCCGGCGATCGACCAGTCCCTCTCGCGCCAACTCGGCCAGAGCGCGGCGCACTGTGATGCGCGAGACGCCATATTCCAGTGCCAGCATATGCTCGCCGGGCAAAGGGCCGCCCGGCGGCAGCTCGCCGCGCGCGATCCTGTCGCGGAGACCGAGATAGATGCGTTGCGTCTTCGATGGTTCGATGCCCAGCGCCATCTCCGGCTAGCCCTGAAAGTGCAAGGTTGTATTATGTCTAGCACCACTTCACGCGTCAACGACGATCGGGAATTGAAGTCCTTCGACAAGGAGAGCGGAGCGCGGGCGGGCAACCGTCGGCGACCGCCCGTTTCACGCTCGATCACTCGGCCTGGCAGACGCGCCCTATCTGGCGCCCTTCATGGCTTCCCGCACCAGATCGTTCGCGACCGAGGCTTCGAAATCGAACTCTCCCTGCGCGTATTTCTCGCCGCCGATCTTCAGAAGCTCGTAATAGGCCTTCAGACCCGCGATCGATACCTCGGGCGATTTCGGTGTTGCCGGGACAAGCGCTTTCAGGCCCGAATCGTAGAGGTCGGACTGCATCGTCGCGAGATACTTGCGCGCCGCCTCTCCAGCCTTGGGCGTGTCGGAATAGATCAGCTTGTTGGCGCGGTCGATCGCGCGCACGAAGGCGCCGAGATCCGTGCGCCGCTTGGCGATCGTGTCCTCCGTGGTGGCCATGGCGGTGAACACCATGCCGCGGGTCTCGGGAATGTCGCCACGGATGGGATCTAGCAGGACGCTCGCATACCCTTCGGTGACGGCCCGCTGGGGCACCGGCGGGGAGAAAGCCGTGATATCCACCAATCCGCGGCTCATCGCCGCCAGGGTCGAGCCGGCATCGCCGACCGGAACGACCTCCGCGACCTTGTCGAGGTCGGCCCCGCCATAGCGCTGCATAAGGAAACGGAACATCAGATGCTGGCCGGAATTGAAGTTGATTACGCCGACCTTCATCCCCTTGATCGCTTCAATCTTCTGCTCGAGCGTGGAATTCTCGGTGATGCCTTTTTTCCCGAACACGTCCTTACGGCCAAAGATGGTCGAGGTGTACTCGGAATTCATCGGCGTGAGGAGCCGCACGGGCTGATTTCTCACCCGGGCGGCAAAGACGGCATTTGCACCCACGCCGGCAATGTCGGCGTTGCCCGAGAGGATGGCGGTGACCACGACGGCACCATCCTTCACGTTGGAGATCTCCACATTCAGGCTTTCGTCGCGGAAGTAGCCTGCGCCGTCGGCCACATAGAGGGGCAGCCAGGCAAAGCTGGTGGAGGAGATGACGACGGTGAGTTTTGGCTGCGCCATCGTTTCACAGGCGAGGGTGAACAGTCCGGCGCAGAAAGCGAGGCCGGCGGCGGCGAGACGGCCCAGCCGGGGCCCCGTGGCGAACCGAATGGACCTCGGCTCGGCAGATGCTGGCATGTTCATTCTTTCCTCCCGGGATTGTCCCTCGATTGCCATAGTGATTGAACTGACAAATCGAGAGCCAATTGCAGTCATTTTACCTTCCTTGAGTCAATTATAATAATTCAATATAGAATAATTGTTATATCTTCTGATGACACACTTCATGGGTTGGAGGGACAGATGCGCATTGCGCCGCGTGAGGAAACAAGGGAGCCCGGCCGGGACGCCACGCGATCAACGCCCGAGTTCCTGACCGAGCAGCAGCGCATGCTGGCCGAGGTGGAGGCAACCGGAAGATCGACATTCGCGCCGCTGGCAGAACGCTGGGATCGCGAGAACCGGTTTCCGGCGGAGAATTTCCGGCTGATGCAGGAACGGGGCTGGCTGCGAATTCCCGTGTCGCGACGTCATGGCGGACTGGGCTGTGGCCTGCATGATAACCCAGTCCGCTGGGTCGATTTCGTGCGGGCCCTTTCCAAGACCTGCGGCAATACGGGGCAGACGTTCCAGATCTGGGGTCACTGCATCTCGATGATCGAGGAACTGGCCACGCCCGATCAGGCGGCGCGCTTCGTGCGCGAGGCGCTGGACGGTGCGATCTGGTGCTCTGGTGGCAGCGAGCCGGCGAACTATACCCAGAGGCGCCAGATGGCGTCGGCCGCCAAGGTTCGCGCCACCGCGGAGACCACGGCCAAGGCGCGCACCACCTTCGCCCGCAAGGTCGAGGGCGGGGTGCGCGTCAGTGGCCGCAAGCTCTTCATCTCCAATTCCACGGCCGCGGACCGGTTCTTCATCTTCGCCGAACTGGTGTCGTCCGAGGGACAATCGCTGGGGCTCGTGCATCCCGTGATCCGCCGGGGCACTCCCGGCCTCAAGGTGTTCGATAGCTGGGATGCGATGGGCATGCGCGGCACGGCGAGCAACGATCTTGTCATCGACGACGTTTTCGTTCCGGACGAGGACGTGGTGGGGCTGGACAGGCCGAACGCCTATTTCACCTCCGTTCTGGCTGGCAGTTTCCTGGTCGGGCGCGCGGCCGTCTATATGGGCATCGCCGACGCCGCCTTTGAATATCTGGTCGAGTATGTAAGCCAGACCATAAAGGCCGGCGACGATCCGGTGATGCAGTTCCGTATCGGGCAGCTCGAAATGCGCCGACAGGCAGCGGCCGCCATCCTCTACCGGGCGGCAGAGATGTGGAGCCAGGCGCTGGACGGCAAGTCCGACCCGGAGGAGTGTGCCAGTTTTGCGGCCATGACCCACTGTTCGGTGATCGAGGGCGCGCTGGTCGTGACGAGCGAGGCGCTCGAACTCTGCGGCGGTCGGGGCATGCTGCGCAGCGCGCCGCTGGAGCGTTATTATCGCGATGTTCGCGCCTATTCCGTCTCGCCACCCACCATCAACTCCACGATGGTGAATATCGGCTCCCGCATCCTGGCGCCGCGCGCGATTGTCGAAACCCTTGTGAGCGAAGGCGTCTGAGACCGGCGGCACGCGGTCTCGCTGCAGACGGCCTGGGCTTGCGAAGACGGGCTGCCCGAGTGTTAGATCGTCCGAGGGATGGCGGCCCTGGACGCGCCATCCCACATGAAGCCACATGGAGGAACGCATGCACGCGCGCTATGGCCGCTACCGGAGACTGGCTTTCGACCATCCTCATCCGAGGGTGCTCCGCATCGCCATGAACCGGCCGGAGCGGATGAATGCCGCCGACGAGGCCATGCACGCGGAATTGGCGGAGATCTGGCGCGACGTCGATGCGGATCCGGACGTTTCCGCCGTCATCCTGACCGGCGCGGGCAAGCATTTCTCCGCCGGCGGCGATTTCGAGATGATCGAGAAGATCGCCGATGATTTCGCGACACGGGCACGGGTCTGGAAGGAAGCACGCGACATCGTCTACAACCTGATCAACTGCTCGAAACCGGTGGTCAGCGCCATTCGCGGCCCCGCCGTCGGCGCGGGGCTGGTCGCCGGGCTTCTCTCCGATGTCTCGGTCGTGGCCAGGGACGCGCGGATCATCGATGGTCATACCAGGCTCGGCGTAGCGGCGGGCGATCATGCGGCGATCATCTGGCCGCTGCTCTGCGGCATGGCCAAGGCAAAATACTATCTCCTGCTTTGCGACCCGCTTTCCGGCGCGGAGGCGGAACGGATCGGCCTCGTCTCGCTCGCGGTCGATGAGGCAGAGCTCGACGGAAAGTCGCTGGAAATTGCAGTCCGTCTCGCCGAGGGCGCGCCAAGCGCAATCCGCTGGACCAAGTATGCGCTGAACAACTGGTTGCGCATGATGGGGCCCACGTTCGACACCTCTCTTGCGCTGGAATTTCTTGGCTTCACCGGTCCGGATGTGAAGGAGGGGCTGGATTCCCATCGCGAGAAGCGCAAGCCGAGCTTCAATCCTTCGAGCCCACTGTAGCCGTATCGGACCGCTCTCAGGCGCGTGGCGGGAGGTCGGTCCGCTGCACCTGCATCACCTGGCCGGCAATGACCAGCTTGTTCACCTCGGTGGTGCCTTCGTAGATTCGCAGCGCCCGGACTTCCCGGTAGAGCCGCTCGACCATCTGTCCGGAAGCGACGCCGAGGCCGCCGAAGAGTTGGACGGCCTGGTCGACGACACGCTGCGCCATTTCCGTTGCATACATCTTCGCCATCGACGCCTCCCGCGTCACGCGCGGCGCGCCGGAGTCCTTGACCCAGGCGGCGCGGTAGACCAGCAGTGCTGCGGCATCGATTTCCGTCGCCATATCGGCGATCTTGGCCTGGGTCATCTGGAAGTCAGCGAGTTTCTGTCCGAACACCTTGCGCACCGCCACGCGCGCGAGCGCCTCGTCCAGCGCGCGCCTGGCGAAGCCGAGCGCGGCCGCGCCGACGGTGGAACGGAAGATATCAAGATTGGACATGGCAACTTTGAAGCCTTGGCCCGGCTCGCCGAGAAGGTTTCCGACCGGCACACGGCAGTTCTCGAAGCGCAAGGTCGCGAGTGGGTGAGGAGCAATCACCTCGATCCGCTCCTTGACCGTAAAGCCGGGACTGTCAGCATCGACTACCATCGCCGAGAGGCCCTTGGCGCCATCCCCTTCGCCTGTGCGAACGATGGCGACGAACTGGTCGGCAATCGCGCCATTCGAAATCCAGGTCTTTTCGCCGTCTATGACATAGTGATCCCCATCCCGGCGTGCAGTGGTCGCGATTGCGGCCACGTCGGAGCCCGCATCCGTCTCCGACATGGCCAATGCCGCGATCTTCTCGCCGCGCGCGACCGGCGGCAGGTACTTCCGCTTCGTCTCCTCGTTGCCAAATAACGAAATGGCGCCGGTGCCTAGTCCCTGCATCACGAAACTGAAATCGGCAAGTCCGTCGGCATAGGCAAGACGCTCACGCACCATGCAAAGAGAGCGGACATCGAGGCGGTCCGACAATCCGCCATAGGCTGCAGGAACAGTGTGGCGCAGCAGGCCTGCGCGCCCCAACTCCCGCACAAGGCGCCGGCAGATGTCCTCGACCGGGCCATGGTGTTCCAGATCGGCAAGGTTCGCGCGGGCGAATGCATCGACCTCACCGGCAAGCGAGCGGTGTGATGGCGCGAAGAATGGCCAGTCAAGGTAAGTCGGGTCTGGCATTCAGTTTCCCTCGAACGCCGGCCTGCGCTTCGCGACGAATGCTTCGTAGGCCCGTTCATAATCCCGGGTCTGCATGCAAATGGCCTGCGCCTGCGCCTCCGCCTCGATGGCATCGTCGATGCCCATGCTCCACTCCTGATGAATGCAGCGCTTGGTCATGGCATGGGCGAAGGTTGGTCCCTCGGCAAGGGAGCGGGCAAGCGATTGTGCCTCGGGGAGCAATTCACCCGGCGAGCAAAGCCGATTGAAAAAGCCCCAGCGTTCTGCTTCCCCACCGTCCATGGCGCGCCCCGTGAAAAGCAGCTCTGCGGCGCGTCCTGCGCCAATGATGCGGGGCAGGATGTTGCATGCGCCCATGTCCGCCCCCGCGAGCCCCACCCGGACGAACAGGAAGGCGACCTTGCTGGCGGCGGTCCCAAGGCGCAGGTCGGACGCCATTGCGAGGATGGCGCCCGCGCCAGCGCAGACGCCGTCGATTGCTGCGACGATCGGCTGCGGACAGGCGCGCATGGCCTTCACCAGATCGCCGGTCATGCGGGTAAAACGCAGCAGGCCGTCCATATCGCCGGCGCGCTGCATCTCGACGAGGGGCCCGATGATCTCGTGCACATCGCCACCGGAGCAGAAATTGCCCCCGGCTCCGGTGATTACCACGGCCTTCACGGCATCGGCGTAAGCGAGGTTGCGAAATGCATCGCGGAGTTCCGCATAGGACTCGAAGGTCAGCGGGTTCTTTCGCTCCGGCCGGTCTAGCGTAATCGTGGCGACCTTACCCTCCAGACGCCACTGAAAATGCCTGGGCCGGTAGTCGGCGAAATCAAAATTGCCCGGCCGAAATCGATCGGCAGTCGCCATCATGTTCGGATCCCTCCCGCCCGTGCCACCGCCGCATATCGGCCCGTCTCGCCTGGTGCAGGCAGAACGGATTCCCGTTGCGACCAAGGCAATTACTGCCTCGCATTCATGCTTCTCGCAAGCGGAGAAGCTTGGCCGCTGTGACTGTGGTTCTGTTGGGGCAGTCGGGCAGGCAAGGTCCGCCCGGGGGCAGACCCGAAGCCGCTCGCGGAGCCGGCCCACGCGCTCGCCGCGCAATTCAACGCTTGACGGGTTTCGGGTGAGCGACTTACCGTTTTCATATTCGGAACTTGGTTCCATTATTTGGGACACCGCATGAGTCTCGCGAAAGTGGCCGCCATCCTGCGACGTCTTGCCCGCGATCAGCACGATCTTGCGGTCGGCGAGTTGGCGGAGGCCATGAACTGGCCAAAGAGTTCGGCCTCGCGCCTGCTCAAGGACATGCATCAGCATGGCCTACTCGAACGCGATTACGGGACTCGGCGCTATCGGCCGTCGCTGCTTATGCTGCAGCTCGCGGCGCGCTATCGCAGTGCGGAGCCACTCGTGGAGGCAGCCGACAAGGCGCTTGCCGAACTCACCCGGCGTACCGGCCAGGCGACCGGCATATCCGTTCTCGACGAACAGGACGTTGTCGTCCTGCGGAGCCGTGCGGGATCACAGCCACTTCGGGTCGTGACGCCGCCCGGCGATCGCGGCCCGGCCTGGGCGACGTCGACGGGACGCGTTCTGCTCGCGCGCCTGACGGACGAGGAGATCGCCCGCCGTTTCCGCAAGTTCCCGCGCCGGCCTGGTGTAGGTGGCCCCGCGAGCCTGGAGGCGCTCATGCAGAGGATCCAGAGGATCCGCGCGGCAGGCTGGGAGGAAGCCGCCAACGAGGCGATGACCGGCCTTGGCGGCGTCTCCGTTGCGGTCGAGGATGCGCAGAACGGCGATGCCTTCGCGCTCTACTTTGCTTTTTCCTCTCTGCATGTCCACAAGCAGCAACGGCGCGAACTTGCGCGACATCTCCGCGAGGCGGCGGACGCGCTGGCGCGGCGTTTCAATGCTCAGCCGGCGGCCACTCTGGGACGGGCCTATGGCTGAGGCGGTGGCAACAACGCCGCTGCCACGGCCGCGGCATGTCGGGATGAGCCCGATCGCCTGGCTTGCCGCGCCGGCGCTGCTCCTCTTCGTGATCTTCTTCGTCCTGCCGTTCGGGACGATGGCGCTGTTCTCGTTCCTTTCCGGCAATCCAGTGGCCAATCCGAATGTCACCTTCACCCTGCGGCATTACGAGCGCTTCTTGAGCGATTCCCTATACTTCGAGTCTCTCGTCGCGACGCTGCGGATCGGCTTCGTCACGACACTCGTTTCGCTGCTGATCGGCTATCCGCTCGCACATTGGATGGCGCGCATGCACAGTCGGGTCGGCCATGCCATGTTGCTCATGGCGGTAATCGCGCCGATGCTCACCGGCATCGTGGTGCGGACATTCGCCTGGATGACCCTTCTCCAGGACAGCGGTGTCATCAATACGACACTGGTTTCGCTGGGCTGGACCGACGGGCCGGTGCGACTGATGTATAACGAGTTTGGTACCGTGGTGGCGCTGGTACACATCTATGTGCCGTACATGGTGCTCACCCTGACAGGTGTCATCGGCCGTATCGACGAGCGGCTGGAGCAGGCTGCACGCAATCTTGGCGCCAACCGCTTCCGGGCCTTCATCGAGGTGACCTTGCCGTTGAGCCTGCCTGGCATCCTTGCCGGTTCGCTGCTGGTCTTCGCATTGTCCATCAGTGCCTATGTGACGCCATTCCTGATGGGTGGCACCGATGTCCTGACCCTGCCAATGCTGATCTATCAGCAAGTTGGATCGAGCTTCAATCTCGGCTTTGCCGGCGCGCTCGGCGTGATCCTGCTCGCGGTATCGCTGCTGGTGGTATTCGCCTACAATCACGTCCTGGGACGCTTTGCCGGCGGGGAGAAGATGGCATGAGCGCGAGTGCGCGTCGTCGTCCCGATCCGGTCCGCATTGCCTACCTTGCGGTCAATGGGGCGATCGTGTTCTTCCTGATCGCGCCGATTCTCATCGTCGGCGTCTTTGCCGTCAATCCCACACCCTACATCTCCTTCCCGCCGACCGGCTTCTCGTTGCGCTGGTTCGAGAAGTTCTTCACCAGCCCGGACTTCATGAATTCGCTGTGGCTGAGCCTCCGTGTCGCGGTTGCGGTATTGGTTCTTTCGGTGCTGATCGGGGCGATGTGTGCCCTGGCGCTGGTCCGCGGCAATCTCCCGGGGAGCCGATTCCTGACTGCCTTTTTCATGTCGCCGCTGATGCTGCCGGCGATCCTCACCGGTCTCGCCCTGTTCCAGCTCTATCTGCTCTCCGGCGTCGGCCGGCCGGTCTGGGGCCTCGTCATGGGGCATACCTTGGTGGCGGTACCCTACGTATTGCGCACGACACTCGCGGTCCTGCACAATTTCGACAGGCGTGTGGAGGAGGCGGCGGCGATCCTCGGGGCAAGCCCGATCCGGGTGTTCTTCGAGGTGACCCTGCCGCTGATCCGGCCGGGCGTGATTGCTGGCGGGATCTTTGCCTTCATCGTCTCTTTCGACCAGTTTCCAATCTCGCTGTTCCTGGTTCTGCCGAACAGCGAGACCCTGCCGGTGGTACTGTTCAATTACATGAAATTCGACCTGGATGGGGCGATCGCCGCCGCTTCCATGGTCTCCATCGTCATGGCGCTTTCAGTGGTCATTATCCTGGAGAAGCTCATCGGCCTCAAAGCCTACGTCAAGCTCTGAGGGGAAACAGAGGAGGTTGCAATGCTGAGGAAAAGCGTAACGAGACGTCGCCTCATGAAAACCGGCGCGGGCCTGGCCGCGATGGCCGCGTTCGGAGCACCGGCCATCCTGCATGCCCAGGCGCGAACCCTGAAGATCACCACCTGGGGTGGCAAGTGGGGCGAGATCATGAAGGGTGAGGTACTGCCCGCTTTCGAGAAGGAGCACGGTTGCACCGTGCAGGCCGACCAGGCGTTTCCGTTTGTCCCGAAGCTTCAGGCGAGCCCGCGCAATGACCCGATCTACGATGTATTGCACACGAACTCCAATGAGCAATGGAAGTGCGTGGTCGAGGGTCTGGTCGTCGACAAGCTCGATGCGCGGGCGATCCCCAACCTTAAGGATGTTTACCCCTATGCGGTGAGCGACAAGATCGTCGGGGTATCGATCTTCACCAGCGCGATCGGCCTCGGCTACAGGACGGACAAGGGGCTCGCCAAGCCGACATCCTGGAAGGATCTGGCCGATCCCAAGCTTGCCGGACAGCGCGGAGGGTATCTGATACCCGTAAACAGTCTTGGTCAGGCGCACCTGATGATGCTGGGCAAGATCTACGGCAAGGGCTTCGACGACCTCGATGCCGCATATAAGGCACTTGAGGCGCTCAAACCGATCAAGCTCTACGACTTCACTGGCCAGATGGAAAAGGCGCTGCTGTCGGCCGAGGTATCGGTCGGCGTCATCCACGACAGTGGTATTTACCGCTACGACGGCACTAATCAGCCAGTGGACTTCGCAATACCTTCCGAAGGCGTGATCGCGTTGGAGCAGGTACTCAACATCACGCCGGGAACCAGGGTCAAGGAACTGGCGAACGCCTATATCGACTACATGCTCAGGCCGGACGTGCAGAAGAAGTTGGCGGAAGGGGTCTGGTACTCGCCATCCAACACCAAGGTGAAGCTGGACGCCAAGTACGATGCACGCCTTTTCAACACGCCTGAGAAAGTGGCGAAGCTGATTCAGATGGACTGGAAGTGGTACAACGAGCGCAAGGACGATATTGACCTGCGCGTCGCCCGTATTCTGAGGGGATAGGCGTCGGCGCCCCCGGCCCGGCTCGTTCGTGCCGGGGGCGCCTCGCTCATGGATGGCAGGACAAATGGACCAGACCGCCGCAGGGCAGGCCGGCGCCGCTTCAATCCACCTCGATGGCGTGAGCAAGACCTATGATGGTCGGGTGCTGGCCGTCGACGATGTGACTCTGCATGTCAATCCAGGGGAGTTCTTCTCGCTTCTTGGTCCGTCCGGCTGCGGCAAGACAACAACTCTCCGCATGATCGCCGGTTTTGAAACCGTGGATCGCGGGCGCATTCATGTGGGCGGACAGGACATTACCGACATGCCGGTTCACAAGCGGGAGATGGGCATGGTCTTTCAGTCCTATGCCCTGTTCCCACACCGGACCGTGACAGAGAACGTTGCATTCGGACTGCGCATGCGCGGCCTCGCACGCGCGGAGATCGCGGAGCGGGTTCGTGCAGCGCTCGAACTTGTGGCGTTGACAGGCTTCGAGGATCGCAGGCCAGGACAGCTTTCCGGCGGCCAACAGCAGCGGGTGGCGTTGGCGCGGGCAATCGTGATCCGGCCTCGGGTGCTGCTTTGCGACGAGCCGCTCGGCGCGCTGGATCGCAAGCTTCGCCAGCAGATGCAATTCGAGCTGAAGCAGCTCCAGAAGGAACTTGGCCTGACTCTGGTCTTCGTCACCCACGACCAGGACGAGGCGCTGGCCATGTCCGACAGGATCGCGGTGATGAATGCGGGTCGGATCGACCAGATCGGCACGCCAGGCGAAATCTATGAGCGGCCGCAGACACGATTCGTCGCGGACTTCATCGGCGAGATCAACCTGTTCGACGGGGAGGCCCACGAGGGGGGGTTCCATCTCGATGGAGGGCGGCAACTGCCAGCGCCAGTCTCGTCCGGACGGAGAAGGCGTGTCCTTGCGGTGCGTCCGGAAAAGGTGATGTTCGTGGAGGAGGGCGGTTCGGTCTTTTCCGGGCAGATCGAGTCCGTGAACTTCCTCGGTGGATACACGCTTTATCGCGTTGTTGCCACAGGCCGCCGCCCGATCCTTGTCAAGGAAACCAATCTCAGCGAACGGCGCGCCCGCGCTCCGGGAGAGCTGGTTCACCTGAGCTGGAATCCGCAGGACGTGGTTCTCTTCGACCATTGAAACATAGCGGGGGAGCAGAGGCAGACGATGAGCAGGAAGCTGGGGATCGCCACCATCGGGCAATCGCCGCGTGAGGATATCCGCGCCATGTTTGGATCGTTCGCGCCGCCAGGCACGGAAACTGTGTTGCGCGGCTGCCTCGATGGCCTCTCCGACGAGAAGATCGCTGCGCGGCCACCGCTGGATGGCGCCGACACGCTCTATACGCGGCTGCGCGGCGAACGCGACGTCAAGATATCGAAGAAGCACGTGATCGAGCGCGCGCCGGGCGTTCTTGCGTCACTTCGCGGCGAGGGTTGCGATACGCTGGTGTTCGCCTGCACCGGCGAGTTTCCGCCGATGCCCGGCGACGAAGGGGTGATCTTTCCGTCCCGGGTCCTTGCCGGACTGGCCACCGCACTGCTGCCCAGGGGCAGACTTGGCCTGCTCATACCGCTTTCAGAGCAGGCCGGAAAGCTGGCCCGCAAGTGGGAACGTGAAGGTCTCGCCGTTTTCGCCGAGCCGTTGGCGCCAAGCGCGGATGAGGACGAGGCCAGGCAGGCGGCGGCGCGCCTCGGCGCCGGGCGCCCTGACCTGGTGGCGATGGATTGCATGAGTTACACGCCGCAGACCAAGCGGGCGGTCCAGCAGGCCATCGGCGTACCGACCCTTCTTGCCATCACGACCATCGGCCGTGTGGTGAACGAGATGCTTGCATGAAGTCGGCGCCGTGACCCTGTCACTTGTCAATTCCGACCGATAATTTCACCCAAGCGGCATGGATCAGTAGATGACAAATACGCGCGAAATCTTGCTCGAGGACATTGAATGCCTCGCGGTAGGTGCCTGGGTTCTCGGCACTGGCGGCGGGGGAAGCCCGTATCTCGGGTTGCTCAACATGCGCCAGCTCTATGCGGAGGGGTATCGCGTGAAGCTGATGGCTCCCGAGGCGCTCGCTGACGATGACTGGGTGGCCGCCGTGTCGAACATGGGCGCACCGCTCGTCGGCCAGGAACGACTGACCGACAGCCGGACCATTGCGCGCGCCGTCAGCCTGATGGAGGAGCATACCGGCTACCGGTTCAGCGGTATCATGGCGCTGGAAATAGGCGGTGGTAACTCGATCCAGCCGTTGATGGCGGCCGCCCATCTTAATCGTCCCGTGATCGACGCCGATATGATGGGCCGCGCCTATCCTGAGGCGCAGATGACGAGTGTGGCGGTCGGAGAGCTGAGGCCCTACCCCCTGACGACTGTCGATCCGCGCGGTCTTGAATCGATCGTCGAGAAAGTTCCAAGCTGGAAATGGATGGAACGGGTGAGCCGCAAGATCTGTGTCGAGTATGGCTCGATTGCCTCGACCTGCAAGGCGCCCCGCACTGGTGCGGAAGTCAAGGAATGGGCGATCCACGGCACGACTTCGAAGGCAATGGCGATCGGGCGGGCGGTACGCGAGGCGCAGCGGCGCCACGACGATCCGATTGCGGCGATTCTGTCGGTCGAACCTGGCAAGGTCCTGTTTCGGGGCAAGGTGATCGATGTCGAGCGGCGGGCCACCGAAGGCTTTCTGCGTGGCCGGACGCGGTTCGACGGAATGGATGATTGGCGCGGCAGCGCGCTCGAAGTCAGTTTCCAGAACGAGTGGATTGTCGCCTGGCTCGATGACAAGCCAATCGCGATGTCGCCGGACCTGATCTGCGTCCTCGATAGCGTGACCGGGGAGGCTGTCGGAACAGAGACGATCCGCTACGGCCAGCGCGTCACGGTGATTGCGCTTCCGCCGCCGCCGGTCTTCCTTTCGGAGAAGGGACTTCGCTATGTCGGACCGCGGGCTTTCGGTTACGACATAGAATTCAAAAGCGTGTTCGCCTGAAGCGTGGGGTCGGGCAGGCAGATAGGAACCGGAAAATGAGGCGAATTGGAATTGACGTGGGCGGCACCAACACGGATGCGGTGCTGATCGAGGACGGCAAGGTGGCGGCGGCGGTGAAGGCGCCGACCAGCGAGGACGTGACCGGTGGTATTCTCGCCGCGCTGAGCCGCTTGCGGGCGACCGCGCCCGTCGCCGCCAAGCCCGTGGACGGCGTCATGATCGGGACCACGCATTTCATCAACGCAGTGGTGCAGCGTCGGCAGCTTTCGCGCGTGGCAGCGCTGCGGCTCGGCATGCCGGCCTGCGCATCGCTCCCGCCTTTCTGCGACTGGCCGCCCGATCTTGCCGCGATGGTGAGGGGCGGTGTCTGGATGGTCGAAGGCGGGAATGAGTATGACGGCCGGCCGTTCATGCCGCCGGACCTCGACGCGGTAAGAAGGGCCGCTCGAGAGATGCGGGATCGGGGGCTGACCTCGGTCGCCATCTCCGCAGTCTTTTCGCCGCTCGATCCGGAACATGAGCGGGCCGCTGCCAAGATCGTCACCCAGGAAGTTCCCGGTGCGATCGTCACATGCTCTTCCGACCTCGGACGTATCGGCCTGTTGGAACGGGAGAATGCCGGCCTTCTCAATGCGGCCCTGGCGGACCTGGCCAGGGAAACGATTGCCGCCTTCGAGCGTTCGATACGCGATAGCGGCATCGCA
>JAHCJQ010000050.1 GCA_026126215.1 Alphaproteobacteria bacterium
GGCGGCAGGACATGATCCGGGTGCAGCAGGACGACTTCGATCCGGGCGCCGAGATCGCCCGCATCGCCGCCGGCAACACGCGCGTCGGCGGCGTGGCGAGCTTCGTCGGCCTGGTGCGCGACATGGCGGGGGAGAGTTCCATCTCGGCGATGACGCTCGAACACTACCCCGGCATGACGGAGAAGGCGCTGGCCGCCATCGAAAGGGAGGCCCGCGAACGCTGGCCGCTCGAGGACTGCCTGATCCTGCACCGCTACGGGCGGCTGCTGCCCGGCGATCGCATCGTGCTGGTGGTCACCGCCTCGGCGCACCGCGAGGCGGCCTTCGATGCCTGCCGCTTCCTGATGGACTGGCTCAAGACGAAAGCCCCCTTCTGGAAGCTCGAGGAAACGGAGGCCGGCGCGCGCTGGGTCGCGGCGGAGGCGCGCGACGACGAAGCCGCCGCCCGCTGGGTCCGGGAGTAGCGGCGCGCCCGCTTCGCCTCTATACTCGCACCAGTAGAACAAGGTTTGTCATCTCGCCCCGGCGAGAAGGGCGAGGCATCGGGGGCCACGCGGATGACGGATGCCTTGCGTTCCTGCTTCTGTCTTGTGCCGTTGCTTCTGTGGCTTGGCGCCTGCGCCGAGACCGACAGCCATGGCGCGCGTCCGCTCAGCATCGAGGAAGCACGCAAGCTGGCGCTTGAACTCAATCGGCAGACAACGATGCCGCCACGCTCCATTGACGACGTCGTCGAAGCCGTCGAGCGGGCACGCAGCGAAAATCGCACGATCCTGTATTCTATCCTTGCCGATCGGCCTGTGCCCGGTCACCTCTCCGGTAGTGCGCTTGCGGATTTCCTGATCGAGCGTGGCGAGGCGGCGCACCAACTCGGCCGAGCCCGCCAAGTGACCGCGGACGCGCAACGTGCGCTTCGATTGGCCGAGGGCGAGCAGCAGATTGGCTCGGCACTTTTCCTGCTGCGAGTGAACGCGTCACTGACAGGGAACTTCGACGATACGCTCGAGTATGGCGAGCAGATATCGCGCCGGCTCGGTGGCGGCTGGGCGCTCATCGCGCTTGCCGCCAATGCCTACAACCTGGCCAATGCCGGTGATTCCGAGCGGGCACGTCAGCTCCTTTCCCGCGCCGAGGCGCTGCTTGGCGAACTTCGCTTCGCCGATGGCGGCCGAATCTATGCCCAATTCGGGACGGCCTACGAAATGTCACTGAGCTTGGGTCGCGCCGGCATCGCGGAATCAAGCGGCCGGTACGACGAAGCGGAAATCCAGTACCGGCGCGCCATTGTCTTTGGAGCGGAGCGCGCGCAGCGGCAGCGCTCCCTTCAGCAACCGGACTTGTTCTACCAGGTGGGCCTGTCCGGACTACTCATCAAGATGGGACGTCTGGGTGAATCGGAAGCTTTGGCCCGGCAGTCCCTGTCCGGCTTTCTCGAGCTCATGGGCGGGGAATCATACGGCACAGGGTTTGCCCTGACAGCCGTCGGCCGGGCGCTTGCCGCGCAAGGGCGTCTGGACGAAGCCGAGAGAGTGACTTTGCTTGCCATCGACATCCTTCGCGCCATCGGTGTCGCGCCTGCTGGCTATCGCATGATGCAGGCGAAAGAAGTATTGGCCGGAGTGCTCGCCGGACAAGGGCGATGGCGGGAGGTCGCCGCGCTGTTCGACGAGATCACGCGCGATTTCTCCCGCGACCCGGAATTGCGGCGCAGCTTCGCCAATACCAGTTCGGATCGCATCACGGCGCTGATCCGAACGGGCGAATTGCGGCGGGCCAACGAAGAACTTCGGGAATTGTTGCGCCTGCGCGAGCGCGTGCTCGGTCCCAACCATTATGAGACGGCGGAGGCGCGGGCGCTGCTTGGCGTCGCGCTTCAGCAGCAGGGCGAGCTGGCGCCGGCGCTCGCCGAATTGGAACGCGCCATTCCACCATTGTTCGCCGCCTCGCGGCTGACCGAGGAGGCGGAGACGAACTTCGCCAGTGCCAGGCGCCGCCGGTTGGCGGCCGAGGCCTATATCGGCCTGCTGATGCGCGAGGGAAGAACGGAGGAGGCATTTCGCTGGGCGGAGGCGGCGCGCGGTCTGCTGCTTCAGCGCGCGGTCGGACAGGCAGCGGCGCGCGCTGCGGCGCGCAGCCCGGCGCTGGCGGAACTTGTGCGGCAGGAGCAAGACCTGCTCCGCGCGACGCGCGCGCGCTATCAATCACTGGCGAACCTTGCCAACGAAGTGGAATATTCTGGCGTGGCGGCGGCGGCGGCGGCCACGCGGGTTGAGATCGACCGCCTGCGGGAGGCGCGCACGGCGCTTCGACGCGAAATCGAGACACGCTTTCCTGACTATGCCAGCTTCATAAATCCGACACCCACCGGCACGGCGGAACTGCGCGCGGCGCTCCGTCCCGGCGAGGTCGTAATCGCTTTCATGCTGGGCGAAGAGCGCAGTTTCGTCTGGGCGGTGCGCGATGGCGCGGTGAGCGGTGCCGAGATCGCGGCCTCGGCCGGCGACATCGCCGCGCGGATTCATAGGCTGCGCGAAGCGGTCGATTCCCGGGCCCGGCTGCTCGGCGAAATTCCGCCATACGATGTCGCCGCGGCGCACGATCTTTTCCGGTTGCTGCTCGAACCGGTGCGGCGCATCTGGCAGGACGCAAAGGTTTTGATCGTCATTCCGGACGGCGCACTCGGACAACTGCCGCTGGCGCTGCTGCCCACGGCACCCGCCACCGCCCTGCCGCGCGCCGGCCAGGCTCTGTTCGCCGAGTATGCTGTCGTGCCCTGGCTCGTGCGCACCCACGCCATCGTCCAGGTACCGAGTGCCGCCATGCTCAAGGCACTGCGCTCGCTCCCCGAGCGGCCGGCTACGCACCAGAGTTTCGCCGGGTTCGGCGACCCTTATTTCTCCCTTGCCCAGGCGGCCGAGGCTGGGCAGGCACCGTCGGTTTCGCGGGAGATGACGCTCGCCGCGCGTGGGTTGCCGCTGGTGCGCCGCAATCCGCCAGGTACGATCGGTCGACGCTCCGCCACGCTTGGCGACCTGCCGCGCCTGCCCGATACAGCCGACGAACTCAAGGCCATCGCCGGGTTGCTCGGCGCCAATGTAACCGAAGATGTCTTCCTTGGTTCCAGAGCGAGCGAGGCGCGGGTCAAGAAGCTGGACCTCACCGGCCGGCGGATAATCGCTTTCGCCACCCATGGTCTCGTACCGGGCGAACTCGACGGGCTGATCGAACCGGCCCTGGCGCTAAGCGCACCGGCACTCGAAGGCAATAGTGAAGAAGACGGTCTGCTAACCATGAGCGAGATATTCGGACTGCGTCTCGATGCCGACTGGGTTATCCTCTCCGCCTGCAACACCGGCAGTCCAGATGGTCGTTCCTCCGACGCCGTCTCGGGTCTTGGTCGGGCATTCTTCTATGCCGGATCGCGCGCCCTTCTGGTCACCAACTGGCCGGTTCAATCAGCCTCGGCGCGCGACCTTACCGTCGGCGTCTTCGCCGCGCAGAAGCAAAAGGGCTCCAGCCGCCCAGAGGCGCTCCGCCATTCTATCCTTGCCCTCATCGACGGCGACGGACAGACGGACCCGCAGGGCCGGACGCTATTTTCCTATGCCCACCCCCTGTTCTGGGCACCCTTTAGCCTCGTCGGCAACTAGACGGTATCGACGATCCGCCTGCGCAGCTCGTTCTTGATCACCTTGCCGTTCGGATTGCGCGGCAGCGGCTCGTCGATGAAGGTGACGTGGTCGGGCACCTTGTAGTCGGAAACGCGCGCCGCGCAGAAAGCGCGCACCGCCTCGACGGTCAGCGCCGGATCCTTGCGCAGGATGAAGGCCTGCACCTTCTCGCCCAGCACCGGGTCGGGCCTACCGACCACGGCGCATTCGAGGATGCCCGGATGATGCGCCAGCTCGTTCTCCAGCTCGGCGGAGAAGATCTTGTAGCCGCCGCGATTGATCATGTCCTTGAGGCGGTCGAAGACGCGCACGTAGCCTTGCGCGTCCTTCGAGCCGATATCGCCCGACTTCCAGTAGCCGGCCAGGAAGTTGGCGCGGTTGGCTTCCGGATTGTCCCAGTAGCCGGGCACGACCATCGGGCCGGCGATCCAGATCTCGCCCGGCTCGCCCGGCGGCAGCTCGCGCCCCTCGGCATCCATGATGCGGATCTCCCCGCACGGCACGGTGCGGCCGACGCTGTCGGCATGGGCAAGGCCCTCGCCCAGCGGCATCATGGTGGCGGGCGAGGTGGTCTCGGTCGCGCCATAGGCATTGACCAGGGTGAGGCCCGGCAGCTTCTCCGCCAGTACCGCGATGGTCGCCTCCGGCATCGGCGCGCCGCCATAGCCGCCGACCCGCCACGACGAGAGGTCGAAACGGTCGAACTCGGGATCGAGCAGGCAGAGATTGTACATCGCCGGCACCATCAGCGCATGGGTGATGCGCGCCGCCTGCGCCAGTTCCAGATAGGCGCGCGCGCGGAATGCCTGCATCAGAACGACAGTGCCGCCGACGCGCAACATGGTCAGGATGATGGCGACAAGGCCGGTGACGTGTGAGGCCGGCACGGCGAGGATCGTGCTGTCGCCATCGCGCATCTCCATGCCGTACTGGAAATGCAGGCAGGAATGGATGCAGCCGAAATGGGTGAGCATCGCGCCCTTCGGCCGCCCGGTCGTGCCCGAAGTGTAGAGGATGCAGAAGCAATCGTCCTCGGCGACGCGCGCCGCGGGCGGCTTTGCCGCCGCCGCCAGCAGCCGGCCGAAAGGCAGCGCGCCGGGCACATCGCCGCCGCAGGAGAACCGCCGGCGCAGCGCCGGCAGGGCAGCGGGCGACGGAATGTTCTCCGCCTGGTCGGCCTCGTGCACCAACATGCTGGCTTCGCACTGGGCCAGCACGAATTCATTCTCGCCCAGCCGGTGGCGGATATTGATCGGCACGACGATGGCGCCGAGGCGGGCGGCGGCGAGCACGGTGAAGACGAACTCGGCCCGGTTGCCCAGCAGCAGCGCGATCCGCTCGCCCTGCTTCAGCCCCTCGCCCGCCAGCCCGGCGGCGAGACGATCCACGATCCGGTCCAGCTCGTCGTAGGTGATGGCGCGCGCGCCCTCCACCAGCGCGATCCGCCCGCCATGGGCCGCGACGCTGGCGCGAAACATGGCATCGATGGAGGCTGGCCGCTCGGCATAGGCGCGCACCACGCGCTCGCCATAATGAACCTCGTCGCGCAGGCGATTCTTCGACATGTCCCAGGCTTCCCCGTCGTCTCCGCTCCAGTCTAGCCGATGACGGCCCGATTGCCATGCCGCCGGCTTTTCTCTAGCCTTGCCCGCTGGGTCATCGTATCGGCAATCTCCGGGGGAATTCGGCATGGCGCTCGCGCAGGTCACGCTCGAGGACAAATACGCGCTGGACAAGGGCCGCGTCTACCTGACCGGGGTTCAGGCGCTGGTCCGCCTGCCCATGCTCCAGCGCCAGCGCGACCTGGCCCAGGGCCTCAACACGGCGGGCTTCATCTCCGGCTATCGCGGCTCGCCGCTCGGCATGTACGACAACGCGCTGTGGAGCGCGCGCAAGTATCTGAAGGACAATCACGTCCATTTCCAGCCGGGTATCAACGAGGACCTGGCGGCGACCGCCGTCTGGGGCTCCCAACAGGTCAACATGTTCGCCGGCGCCAGCTATGACGGCGTCTTCGCCATCTGGTATGGCAAGGGGCCGGGCGTCGACCGCTCCGCCGATGCACTCAAGCATGGCAATGCCGCCGGCACCTCGCGCCATGGCGGGGTGCTGGTGCTGATGGGCGACGATCACGGCTGCCAGTCCTCGACCCTGCCGCATCAGAGCGAGCAGATCCTGCAGGCGGCGATGATCCCCATCCTCAATCCGGCCAACGTGCAGGAATACCTGGATTTCGGCCTGATGGGCTTCGCCATGTCCCGCTATAGCGGCTGCTGGGTCGGCTTCAAGGCCATCTCGGAGGCGGTGGAAAGCGGCGCATCGGTGCATGTCGATCCGCACCGCGTCGATATCGTCACGCCCGCCGATTTCGCGCCGCCGGCCGACGGCCTGCATATCCGCTGGCCCGATCCGCCGCTTTCGCAGGAGCGGCGCCTGCACGGGCCGAAGATGGAGGCGGTGGCCGCCTTCGCCCGCGCCAATCCCTTCGACCGCACGGTGATCGACGGACCGAAAGCCCGTTTTGGCATCGTCTCCACCGGCAAGGCCTATCTCGATGTCCGCCAGGCGCTCGACGATCTCGGCCTGACGCCGGAGCGCGCGCGCGAGGCCGGCATCCGCCTTTACAAGGTCGGCCTGACCTGGCCGGTCGAGGCGGGCGGCATCCGACGCTTCGCGGAAGGGCTCGAGGAGATTCTGGTCGTTGAGGAGAAGCGGTCGTTCATCGAGGATCAGATCGTCAAGATCCTCTACAACATGGATGCCGCGCGCCGGCCGCGCGTGATCGGCAAGGAGGACGAGCAGGGCCGCCGGCTGCTGGCGAGCGAGGGCGAGCTGTCGCCGACCGGCGTGGCGCGCGTCATCGCCGAGCGGCTGATGCGCCATCTGGGCGAGAGCCCGGAATTCCGCCAGCGCCTGGCGCGCCTCGAAGCGAAGGAGCGGCCGCTTTCGGCAGAAGCGCCAAAGGTGCAGCGCATCCCCTATTTCTGCTCCGGCTGCCCGCACAACACGTCCACCAACGTGCCCGAGGGGAGCCGTGCCATGGCTGGCATCGGCTGCCATGGCATGGCGATCTACAATCCGAAGCGGCGCACCGCCACCATGACCCATATGGGGGCCGAGGGCGCCAACTGGATCGGCCAGGCGCCCTTCACCAGCGAGCCGCACATCTTCCAGAATCTGGGCGATGGCACCTATTTCCATTCCGGCCTGCTCGCCATCCGCGCGGCGGCCGCCGCCGGCGTCAATATCACTTACAAGATCCTGTACAACGACGCCGTCGCCATGACCGGCGGCCAGCGCCATGACGGCCAGCTCAACGTCCCCGACATCACCCGCCAGGTGGCCGCGGAGGGCGCGCGCAAGGTCGTGGTGGTGACCGACGAGCCGGAGAAATATCCGCTCGGCGCCGAGTTCGCGCCGGGGACGCAGATCCGCCATCGCGACGAACTCGACCAGGTGCAGAAGGAACTGCGGGATATTCCCGGCCTGACCGTGCTGGTCTACGACCAGACCTGCGCGGCGGAGAAACGGCGGCGGCGCAAGCGCGGCCTCTATCCGGACCCGCCCAAGCGGGTCTTCATCAACGACGCGGTCTGCGAAGGCTGCGGCGACTGTTCGGAGAAATCCAACTGCGTCTCGGTCAAGCCGCTGGAGACCGAGCTGGGGCGCAAGCGCCAGATCGACCAGTCCAACTGCAACAAGGATTTCTCCTGCCTCAAGGGTTTCTGCCCGAGTTTCGTCACCGTGCATGACGGCGCCATCCGAAAGGCACCGCGCCCGCGCGTGGCAACGGCGGAGAACGATCCCTTCGCCGACCTGCCGCTGCCGAAGGTGCCGGCGCTCACCGAACCCTATGGCATCCTGGTCACCGGCATCGGCGGCACTGGCGTCATCACGGTCGGCGCGCTGCTCGGCATGGCGGCGCATCTCGAGGGCAAGGGCTGCACGGTGCTCGACTTCACCGGCCTGGCGCAGAAGAACGGCGCGGTGATGAGTCATGTCCGCCTCGCGCCGGCGCCGGAGGATCTGCATTCGGTGCGCATCGCCGCGGGCGGCGCCGGCCTGGTGCTGGGCTGCGACATGGTGGTGGCGGCAAGCCCGGCGGCCCTCTCGCGCATGGAACAGGGCGTGACGCGCGCGGTCATCAACTCGCATCTGCAGCCGACCGCGGCCTTCGTCATGAACGGCGACGTGGATTTCGAGGCGCTCGCCATGCAGCGGGCGATCCGCGAAGCGGCGGGCGAGAAGGGCACGGAGTTCGTCGATGGCACCGGCCTCGCCACGGCACTGCTCGGCGATGCCATCGCCACCAACCTGTTCATGCTGGGCTTCGCCTTCCAGAAGGGCCTGGTGCCGCTGTCGCTGGACGCGATCCTGCGTGCCATCGAGCTCAACAACGTGGCGGTGGAGACCAACAAGCGGACCTTCGCCTGGGGCCGGCTGGCTGCGCACGATCCGGCCAGGGTCGTAGCGGTGGCGAAGCCAGTCATGCGCGAGGAGACGCCCGCGCCGATGACGCTCGATGAACTGGTGACGCATCGCTCCGGCCTGCTCGTCGCCTATCAGGACCGCGCTTATGCCGAGCGCTATGCCCGCTTCGTCGCCGAGGTGGCTTCCGCCGAGAAGACGCGGGCGAAAGGCCGCACCGGCCTCGCCGAGGCGGTGGCGCGCAACCTCTACAAGCTGATGGCCTACAAAGACGAGTACGAGGTGGCCCGGCTCTACACGGACGGTGAATTCCTGCGCAAGCTGAATGCGCAGTTCGAGGGCGATTTCCGTCTCGAATTCAACCTGGCGCCACCGCTGATCGCCCGCCGCGATCCGGCGACCGGCGAGCTGCAGAAGGCCACGTTCGGCCCCTGGATGCTAAGGGTCTTCGGGCTGCTGGCGCGCCTCAAGCATCTGCGCGGCAAGCGCCTCGACATCTTCGGCTACACCGAGGAGAGACGGACCGAGCGGCGTCTGATCGGCGAGTACGAGGCAACGCTGCGCGAGGTGATCGACCGGCTCGACGGGCAGAACCATGCTCTTGCCGTGCAGATCGCGAGCCTGCCCGAGGGCATCCGCGGCTTCGGCCATGTCAAGGCGCGCAACCTCGCGCAGGCAAAGGCGCGCGAAGCGAACCTGCTCAGGACATTGCGGGGCGAGGCGCCGGCCGCGGCCGCGGCCGAATAGCCGGCGGGCGGAAAAGGAAACGCCGCCGGTCGGAAACCGGCGGCGCTCTTCCCCCAGCCAGTCTCAGCTTCCGATCACATCGCCGAATAGTACCCATTCCTTGCCGTCGAAGCGCTGCAGGCGCACCGATTCGATCGGGTAGAAGTCGGTCGGGCTGGTGCTCACCTTGATGCCCGGCAGCAGCATCGGCAGCTCGATATCCTTGAGATTGGCCGCCTGACGCATGACGTTCTCGCGAGTCAGGTCGTCGCCGCACTGCTTCAGCACCTGCACCAGGGTCTGCGTCACGGCATAGCCATAGACATTGAAGGAATTGGCGAGGTCGCCCTCCGGATAATACTTCTTCATCCAGGCGAGCCAGTCCTTGTAACCCTGATCGTTCTCCCACTGCTTGTCGGTCGGGTCTTTCAGATAGGCTGCGGTAATGATGTCCTTGGAGTTTTCGAGCCCGGCCGGGCGCAGCACCGAGGCCACCGAAGCGGACACATTGTTGAGGAAATGCGTCGGCTTCCAGCCGATTTCCGCCGCCTTCTTGATTGCCTGGGCGGCGAACTTCGGCGTGGTGATGTTGAAGAATGTATCGGCGCCCGAGCCCTTCATGGTGACCACCTGGCTGTCCACGGTCGGGTCGGTCACCTCGTAGGAGACTTCCGAGACGATCAGCTTTTGCCCCGCCTCGCCAAGCCCGTCCTTGAAGCCCTTGAGATAGTCCTTGCCGTAATCGTCGTTCTGGTAGAGCACGGCGATCTTGGCATTTGGTTTCTCTTTCAGGATGTACTTGGCGTAGATCCTGCCTTCGGTCTGGTAGTTGGGCTGCCAGCCCATGGTCCAGGGAAAGTTCTTCGGGTCGCCCCACTTGGTGGCGCCGGTCGCCACGAAGAGTTGCGGCACCTTTTTCTGGTTCATGTAATTGTGGATCGCCGAATTGGGCGGCGTGCCCAGCGTGTTGAACACGAAGAGAACCTCGTCCTGCTCGACCAGTTTCCTGATCTGCTCGACGGTCTTGGGCGGACTGTAGCCATCGTCCAGGCTGATGAACTTGATCTTCCGGCCGTTGATGCCGCCCTCGTCGTTGATCTTGGCGAAATAGGCGGCCGAAGCCTTGCCGATGGTGCCGTAGGCGGAGGCCGGACCGCTGTAGGGCATGGTCTGGCCAATGAGGATTTCCTTGTCGCTGGCGCCGGGGTCATACTTCTTCGCCGCGACCGGAGCTGGCGCCTCCGGTTTGGGTGCCAGGACGAAATACCCGGCAACCGCGACCGCTATCGCGGCCACGATGGCTATAAGCAGATTCCTGTTCATCGCCGTTTCTCCCTTCCTATAGGGTTTCCTCTAAGTATTGCCGGCGGCTAGTCAGCGTACTTCCTCAACCGCGCGCCGACCAGTCGCAACAGACCCATGACGCCGGTCGGCATCAAATACATCAGCCCGATCAGGAACACGCCATAGACCGCCCAGGGCGCCGATTTCGAGATCTGGTCGGCGATGTTCGGCACATACTGAATGAAGATGGCGCCGAAGATCGCTGCCGGAATCGAGGCCAGCCCGCCGACCACCGCCCCCACCAGGATAGTGATGGAGAGGAAAATGTTGAAACTGTCGGGCGCCACGAAGGCCACGACGATCGCCCCGAGCGCGCCGGCGACGCCGGTATACATGGCGCTGACACCGAAGGTGAGCGACTTCACCATGGCGAGATTGACGCCCATGGCCGCCGCCGCGATGGGCTGGTCGCGGATGGCGATCATGGCGCGGCCGATCCGCCCGCGCAGGATGTTCCAGGCCAGCAGGAACATGATCGCGGCGACCAGCAAGGTGAAGAAGTAAAGCCAGCGATCCTGGCTCAGGGCCTGACCGAGAAAACTGAACTCGATCGGCGGCTCCGGCTTGTCGAGGACGATGCCCTGGACGCCGCCGGTGAACTCCTCGAAATGTTTGTATTTGAGGATCTGCGGCGTGGCCAGCGCCAGCGCGAAGGTGGCGAGTGCCAGGTAATGCCCCTGCAGGCGAAGCGCGGGCAGGCCGAACAGGAATCCGGCCACCAGGCAGACGAAGCCCGCCACCGGCAAGGTCGCCCAGTAAGGCACCCCATACCGATGCATCAGGATCGCCGCCGTATAGCCGCCGATGGCATAGAACGCGCCATGACCGAGCGAGATCTGGCCGTTATAGCCGGTCAGCATGTTGAGACCGAGAATGGCGATGGCATAGACCATTGCCAGGTTGATCTGGAAGACCCGGTAGTTCCTGAGCAGGAACGGCATGACCAGCAGCAGGACCATGCCGACGATCGCGCCGAGGATGGTCCACTGGCGGACTGTCAGTCCGAAGTAACGAAGCTCCGCGAGCTGTCCCGGCTGCGTCATGCCGCCTCCCTCACACGCGCGTCACGACGACCTTGCCGAACAGGCCGGTCGGTTTCAGGGTGAGCACGCCGACGATCAGCACCAGCGCCACGGTGAGCTTGAGCTCCGTGCCGATCACATAGGCGCCAAGCACGTTCTCCAGCACGCCGACGACGAAGCCGCCGAACACCGCGCCCCATGGATTGTCGATGCCACCGAGCAGGGCTCCGGCGAAACCATAGAGCAGGATGCCGGCCATCATGTTTGGGTCGAGATAGACGATCGGTGCCACCATCATCCCGGCGATGGCGCCGATGGCGGCGGCCAGTCCCCAGCCCAGCGCCAGCATCCAGGAAACGCGGATGCCGACCAGCCGCGAGGAGACCGGGTTCTGTGCCGCCGCTCGCATGGCGAGCCCGAGCGGGGTGAAGCGGAAGAAGGCATAAAGCGCGACCAGTACCAGCAGCGTCACCATGATCGAACCGATCTCGTGACTGGAGAAATACTGGGTGTCGAAGAAGGTGCCGCGCGGGAAGGGGCTGGGGAACGCCTTGATCGTATGATCGAAAATCCATCCGGCGGTGGAATTGAAGATGACCAGCAGGCCGATGAAGACGATGACGTTGGTCAGGATCGGCGCATTCTCCACCGGGCGCAGGAAGATGCGCTGGATCGCCATGCCGCCAACGAGGCCGATGGCCACCGTGGCGAAGAAGGCCACCCAATAGGGAAAGCCCGTCTCGATGAGCGCCCAGGCGATGAAGGTGCAGAAGGTCGCCATCTCGCCCTGGGAGAAATTGATGTGATGGGTAGACTGATAGATCATCACCAGGGCAAGCGCCATCGAGGCATAGATGCCACCCGTGGCGAGACCGGAAAAGACCTGGTGCAGGAAGGCTTCCATTCGCGCCTCCGTCAGTAGCCAAGATAGGAACGACGCACCTGCTCGTCGTTCTTGATCGTATCGGCGCTGCCAGCGATCACCACCTTGCCGGTCTCCAGCAGGTAGGCGTGGTCGGCGAGATCGAGGGCAAGCGAGGCATTCTGTTCCACCAGCAACATGCTCACGCCATCCTCGCGATTGATGGTGCGCATGATCTCGAAGATCTCCTTGACGATGAGCGGCGCCAGCCCAAACGAAGGTTCGTCGAGCAGCAGCAGGCGCGGCCGCAGCATCAGGGCGCGCGAGATCGCCAGCATCTGCTGCTCGCCGCCGGAGAGCGTGCCTGCCTGCTGGCGCCTTCGTTCCTTCAGGCGCGGGAAGCGCTCGTACAGCCGTTCGATATCGGCGGCGACGCCGTCCCGGTCCTTGCGGACATAGCCGCCGAGGCGCAGGTTCTCCTCGACGGTGAGCGCGGTGAAAGTGCCGCGCCCGTCCGGCACATGGGCGATGCCCTTTCGCACGATGTCTTCGGTCGCCTTGCCGTCGATCCGCTCGCCCTCGAGCCGGACCTCGCCCGCGGTCCTGACCATGCCGCAGACCGCCCGCAGGGTCGTGGTCTTGCCCGCGCCATTGGCACCGAGAATGGTGGTGATGCCGCCCTCGCGCAATTCGAATCCGACGCCGAACAGGACCTGGGTCGGTCCATAGAAGGCATCGAGGTTGCTCGCCTGAAGGATCGCGCCCATCACTCGCCCGTTCCCAGGTAGGCCCGGATCACTTCCGGATCGTTCTGCACCTCCGCGGGCGTGCCGTCCGCGATCTTGCGGCCGAAATTCAGCGCAACGATACGGTCCGACACACTCATCACCAGGCTCATATGGTGCTCGACCAGCAGCACGGTGATGGCGAAGCGGTCGCAGATGTCGCGGATCAGGGTGCCGAGATCGCCGAGCTCCTCGTGATTGAGCCCCGCCGCCGGTTCATCGAGCAGCAGGAGCTTGGGTTCGGCAGCGAGCGCGCGCGCCAACTCGACGCGCTTCTGCGTGCCGAAGGGCAGCTCGCCGACCGGCGTGTCGCGCACGGCGCCAAGGCGCAGATACTCGATCAGCTCGCCGGCGCGCCGCCCGGCCCTTTCCTCCTCCGCCCGCACCAGCGGCAGGCGCAGCGCGTTGGCAAGAAAGCCGCCTCGCGTGCGGCAATGCGTGCCGAGCATGATGTTACGCGTCACCGACATGGTCCGGAACAGCGCCAGGTTCTGAAACGTCCGGCCCATCCCGAGGCGGGCGATTTCGTGCACCGGCACCCGGGTGATCGAGCGTCCCTCGAACAGGATGTCGCCTTCCTGGTAGTCGTAAAGGCGGCTGAGGCAGTTGAAGAGCGTCGTCTTGCCGGCACCGTTCGGCCCGATCAGGCCGCAGATCCGGCCGCGCGGCACGTCGAAGGACACACTGTCCAGCGCGACGATGCCGCCAAAGCGCACCGAGATGCCACGCACGCTGAGCAGGGTTTCGGTGCCGGGGGCCGGAGCCGCGCCTGGGTTCAAGGGCGCCCCCCGACAGGAGGACCCCGACGTCCCCCAAGCCTCGGACCCGGCCAATACCGGACAGACCCGTCGCAGGCAACTTTCGCCATGCGCGCACTCACCCCCGTACCTGCGCCGATCCTCGCCGGCCGATCAATAATGCAGCCATCGGAGTGGAATTGTTCTTATCTACGTGAAGCCTGCGCAATAATGGCAAGCACGCCACCGAAAGGCAACTCTTCCTGCCCTCCGCAGGAACATTCCTTGCCGGACGGCCGACTGGCCTGGGCCAAGACGCCGCGCTCCGCCGAAGCGGCGGGGCAGCCTGCGCCTTCGCGCATGGCCCGGCGGCTTGCCCGGGGCAGCGCGAGGCTCCATACTTTCGTCATGCCGAGAGCACGAGCAAGCATGTCCCGCGAGGCCGAGGCGGAGCACGGGGAGTTCAAGCCGCGTGCCTGCGACCATGAGGGCTGCGTCGGGTCAGGCGAGTTCCGCGCTCCGCGATCCCGGGATCCGCGCACCGGTCATTTCTGGTTTTGTCTCGACCATGTGCGCCAGTACAATGCCGCCTGGAATTTCTTCGCCGGCATGAACCAGGCCGAGATCGAGCAGTATCAGAAGAACAATCCGACCTGGCACCGGCCAACCTGGCGGCTGGGCGTGCGCCCGGGCAGTGCCCATGGTTTCGCCGCCGCCGCCTGGATCGATCCGTTCGACCTGGTGGGCGAGGCAGGGCTAGGACAGCAATCCGCAAGAGCGGAGCCGCCGCCGCCTGCCGACCCTGAGGAGCGGCGCGCCCTGGCCACCCTGGATCTTCCGCCGCGGCCGACGCGTGGCGAGATCAAGCGCCGCTACAAGGAACTGGTCAAGAAGCTGCACCCGGACACCAATGGTGGCGACAGGAGAGCCGAAGAGAGACTGAAGAAAATCAATCAGGCCTATACGTACCTGATGGGTTGCGGCTATAGGTAAGCCCCGGATTTGTTCGTTATAGAACAATACGATCAGAGAAAGCAGAAAGTCCGTTTCATGACCGCGATCGATACGACCCAGCCCAAGGCCTTCCCCATCGACATGCCGGACATCAAGCTGTCGGTGCGGCAGGTCTTCGGCATCGACACCGACATGCAGGTCCCGGCCTTCAGCCAGGGTTCCGAGTTCGTCCCCGACGTGGACACCGCCTACCGCTTCGACCACGAGACGACCCTCGCCATCCTGGCCGGCTTCGCCTACAACCGCCGCGTCATGGTGCAGGGCTATCACGGCACCGGCAAATCGACCCATATCGAGCAGGTGGCGGCGCGGCTAAACTGGCCCTGCATCCGTATCAATCTCGACAGCCATATCAGCCGCATCGACCTGGTCGGCCGCGATGCCATCGTGCTGCGCGACGGCAAGCAGGTCACGGAGTTCCGCGAGGGCATCCTGCCCTGGGCGTTGCAGAACCCGACCGCCATCGTCTTCGACGAATACGATGCCGGCCGTCCGGACGTGATGTTCGTGATCCAGCGGGTGCTGGAGGTGGAGGGCAAGCTGACCCTGCTCGACCAGAACCGGGTGATCCGGCCGCATAAGGGCTTCCGGCTGTTCGCGACCACGAACACCATCGGCCTGGGCGACACGACCGGGCTCTATCACGGCACGCAGCAGATCAACCAGGGCCAGATGGATCGCTGGAACATCGTCACCACGCTGAACTACCTGCCGCACGATGCGGAGGTGGAGATCGCCCTGGCCAAGGCGCCCGCATGGGATACGGAGAAGGGCCGAAAGACGGTCTCGCAGATGGTCTCGGTCGCGGACCTGACGCGCTCTGGCTTCATGGCCGGCGACATATCGACGGTAATGAGCCCGCGCACGGTAATCACCTGGGCGCAGAACGCGGAAATTTTCGGCGATGTGGGCTTCGCCTTCCGCGTCACCTTCCTCAACAAGTGCGACGAGATCGAGCGGGCGACGGTGGCGGAATATTACCAGCGCTGCTTCGGCCAGGAACTGCCGGAATCGGCGGCCAGCATCCGCATGAACTGAAGGGCGCGAGGCGGCATTCGTGAGCAATCGCCAGGAAGGTCCCGCGGACATCTTCAAACGCGCCATTGCCGGCGCCATGCGCGCGCTTTCCGACGATCGCGAGCTGCAGGTGAGCTTCGGTCCGGAATCGCCAGGCGTGCGCGGCAGTCGCGCCCGCATGCCGGTGCCCGGCCGCGACCTGCCCACGGAGGAAGTGGCGCAGATCCGCGGCATCGGCGATTCCATGGCGCTGCGGCTGCGCCATCACGACGAAAAGCTGCATTCCCGCCTGCAGCCGGTCGGCGGCACCGCGCGCGCCGTCTTCGAGGCAGCGGAGCAGGCGCGGGTCGAGGCGATCGGCGCCAACCGCATGGCGGGTGTCGCGCAGAATCTCTCGGCGGCACTCGACGAGCGCTGCCGGGCACGCGGCTATGCCCGCGTGCGCGACCGCTCGGAAGCGCCGCTCGCCGATGTCGTCGGTCTCATCTTGCGCGAGAAACTGACCGGCGCCCCGATCCCGGAATCGGCCCGGCGCATGGTCGATCTGTGGCGCGACTTCATCGAGGAAAAGGGCGGTGGCGACCTGACGCGGCTGTCACATTGCGTCGACAGCCAGACGGAGTTCGCCCGTGCCGCCCGCAAGCTGATCGTCGATCTCGAACTCGCCGACGACGAGAGCGGCGAACTTTCCGACGACGAGGAGAATGGCGAGGGCGACAGCCCGCAGAGCCAGCCCGAGGGCCAGGGCGAGGGCCAGTCGCAGGATGGCGAAGCGCAGGAGGCGGACGGCGCCTCGCAGGCGGAATCGGAGGAGGGTGTCGGCGAGGAATCGGCCGAGGCCGAGGCCGGCCTTGGCGGGGAGAAGCAGGTCTCAGGCTCCGGCGAGGAGGCCGGCAAGGGCAAGCGGCCGCAGCATCCTAACCTCGCCAACGATCTGAACGAGGCGCTTTATCACGCCTACACGCACCAGTTCGACGAAGTGGTCGAGGCCGTGGACCTCTGTGATGGCGAGGAACTGACGCGCCTGCGCGCCCATCTCGACCAGCAGCTTCATCACCTCCAAAGCGTGATCGGCCGCCTCGCCAACCGCCTGCAGCGCCGCCTGCTCGCCAAGCAGAACCGATCCTGGGAGTTCGATCTCGAAGAAGGAATGCTCGATGCCGCGCGCCTGGCGCGGGTCGTGGTCAACCCGGTCCTGCCGCTGTCCTACAAGCGCGAACGCGAGACCGATTTCCGCGACACGGTGGTGACCTTGCTGATCGACAATTCCGGCTCCATGCGCGGGCGGCCGATTTCGGTGGCAGCCATGTGCGCCGACATTCTGGCCCGCACGCTCGAGCGCTGCTCGGTCAAGGTGGAAATCCTCGGCTTCACGACGCGCGCCTGGAAGGGCGGGCAGAGCCGCGAGAAGTGGCTGGCCGACGGCAAGCCCGCCAATGCCGGCCGGCTCAACGACCTGCGCCACATTGTCTACAAGGGCGCCGACACGCCCTGGCGGCGGGCGCGGAAGAATCTCGGCCTGATGCTGCGCGAGGGGCTGCTCAAGGAGAATATCGACGGCGAGGCGCTGCAATGGGCGCACACGCGCCTGCTCGGCCGCACCGAGCAGCGGCGCATCCTCATGGTCATTTCGGACGGGGCGCCGGTGGACGATTCCACCCTTTCGGTCAATCCCGGCAACTATCTCGACCGGCACCTGCGGCAGGTCATCGAGAAGATCGAGAACCGCTCCCCCGTCGAGCTGATCGCCATCGGCATCGGCCACGACGTGACGCGCTATTATCGCCGCGCCGTCACCATCGTCGATGCCGAACAGCTCGGCGGTGTGATGATGGAGAAGCTGGCCGAACTCTTCGACGAGAAGCCCGTCGCCGAGGGCCGGGGCGGATTCGCCGGCCGAGCGCTGCGTCGGGCAGGCTGAGCGGGCGGCCGGTGGCGGCATTGCCCCGCTTCCGCCCGGTCAGGCGGTTTGCCCTCCTCGCCTCGCTGCTCCTCGTCGCCTGCGGCCAGGCCGCCATGGGCGGCGAGGAAGGTTTCGTGCTCCGCGCCGAACCGATTCCGCTGGCGCCGGAGCGGCCATCCGAGACGCGAGCCGGGCGGCTCGAATATTTGGCCGGCTTCGTCCTCACCTCGCCGGATGAGCGGCTCAGCGGCCTTTCCGCCATGGAACTCTCGCCGGACGGCTCGCGCCTGACGGCGGTGAGCGACTTCGGGCACTGGCTCCTCGCCGAACTGCGCCACGACGCGACCGGGCGCCTCGCGGGCTTCGCCGGCGCCGCCATGGTGCCGCTGCTCGGCCGCGATGGCAGGCCGCTCGAAGGCAAGAGCATGGCGGACGCGGAGTCGATCGCCGTCGATCCGCAGGGCGGATTCCTGGTTGGCTTCGAAGGCCAGCACCGGGTCTGGCGTTACCCCGATCCAATGGCGCGCCCGGTGCCGGTCCGGCTGCCGCCCGAGATCGCTGGGCTGCCGGCCAATCGCGGTATCGAGGCCATGACCGTGCTCGCCAACGGCGACCTCTTCCTGCTGTCGGAGGGCGTCGCCGACGACAATGGCGACAGCATGGGCTGGCTGCGCCGCGCCGGCGCATGGAGCCGGATTGGCGTGGCGCATCATGATGCTTATCGCCCCACCGGGCTTGCCACGCTGCCCTCGGGCGACGTGCTTTTGCTTGAGCGCCGCTTCCAGATCCTCACCGGCGTGCGCGCCCGCCTCTCCGTCATTCGCGCCGGGGACATCGCCGCAGGCGCGCGCATCGAGCCCGAGCGGCTGGCCGAGCTGGGGCCGGGCTTCAACGTCGACAATTTCGAGGCGCTCGCAACCCGATCCGCACCGGGCGGCGGCGCGCTGGTCTACCTGATGTCGGACGACAACCGCAATCCGCTGCAGCGCACGCTTTTCCTGCAATTCCTGCTGGCGCCGGAATGAAGCGCGCGAACCTCAGGCCGGCCGGGCGCGGACCACGAACATGAGTGCGCGGAATGGCACGAGCATGAGCAGCGCGAGCGCCATCTTCACCGCGAAATCGCCGAGCCCGAGCGTCACCCAGGGAACACCGGTGCCGGCGAAGGCGAGCGAGAAGAACAGTGCCGTATCGAGCGCCGAGGCCGCGCTCGAGGAGACCAGCGGCGCCCGCCACCACGCCCCCTGGCGCAGGCGGTGGAACACGCCGATATCGAGAAGCTGCGCGGCGAGGAAGGCACTGCCCGAGGCGAGGGCGATGCGCCAGCCGGCGAAAAGGACGGAAAGCAAGACCGCCAGCACGAAGCCGACATAGACCACCCGGCGGGCCAGTGCCGGGCCAAAGCGGCGATTGGTCAGGTCGGTGACGAGAAAGGATACCGGATAGCTGAGCGCCCCCCAGGTCAGCCAGTCATTGACCGGATGCTGGACCAGGATGTTGGAGGCGACGACGATCACCGTCATCGCCAGCACAGGGACGGCGAGATCCTGAATTGCGTGGCGGGTCATGGCCTGCATGGTCCGGGCGGACAGGGCCGCCGGATCGGGAAATTACTCAGGCGCTCGCGGCCTTCGCCGCGCGCGCCTTGCGGATCTGGCGCTTCAGGCGCTGGGCATCCGGGGAAAGGCGGTCGTCGCGGGTCTTGAGCAGCCAGTTGTCCAGGCCGTCCGCATGATCGATCGAGCGCAGGCCATGGGTGGACAGGCGCAGGCGGACCGAGCGGCCGAGCGCATCGCTCTGCACCATGACACTCTGCACGTTGGGCAGGAAACGACGCCGCGACTTATTGTTCGCGTGGCTGACATTGTTGCCGGACTGGACGGCCTTGCCAGTGACTTCACAACGACGCGACATAACCCACCTCTCCAGACTTAGCCAGCGGCCCGATCAAAAGGGAAAGCGGCCCTTGGCCGGGCCGCATGGCAGGGCGCGAGTTTTACGGCGCGACCGCCGCCCCGTCAAGGGCCCTCGCCGCGAAAGGCGGCAAGCAGGCGGGCCACCGCCTGAGAGGGGGTAAGGCGCCCCTCGGTCACTGCCGTTTCCACCTCCGGCAGCAGCCTTGCCACGCCGGAATGGGCGCGGAAGGCATCCATCAGGCTCTCCCCCAATTCCGACCACATCCAGGCGCGCGCCTGCCGGGACCGCCTCTGGGAAAATTCTCCCGCCTGCACCATAGCATCCCGGTATCTGAGCACCGCATCCCAAACCTCGCCGATACCGGTGCCGGTCAGCGCCGAGGCCAGCCGCACCTCCGGCCGCCAGGCGGCGCTGGCCGGGCGCATCAGCCGCAGCGCACTGGAAAACTCCGCCGCCGCCAGCCGCGCCTCGGCGAGCAGATCGCCATCCGCCTTGTTGACCACGATCAGGTCGGCAAGTTCCATGATGCCGCGCTTGATGCCCTGCAATTCATCGCCGCCCGCCGGCGCGAGCAACAGCAGGAACATGTCCACCATGTCGGCAACCGCGGTTTCCGACTGGCCGACGCCAACCGTTTCCACCAGCACCACGCCGAAACCCGCCGCTTCCACCAGCAGCATCGCCTCGCGCGTGCGCCGCGCCACTCCGCCCAGGGTGCGGCCGGCAGGCGAGGGGCGGATATAGGCACGCGGATCGCGCGAAAGCCGTTCCATGCGGGTCTTGTCGCCGAGGATCGAACCGCCGGAGCGCGCCGAGGTCGGATCGACCGCCAGCACCGCCACCTTTTGCCCGAGCCCGGTCAAATGCTTGCCGAAAGCCTCGATGAAGGTCGACTTGCCGACGCCCGGCGTCCCGGTGATGCCGAGCCGGACCGAGCGGCCGGTTTCGGGCAACAGACGCGCGATCAAGGCTTCCGCCGCCACCCGGTGATCGGCCCGGGTCGATTCGATCAGGGTGATCGCCTGCGCCAGCGCGCGCCGGTCGCCCCGAACGATGCGTTCCGCCATTTCGCCGACTTCGATCTCGCCTGCCCCGCCGCGCCGGGCCGCGCGCGCTCGCGCCTCGGATTTCATGGCCGGAGATTAGAGCAATTCCCAAGGATGCCGACAGCCCTTTCCAGCGCCCCTTGACGGCGGGCGGTCCCGACCCCACCCTCTTGGGCCATGCAGCGGGCTGTCCGGGCGATCATCGCGACCTTTGCTTCGGCCCTGCCGGGGATCGCACTCGGCGCGGAAGCGACAAGGCTCGAGCTTTCTTTCCATATTTTCACCGGCGGCTACCACGCCGTGACGATGGCGGCCAATCTCGATCTCGGCCCGGAGCGTTATCGGCTGGAGACCCGGACCAGCACCAACGGCATCGCCGACGTCATCTTCCGCTTCACCCAGACTGCCCGCGTCGAAGGCGCGCTGACCGCGAGCGGACCACGGCCGCTGCGTTTCGAATCGGCATCCGACGGGCGCTGGAACTTCCGGCTGATCGAGATGGCCTATGGCGCCGAAGGGCCGGAGCTACGGAAGCTCGAGCCACCGGTGGAGGCGGACGAGCGCGACGAGGTTCCCCTACATCTCCGCCAGGCAACGCTCGACCCGCTGACCGCTGCCATTTCCGCCATCCTGCGCGAACCGGACCGCCCCTGCACCGGCTCGGCCCCGGTCTTCGATGGCCGCCGCCGCTACGACCTGCATTTCGAGGCGGTAGGCTATGACTCGCTCAAGGCGGACCAGCCGGACGGATTCGGTGGCGAGGCGCTGCGCTGCCGCATCGTGTTCGAGCCGATTGCCGGCTTCATGAAGCAATACGAGGACCGCACGCGCGAAGCGCGGCCGCCGACCGAACTCTGGCTCGCCCGCATTGCCGGCGCCCGCCAGTGGCTCCCGGTGCGCATGGTGAGCCATTCCGGCCTGGGCCGCGCCACCGGCCATCTGGTCAGCGCCAGCGTCGACGACCGGCCGGTCCTGTTGACCCGCGCCGCCAGCCGCTGAAGCCGCCGCCGCTTCAGGCGGCGTGGCGCTTGCGCTGCAGGAGTCCGAGAATCTCTGCCGCCGCCGCCGGGATATTGGTGCCGGGCCCGAAGATCGCCGCCACCCCGGCCTTCTTCAGGAATTCATGGTCCTGCGTGGGTATGACGCCGCCGCAGACCACGAGAATGTCGTCGGCGCCCTGCCGGCGCAGTTCCGCCACCAGTTCCGGCACCAGTGTCTTGTGTCCGGCCGCCTGGCTGGAGACGCCGATAACGTGCACATCATTCTCGATGGCGTCCCGCGCCGCCTCGGCCGGGGTCTGGAAGAGCGGCCCGACATCCACATCGAAACCGATATCGGCGAATGCGGTGGCGATCACCTTGGCGCCCCGGTCGTGGCCGTCCTGGCCCATCTTGATCACCAGCATGCGCGGCCGGCGCCCCTCCTCGCGCGCGAAACCCTCAACCTCGCGCTGGATCCGCTGGAAACCGTCGTCGCCCTCGTATGCACCGCCGTAGACGCCGGAGATGGAGCGGATCACCGCCGAGTGGCGGCCAAAGACCTTCTCCATCGCATCGGAGATTTCGCCGACACTGGCCCGCGCCCGCGCCGCCTCGATGCAGAGTTCGAGCAGATTGGCCTCGCCCTTCGCGCCCTCGGTCAGGCGGGCGAGCGCCGCATCGGTCGCCGCAGCGTCGCGGGTCTCGCGGATGCGCTTGAGACGGGCGAGCTGCTGCTCGCGCACTTTCGTATTGTCGACGTCGAGGATCTCCAGCGGCTCCTCTTCACCGGCACGGTAGCGGTTGACGCCGACGATCACTTCCTCGCCGCGATCAATGCGCGCCTGGCGCCGTGCCGCCGCTTCCTCGATGCGCAGCTTCGGCATGCCGCTTTCCACCGCCTTCGTCATGCCGCCCATGCCTTCCACCTCCTGGATCAGGTCCCAGGCATGGCTGGCCAGCGAATGGGTCAGCGCCTCCACATAGTAGCTGCCGCCCAGCGGATCGACGACGCGGGTCACGCCTGTCTCCTCCGCCAGGATGAGCTGGGTATTGCGGGCAATGCGGGCGGAAAAGTCTGTCGGCAGGGCAATCGCCTCGTCGAGCGCGTTGGTATGCAGCGACTGGGTCCCGCCGAGGACCGCCGCCATCGCCTCGAAGGCCGTGCGGATCACGTTGTTGTAAGGGTCCTGCGCGGTCAGGCTCACGCCCGAGGTCTGGCAGTGGGTGCGCAGCATCAGCGAACCCGGCTTCTTCGGATCGAAACCGCGCATGATGCGCGCCCAGAGCATGCGCGCGGCGCGCAGCTTCGCCACCTCCATGAAGAAGTTCATGCC
>JAHCJQ010000051.1 GCA_026126215.1 Alphaproteobacteria bacterium
GGGGATTGGCGCCAACAATGACGATGCGCGCCTCCGCATGCTGTTGCCGGATGCGCGGCAGTGTCGTCCGGCAGAACTCGACCATGCAGGCTTCGTTGGGGAAATAGTCCATTCTGCCGATGAAGCTGAGCAGGCAGGGTTCCGCATCGGTCCCCTCCGGCGCGAAGTACTCCGCATCGACCCCGTTCGGAAACCAGTCGCTCCGCTCCGCCAGGCCGAACGCGCGAAGCGTTTCGAGTTCGCCTGCCGTGGCCACGGTCGAAAGATCGAAGACGCGGCCGAGCCGCCGTTCTTCCCTCTCCAGCCGACGGCCCTCCAGGCCGTAAACCAGTGACATGGGAAAGGACCTGTAGCGCGCATATTCCTGCCACTTCTGCGAATCCATGTCGCAGAAATCCAGGATCTTCGGCAGTCCCTGCAGATGTTCGACATACTGTGCCGCCGAGGAGCTGTGCACGAAGGCAAGATCGAACGGCTTCTCGCGCGCCTTCGCGTCGATCCAGCGCGCCAGTTCCCTGGAATGGAAATACCCCATCGAGAGTGGCTCGGTGCCAAGCATCCGCAGGGCCGTGCGCACGAGCTGCACGGGCTCATTCACCCGGGCGGCGAAGAATTCGTGGCACTGACCGGCCATTCCCCGGGCCGCCGCCAGTTCGCTGTCATTGCGGCAGATCGAGGCAACGCTCACTTCGTGCCGCTTTGCCAGGTGCCTGATGATGTGATAGGCGCGGATCTTGCCGCCCTCGTTAGGCGGATAGGGAAAACGGTGGCTGACGAAAAGAATCCGCACGATCGGGCGCCCTCCACTTCAATAGCTGGCCGCGGCGAGGTCCTCGCCGGCCGCTTCGCCGGCCACGACGCGGCGCAGGAAGCCCTCGAAGGCATAGATCAGCCACAGCGGTTGCGAATGATCGGACCTGCCGGACAGGTGCCGCGACAGCAGTTCGCCGATGGCCTTCTGGTCGAACAGGCCGCTATCGGCGAGCCAGGGACTGGCCACTGCCTCGCAGAGCCGGGCACGGAGCGGTCCGCGGAACCAGCTTGCGAGCGGAACGGAGAAGCCCTGCTTCGGCCGATACAGAACCTCGTGGGGAAGGAAGGGTTCCAGCGCCTTCTTCAGGATGAACTTCCGTTCACTACCGTGGATCTTGAGCGCGCGCGGCAGCCCCGCCGCCCATTCCACGAAAGTATGGTCAAGCATCGGCACGCGCACCTCAAGGCCGTTGGCCATGCTCGCGCGATCCACCTTGGTGAGGATGTCGCCGACCAGATAAGACCGCAGGTCGGTGTATTGCGCGGCCGCCACCACATCATCGGTATCGGCCTCCGCCATCAGCCGCTCGATCAGGTTGATGGCGTGATAGCCGCCGAGACCGGACTTCAATGCGCGGGAGTACAACTGTTGGCGCTGCCCGTCCTTCACTACGGCCACGTTGTTGAAATAGCCTTCCGTGTCGTCCAGCGCCAGTTCCTGGAACGTGGTGCGGGCCCGCAGGAACTGCGGGGCCCAGTCGAGCTTCGGATAGATCCGGCCAAGCGTGCCGAAGAGCGGCCGGCGTATCGCGCCCGGCACCAGTTTTCGCGCCTGCGACTCGCGAAGATGCCAGAGATAACGCCGGTAACCGGCGAACAGCTCATCCCCCGCATCGCCGGACAGCGCAACGGTGACGCCGGTCCGCGCCATCGCGCAGACACGGAAGGTGGGAAGCGCCGAAGCATCGCCAAACGGTTCGTCATAGATGTCCGGAAGCCGATCGAGAATGTCAAATGCTTCCGGCGCCAGCACCCGACTCACATGGGCCGTTCGATAGCGTTGCGCGACAAGATTCGCAAACTGTGACTCGTCAAATGCCGCCTCGCCGAACGAGACGTTGAACGTTCGCACCGGATCGTCACTCATCGACGCCATCATCGCGACCACGCCACTCGAATCGACGCCGCCTGACAGGAACGCGCCGAGCGGTACTTCCGAGATCAGGCGAACATCGACGCAATCCTTGAGCCGTGCAATCAGTTCCGACGCCGCCTGCTCCTCACCCATGGCTGATCGCGGCGCCAGGCGGGGCCGCCAGTAGGCGCGCGGCCTCATCTCGCCACCACGCTCGATGCGCAGGCTCTCGCCGGGTCCAAGCTTGCGAACGGCCGAGAAGATGCATTTCGGATCGGGCACATAGCCGAGCGCGAAATAGTCCTCCACCGCCTGTCGGTCGATCGAACGGTCGAGACCGGGATGGACCAGCAGCGACTTGAGTTCCGAGGCAAACAGGAACTGCCGGTCCGCCATCTCTGCATAGTAGAGGGGCTTCTTGCCCAGCCGGTCGCGCGCCAGGAACAGAGTGCGGCGGTTGCGGTCCCAGATCGCGAAAGCGAACATGCCGCGCAGCCGTTTCACGCAATCCTCGTCCCACTGCTCCCACGCATGCACGATGGCTTCAGTATCCGAACGCGTGTTGAAGCGGTGGCCGAGGCCCTCCAGCTCCCTCGTCAGTTCCCGGAAATTATAGATCTCGCCATTGAATACGATGCCGACCGAACGATCCTCGTTCCAGATCGGCTGATCGCCGCCCGCCACGTCGATGATCGCCAGGCGGCGGTGACCGAGGCCGATGCCCGGCTCGAAAAGGAAGCCCTCGCCATCGGGCCCGCGATGGGCGATGCGCTCCGTCATGCGCCGGACCAGCGAACGATCTGGCGCCCGCTCCCCTGCCCGGTCGAACCAGCCTGCGATACCGCACATGGGGTGGCCCGCTCAGCCGAGATTGCGGACGATGAGCGGACCCAGAAGGTTCGCCAGGCCGAGCGGCAGGCGCTTCCAGGTCTCGATCATGAGGCGGTATCGCGGATTGAGCGGATTGTGCTCCGGCGGCTCGCCCCCATTGCGCATGTGAAACGCATAAGTGAGCGGCGTCGGCTCAAATCCCCAGTTCTTCTTGAAGGCGAAGGCGCCGGTTCCGTATTTGCTGCGCCCGAAATCGAACAGCCTGTAACCTTCCATGGCGCCGCGCCGGATGATGTCCCAGTACATGAAATCGTGTGCGCCGTATTTTCTCGCTTCCGGCACGCCGCCCGCATAATAGGGCAGGATCTGATCACGGAAACGGAAGGTCAGGCAGCCGGCGAGCGGCTCGCCATCGTGATAGACGTCGAGGATCTCACACGCATCGCCGAACTGCCGCTTGAGGCTGGCGAAGTACTTCCTGGGAAAGGTCGGAGTACCGAGATTGCGCAGGCTGATCGCGTAGAGACGCCAGTTGACATCGACATTGTCGACGACCCGTGCCTCAAGCCCCCTGCCGAGGCTCTGGCGCACCACCGCCCGCTGCTTGCGCGGGATCATGGCAAGATTCCTGTCCGGATCCGGATCGATCGCGCGCCTGAAAGTCGCGTAGATGCCCGACTTCTCGACCCAGCCCGGCCGGCCTTCGGTGGCGGCACGATACTCCACGTGATTGACGTTCAGCCGCTCTGCCAGGGCGAACGCCGCCGCATCGAGGCGGATCAACGCCTCCTGCCCGCTGCCGACCGGCCCGCCATGCACGGCAAAGGCTCCCGAGATCAGCGAATGTCCGAACAGCAGCGAGCGGATGCGCACCAGTGGCAGGACGCCAACAATCTCGCCACCCCGCTCCGCATAGAGATAGGGCGCCTCGTGGCCGAAACTCTCGGCGATCACCTGCCGCCAACCAGAAAGATGGAAAAAGGTCGCATCGGGATGGGCCTCGACGAAGGCATCCCATCGCGCGCGATCGGCATCCTGAAACTCCTTCACGATCACGGACTGGAGCGGTGCCGTCATATCCCCCCGCCTTCCCGTCCTGCCTCGCGCCAGCTTGCGCCCGACGGCCTCACCCGCCCAGTTCCTTCAGAAGCTGCTCGGCCTTCGGTCGGTCGTTGAAGCGGTCCTCTCCCGCCATGACCTCGCGCAAGACTGCCTTGGCCTCCTCGCGTTCACCCGCCTTAACCAGGCCGATGGCGAGGTGATAGCCGATCTCGCCGGAGTTCGGCGCCTTGGAGCGCGCAGAGCGCAAATGCTCGAGGCCTCGCTTGATCTCGCCCTGCTGCATGAGCAGATAGCCCAGCGTGTCCTCGACGAAAGCCGAGTTCGGCGCCAGTTTGAAAGCGCGCTCGGCCAGTCCGAGTGCCCGGCCATCGCCTCGCTCGCCGAGAATCCAGGCGACGTTGTTCAGGAGCAGGGCATTGTCCGGCTCCGACCTGAGCAGCAATTCGTAATGGACCAGCGCCTCGTCCTTGCGCTGCAGGGTGAGATAAAGATCGGCAAGCGCGAAGCGCGCCACGTTGTCCTCGGCGCGCGCCTCGACCCAGTCCTGGAGGGTCTTGATCGCCTTCTCGTGCTCCCCGGATCGCGCCAGTGCACCAGACAGGCGCGTCACGATCGGGCTCGATGGCTGCCGGGCCTGCGCGGTCCGATAGGCTTCGACCGCCTCGCCATGCTTGCCGATCCGCGTGAGCGTGTCGCCCAGGATGACATGACCGGCCGTCAGCGCCGGCCGCGCGCGCGACCAGTCTGTTGCCATCTTCTCGGCTGCTTCCGGGCGTTTGGCTCGCAGTTCGGCCTCGATCAGCTCGAGCAGCGCCGGCGCGTAGTTGCTGTCCACCGCCAGCGCCTGACGGAACGAGGACAGCGCGCCCTGCTGGTCCCGCGCCTGCTGCAGCGCCTTGCCCAGCCGGTAATGCGCTTCCGCGACGCGCGGGGTCAGCGCTACCACCTGGCGGAAGGTCTGCACCGCGCTCGCCGTCTCGCCGGTCGCGAGCTGGGTGCGGGCCAGGGAATCCAGGGCCACCGGGTTGTCCGGAAGCCGGCTTTGCAGATCACGCGCCACCTGGATCGCGCGATCAGGCTTGCCATCGCGCATGTAGAGATCGATCAGCGCCAGCGACGGACGAAGTGCCTTCGGATCGATGGTCCGCGCCTTCTCGAGCCATTCCTGCGCCTCCGCCATCCGGTTTCCGGAGACTGCGAGCTGGGCCAGACCAACATGCGCTTCCATGCTGTTGGGCGTCGTCGCAAGGACCGAGCGGTAACCTTGGGCCGCCTTCTCGCGCTCGCCCGTCCGCGCATCGAGCGTCGCCAGATTGAGCCGCGCGGGCGTGAAGTCCGGCTTCAGCTTGATCGCTTCCTCGAATGCGGCGCGCGCTTCGGGAATGGCGTTGCGCGCCACGTGGATGGTGCCGATCACGTTGTGCGGGACGGGATTGTCCGGCTGTCGGGCCTGCAGATCCCTGGCGGCGGCCAGCGCCTTGTCGTGCTCGCCGCCGCGCATGTAGGCGAGTGCCAGTGCCAGACGGGCCTGGATCGAATTCGGATCCTGCTCGAGTGCCGATTCCAGTTCCTTGACCGCCTCGGTGGACTGGCCGAGTTGCATGCGTCCATAGGCGATCTGGAGCTGCTGGCGCACATCCGTGTTCGGCAGCGCCGCCGCCCGGTCGAACCACTTGGAGGATTCCTGGAACTGCCGGTCGCGCAGATAGGCGGCCGCGAGCAGCCCGAAGGTCACTGGATCCTCGACCCCTGTATCGACCGCGAGCTTGAGAACTTCGATGGCCCGCTCGTTGGCATTGCGGCGCATGTAGAGTTCAGCAAGAAGCTGTCGGGCCCGGATATCGCGCGGCACCAGCGCGAGATAACGCTCGAAACCAGCCTCGGCCTGGCCGAACTGCTGCAGGCGGTAGTGCAGGGCAGCAAGAAGATAGAGATTGGGCGGGTAGCCGGAGATGCCCGGCCCAAGCCGCTCCAGCCGCTCGCTTGCCGTCTTGAGTTCGTTCTTGCGGGCGTTGAGCAGGGCGAAGACATAGTTGGCGATCGGATGACCCGGCTGGATCGCCAGGGCCGCACGGCTGTCCCGCTCCGCATCATCGTTGCGTCGCTCGTCCAGCGCCAGAACGGCCCGGCCGATGAGCGCCAGCACGTTGCGCGAGTCGCCCTTCAGCGCCGCGTCGAAGTTCGCGCGCGCTTCCGCCTTCCGTCCGCTCAGCCGCTGCAGCTCGCCCTTGATGGCCAGTGCCTCGGACAGTTCGCCATTCAGCGCCAGCGCCCGGTCGATCTCCTCTTCCGCCTTGCGCTGGTCGGACTGCTCGATGCCGATCCGCGCCAGACCGACATGGGCACGCGCTTCCTGCGGGTTGACCTGGATCGCTTCCTCGAACGAGGTTCGCGAAAGATTGAGCTCGCGCTTGCCGAGATAGGCGTAGCCACGCCAGAGTCGGACCACGCCTTCCACCATCTGCGCCCGCGTCCCCGGTGCGATCTCGCGCAGGATATCGTCGAACTTTGCCTGCGCGAACAGCGACTGCGCCAGGGGATCGAGATAGCGTTCCTCCGGGGCGCCAAGTTCGCGCGCCACCTTCACTTCCTTCTCCGCCGCGGGCGCATCGCCGATCCGCAGCGATACCTCCGCCAGCGCGAGGCGGGCATCGATATTGTTCGGGTCCGTGCGGACCGCATTGCGCAGGTTGATCACGGCGCTGCGCAGATCGCCGCTGACAAGCTGTTTCTGGCCATCAGCGAGATACTTCTCGCTACTCGGACCGCGCAGCGCGATCGCCACGCCTCCGATGCCCACCACCAGGACGACCAGGACGAGGATCGACCAGAGCCAGCGGCGGGACTTTGATTTCGCGGACCTGCTTGCCATGCCAGTCACTTCCTCCGGTTGTCGAAAGTTGCCGCCACCGAACACCGTGGCCTCAGGTCAGCACTCAGGCCGGCGCGATGGCGCGGGCAGGCCATCGGCTTTCGGCCCCGCGTCTGCGGACGGTATTCCTTGTCGCATTGCATCTTGCTGAGCCCACCTCGACTATATCTATACATTCACACCAGCGTTTCAAATCACTTACCGCCGGTATTCCGGCGGACAGTAATGGCAAGTGATCATGGTCACGCCAGCGGCAGGATGGCGCTGAACCGGCTGCCGCTCGAACTGGTGGCATCGAGCACAAGGTCGCCGCCGAGCCGCCGCGCCAACTCGCGCGCGATGGTCAGACCGACGCCGATACCGCCCTGCTCGCGGCTGAGCACGCCGTTGCCGCCCTGCTCGAATTTCTCGAAGATGATCGCCTGCTTGTCCGGCGGCACCCCAGGGCCGGTGTCCCAGACGGTTATGGCGATTCGCCGGTCCGGCCGGGTGGCGATTTCCACCCCGACGCGACCGCCCGAAGGCGTGAACTTGACTGCATTGTTGAGCAGGTTGACCACGATCTGCACGGCACGCGTCGAGTCCACAAGCAGCATGGCGTTCAGCGGCCCTCGCGGCTCCTCGAGCCTGATCCCCTTGGCATTGGCCCGGCCGGCGACGATCCGGTACGCCTCGACCAGGAGATTGCCGAGCGGGACCTGGCGCAGTTCGATCTTCAGCGCCGCATTCTCCACACGCGCCAGATCGAGAATGTCGTCGATCAGCGTGAGCAGGTGGCGCCCGGAAGCCAGGATGTCGTTGACATACTCCTGGTAGCGTTCCGACAGATTCCCGAACAGGCCCGACGCCATCGTCTCGGAAAAACCGATGATGGCGTTGAGCGGCGTGCGAAGTTCATGGCTCATCACCGCCAGGAAATCGCTCTTGGCCCGGCTCGAGGCTTCGGCCGAGGCAAGCGCCACATCGAGTTGTTGGTTCTTCTCGCGGAGCGAGGAGAGGGTCGTCTCGAGTTCGCGCTTGTAATGTTCTGCCGCCGCCTGCGCACGCACCTGCTGCGTCACGTCGGTCGCCGTGCCGCGGAAGCCGGCGAATTCGTCCGCCTCGCTGAAGACCGGAACCGCGCCGAGATGGAAGGTGCGCACCTGCCCCCCCATGTCGCGCAGCGACACGGTCATGTCGCGGAACGCCTGGCGCAACCCGAAAGCTTTTTGCAGACGTTCGCGGTCCCGATCGGTGGCCGCGAACTCATGGAGCGGCCTGCCGCGCAGGATGGAAGGCGGCAGCCCAATGGCGTCGATGCTCCGGTCGGAGGCGTGTGTCAGGCAACCATGCTGGTCCACCTCCCAGACCCAGTCGGAGGTCGAACGCATGATGTCATAGGAACGCTTCAGCTCACGCTTGGTGGAATTGAGTTCCGCCGCCTCCTGGCTGCCATCCAGCAGCAGGACGCCGGCCGCCGCCGCCTCGCGCGCCGGAGCCACGATTGGAAATATCTCGGCAATCACGTAGCGGCCGCGCTCATCGCCCAGGCCATGGCGTACCCGGATGTTCTGGCGGGTCGTTATCGCCCGCGCGATCGACTGCGCGAGCGCCGCCACGACCATTTCGCCGCGCATGGCGCGGAATGGCTGGTTGGCGAGCAATATGCCGCGCTGATGGCTGGCGATGCAGAAAGGCGGCATCTGGTCGAGAAAGCCCGGCAGCGACACATCGCCGAGGGTGCGGCGCAGATCGGCGATCCAGCGCAGATCGACGATCTGCGCCATGCTTGTGACGTTCGCTTCCGCCGCAAGGTCGGCGATATCGCTGGCGCGCTGCTCCATCACCATGCCCGCGACAGGTTCATTTCGGCAGTGCCTTTCCCGAGGCCGGCGGCGCCACGGGCTCCGCCTGCTCGATCTCGATGATCGTCTCGAGATACTCCCGGTCACGCATCCAGTATTTCAGCGCCGTGCGCGCCTGCGACGGCGCTACATGGTCGTAGAATTCAAGTATCTGCTGCAGGTGCGCCGCCGGCAGTGCCCGGCCGCGCGCGGTCGGCTCGCGGCGCAGGAGGAACAGCGTGGCAAAGTCGTTGCGATCGATGTCGGCGGCCTTGCAGAGGGCGGCAAAGGCCTCCGTGCCGCTGGAAAAGAAGATCCGCCGCGTCGTAGCCGGGTCGCAGGCCGCCCGGCGCGCCAGCGCGATGACAAAGGCGGTAAGCCGCCCCCCACGCAGCAGGCCGATCAATGAACGCCCCGTAAGCTGACCATTGTCAGCAAGATGGTCGATCAGGACCCGGGCGCTGTTATGTTCGGGCACCGGCTCCGCCGCCATGATGGCTACCGTCTGCTCGATGGCGTCGTCGAGATCCGCCTCGCTGATGGTGAACTGCGCGAGGATATGCCGGCGCAGCACCGCGGAGACCCACCAGAACATGCGGTAGGCCAGACGTTTCGGGAGGTCCTGCCGGCGCAGCAGCGGCTCCTGGAAGCGGTCGACCCGGCGCGATTCCTCGACCAGATACTCGATCGCCGCCGCCGAAAGCTTCGAATCCGGATTGCGCAGCAGCGTCTCGATCACGTCGTCGTCGCCGTGATCGACCAGGGCCTGGGTGACCTGCTCGCTCAGGCCGGCGCGCATGGCGACGCTGAGACGATGTTCCTGCGAGCGGTGGCGGACCAGTTCGATCAGATCGATGTCGCGCAGCACCGGGCTCTGCAGGATGAGCGGACGGGCAATATCGACGCCTTCATGGGCAAGGCGGACGACGAGATCGCGCGGCGCGCTCGCCATGCGCGAAAGCTGTTCGGCCAGCGCCGTGGCCACGTCGGTCTCCACCTGTTGCACGAGCTTGCCGATGATATCGAGCATCAGGTTGCGCTCGTGCTCGCTCAGCCGCTCCTCACCGGTGATGAAAAGGTCGCTCATGTTGAGCAGCAGCCGCCTGCGATCGGCGCGCAGGCCCTCTTTTGCCTGGGCGATCAGGCCGGCCGGATCCATGCTGTCGTTCTGGTGCATCGCGGGCGTCCGTCTGCCTCAGTTTGCCCGGCCCGCCGATACATCGTCGCGGCCGCGCCCGCCGGTCGCGCGCCGGCCCGCGATCGTCGCCGCAGCGGCGTTTGATGCCGGCATCTCTCGATATACCACCCCCATGCCCCCTCCCGTCCCACCGGGCCGCTCCACGCGCCGGAACCGGGACAAGTCCCATCGCGCGCTCATGGCCGCCGACGCCAAGACGACGATCCGAAGCATGACGCCTGCAAGTTGACGCCAGATTAACGATGAATTGCTGGAAATGGAATTGAGCTGCCGTTTCAGAAAGAAGCAGATGAATATTGAAGGACCGTTTCGCCCTGTCCGGTCCGAACACATACCATTACTTGTGGTTCGAGATGGCTGTGCGACACCACGGCTCGCTGTATCGACGTCCTGAAAGCGGAGCTCGCCTGCGCCCGGCCCGTGGCAGGGCTGCAACCTGCCGAGAAAAAGCCCAGCGATTCATTAACCTTGACGCCATCAGAGTATAGGCTCGGTCATGCGGCCGAGCCCGGCCAGACCCACTGACCGGGCCGGGTGGCGGCGGCAATGGTTTGGGGGCATTTGATGTCAGTCATTCATCCGGTTCTACTTTCCGGCGGAGCCGGCACGAGGCTCTGGCCATTATCGCGCGAACTCTCGCCCAAACAGCTTCATCCGCTCCTTGGCACGCACTCGCTGCTCCAGGACACCGCCCTTCGCTTTGGCGATGTCAGCCGTTTCGCGGCACCCCTCGTCATCTGCAACGAGGAGCACAGGTTCGCCATCGCCGAGCAGTTGCGCGCGCTGTCGATCAAGCCATCGGCCATCGCCCTCGAACCTGCGGGCAGGAACACCGCGCCAGCGATCTGCCTTGCCAGCCTGTTCGTGGAGCAGCGCCATGGCGGGGATGCCCTTCTTCTGGTCGCGCCGGCCGATCACCTGATCCGCGAGCAGGCGCGCTTCATGGCGGCGATCGACACGGCATGCGAGGCCGCCGGGCGCGGCTGCATCGTCACGTTCGGCATCACCCCCGGGCGGCCGGAGACAGGCTATGGCTATATCCGCTGCGGCGAGGCGCTGGCCGGGGTGGCAGGCGCCTTCCATATCGCCGCCTTTGCCGAGAAGCCTGATTTCGAGACGGCCAGGCGATACCTGGCGGAGGGTGGCTATTGCTGGAACAGCGGCATGTTCCTGTTCGCCGCGAGGACGATGCTGGCAGCGATGGAACGGTTCGAGCCGGACATGTTGCACGCCTGCAGGGCGGCGCTGGAGGAGGCGGGCACCGATCTCGATTTCCTGCGGCTGGGCAGATCCTTCGCGGACGCGCGCAAGATCGCGATCGACGTGGCGATCATGGAACGGGCCGACAATGGCGCGGTGGTCCCTGCCGATATCGGCTGGAGCGATGTCGGCGCCTGGGACGCGCTGCAGGAGATCGGCCCGCATGATGCGGCCGGCAATACCTGCATCGGCGACGTGCTTCTGCAGGACGTGCGCAATTCCTATGTCCGCTCCGAGGGGATGCTGACCGCCGTGGTCGGCCTCGACAAGGCGGTTGTGGTCGTCACCCGCGATGCCGTGCTGGTGACCAGCCTGGAGAAGGTGCAGGACGTGCGCGGCATCGTCGACGAACTGAAGCGGATGGGCAGGAGCGAGGCCACGCTCCCTGCGCGTGCGCCCCGCCCCTGGGGCTGGTATGAGACGATCGATGAAGGCAACCGCTTCAAGGTCAAGCATATCGAGGTGAGCCCGGGCCACTCGCTCTCCCTGCAGAAGCACTATCACCGGGCCGAGCACTGGATCGTGGTCCATGGCGTGGCCGAGGTGACGCGGGGCGAGGAGAGGATCATCCTGCACGAGAACGAATCCATCTACATTCCGACCGGCACGGTTCACCGCCTGCACAATCCGGGCAAGGTGCCGCTCAAGCTGGTCGAAGTGCAGACCGGCAGCTATCTTGGCGAGGATGACATCGTGCGTTTCAGCGACGGCTACGGCAGAAGCTGAGGCTGCCTGCACCCTATTCCGTGAGATGCGGCTCCACGCCACTGGCGCGCAGTTCGCCATGCAGTTGCTCGAGGAGCCGCCCGACCGCAGCCTCGTCCGGTCCCTCGCAGCGGCCGACCAGAACCGGCTGCGTGTTCGAGGCGCGAAGCAGCCACCAGCCACCCTCCGAGGCGACGCGAAGGCCGTCGACCGCTACGATCCTGCGACCCGCACCCTCCAGGCGCGCGCGCACCTCCTCGACCACGGCGAACTTGCGGCTGTCCGGGCAGGCGAAGCGCAGTTCCGGCGTGTTCGACACCCTGGGCAGATGGTCCATGCGCTCGGCCAGCGAGCCGTCCCAACCGGCCAGCATCGAAATGAAGCGCACCGCGGCATAGACGCCGTCGTCGTAGCCATAGTTGCGGTCGGCGAAGAAGATGTGACCGCTCATCTCTCCGGCCAGAAGGGCGCCGGTCTCGATCATCTTCGTCTTGATGAAGGCATGGCCGGTCTTCCACATGACGGGGCATCCGCCCAGTTCCGCCACGCGCGCGAAGAGCTGGTCGCTCGCCTTCACGTCGGCGATCACCGTCGAGCCCGGATGCTCGCCCAGTACCTCCTCGGCGAGGAAAGCCAGCATCTGGTCGCCCCAGACGATCCGACCCCGACCGTCGACCGCGCCGATCCGGTCGCCATCGCCATCGAAAGCAACGCCGAGATCACAGCCTTCGGCGCGCACCAGATCGATGAGCTGGCGCAGGTTCGCCGGAACCGTCGGATCGGGATGATGGTTGGGGAAGCGGCCGTCGATCTCCGCATTGATCACGAGGTGTTGCCCGGGCAGCGACGCCGCCAGCCGGCGAACGACCTCGCCCGCCGCGCCATTGCCGGGGTCCCATGCGACCTTCAACCCGCGATCGGAGCGATAGGCGTTCCGCAGCGCCTCGAGATATGCCTCCCGCGCCTCGAAGCGGCGGATCTCGCCCCTTCCCTCTGCGAACCGGCCCCGGCCGGCGACCCGGCCCAGCTCGGCGATCCGTTCGCCGTGAAAGCTTTTCGCGCCCAGCATCATCTTCATGCCGTTCATGTCCGGCGGATTGTGGGAGCCGGTGATCATGATGCCGCCATCGAAGCCGAACCGATGCACGGCGAAATAGAGCATCGGCGAGGGGCCGAGGCCGATCAGTTCCGCATCCAGCCCGCAGGCGACCAGCCCCTCCGCCACCGCCTCGGCCAGTGCCGGCGAACTCAGCCGGCCGTCGAAGCACAGAGCGATGCGCCGCGCCCCCTCGGCACGGGCGATGGTGCCGTAGGCGCGGCCGATCAGGCGCCCCTCCGGCAGACCGAGATCCTTTTCCCAGGTGCCGCGGATGTCGTTGGCGCGCAGGATGGTCGTGGGCAACGAAACGTCTGGCATCGGTCAGTGTCCCGCATTGTCGATGGCCGGCGCCGCCGGCGGCGCCTCGATTTCCAGCTCGCCGATCTGTTCGGCCTTGCGGCCGATCTTGCCGGCGGAAACCTCGATCTCGCGGATATCCTTCTCGGCCTGGGTAAAATGCCTCTTAAGATTGTCGACCCGTTCCAGCAGGCGCGCCACATCCTCGGTGAGCTGGCCGACCTGGCGCTGGATCAGGTGCGCCTGCTGGCGCATCGTCGCATCCCTCATCAGCGCCCGCATGCTGGTCAGCGTCGCCATCAAGGTCGAAGGCGAGACCGGCCAGACCCGCGCCCGCCGCGCCGTCTCGACCAGCGCCGGGAAGGCAGCATGCAGCTCGGCATAGATCGCCTCCGACGGCAGGAACATGAGCGCACCCTCGGCCGTCTCGCCGGGAATAATATAGCGTCCGGCGATGTCGCCCACATGCTTCTGGATGGCGACCGTGAAGGCGCGCGCCGCTTGCTGACGCTGCGCCTCGTCGCCAGCCGCCTGCAGGGCGCGGTAGGCTTCGAGCGGAAACTTCGAATCGATGGCGATCGGACCCGGCGGGTTCGGCAGGCGGATCAGGCAGTCGGCGCGGTTGCGGTTGGATAGCGTCGCCTGGAACTCGTAGACGCCCGGTGGCAATGCGTCCTGCACCAGCGTCTCAAGAATCTGCTCGCCGAACTGGCCGCGCCGCTGCTTGTTGTCGAGGATGTCTTGCAGCCCGACCACCTGGCTGGAAAGGTCGACCAGGTTGCGCTGGGCCTCGTCGATCACCACCAGCCGCTCCTTCAGCTCGCCGATGGTCTTGCCCGTGCGCTCCGCCGATTCCTGCAGGTTTTCGCCCAGCCGCTTGCCGACCGCATCGAGCCGCTCGTTGACGCTGCGCTGCAGTTCCGCCTGCGAGGCGGCGGCACTTGATGCCAGCGCTGCGATCCGCCCGCCCAGGTCCGCCTGGGCCGTGGCAAGCCGCTCGACCAGCGCGCCGAGACGCTCCGCCTCCACCCCGCCGGCGGCCCGGCCGCGCAGCGCCAGCCCAGCAAGCAGCGCGAGAAAGATACCGACCGCAAGGCCGGCCAGGGCGAACAGGACGGGCGTTTCCATGCCGCGAGGACTGCACAGGTTTCAAGGAAGACCGAGACTAGCACGCGATTCGGGCACCCCCGCCACCTTGACTGGACCGCCTGCATGGCCTACCTACGGGACTGAAATCCCCCGGCAGAACGAACGTTTATGGCCCTGCTTCCGATCATTCATGCGCCCGATCCGCGCCTCAAGGTCAAATCGGCCAGGGTCGAGACGGTCGATGACGGGCTGCGCCGCCTGATGGACGACATGCTGGAGACGATGTATGCGGCGCCCGGCATCGGCCTGGCCGCGATCCAGGTGGGCGTACCCAAGCGGGTCATCGTCATCGATATCGCGCGCGAGGACGAACCGCGCGCGCCCCAGTTCCTGGTCAATCCCGAGATCGTCGCCGCCTCCGACGAGGACGCCACCTACGAGGAAGGGTGCCTGTCGCTGCCCGGCCAGTTTGCCGATGTCGCGCGCCCGGCCTGGGTCGAGATCGCCTATCTGGACCGCGCCGGCACGCCCCGGCGCCAGCGCGCGGAAGGGCTGCTCGCCACCTGCGTGCAGCACGAGATGGATCACCTGGAAGGCATCCTTTTCGTCGATCACATCTCCGCCCTGAAGCGGAACATGATCCTGCGCCGCCTGCTGAAGCAACGCCGCCAGCAGTCGGTCGGCGACTGACCCGCAAGCCTCCCGTCATGACGGGAAACCAATCCGGAAGGCCAGTGGCGGCGCGCCTGCGCCTGGTGTTCATGGGCACGCCGGACTTCGCCGTGCCGACCATGCGGGCACTCCTGGATGCGGGGCACGAGTTCCTCGCGGTCTACAGCCAGCCGGCCCGGCCGGCCGGGCGCGGCCAACGCGAACGCCTCTCCCCGGTACATGAATTCGCCGCCGCGCATGGCCTCCCGGTGCGCACCCCCGCCAGCCTCAGGGATGCCGGGGTCCAGGCGGAGTTCGCGGCGCTGCGGCCCGACGTGGCGGTCGTCGTGGCCTATGGCCTGATCCTGCCCCGCCCGATCCTCGCCGCGCCACGACTGGGCTGCATCAACCTGCATGCCTCCCTGCTGCCGCGCTGGCGTGGCGCTGCGCCGATCCAGCGGGCGATCATGGCCGGCGATCGCGAGACCGGCGTCGCCGCCATGCAGATGGAAGCAGGCCTCGATACCGGCCCGGTGCTGCTCGAGCGCCGCCTGCCCATCGGACCGGACACCACCGCCGGCGAGCTGCACGACCGGCTGGCGGAAGACGGGGCACGGGTAATGGTGCAAGCGCTGTCTGGGCTTGCCACCGGACGACTGCGGCCACGCCCGCAGGCCGAGGAAGGCGTGACCTATGCCAGCAAGATCGAGAAGGAGGAATGCCGCATCGACTGGCGGCGCGGCGCCGCGGAACTCGACTGCATGATCCGCGGCCTCTCGCCGTTCCCCGGCGCCTTCGCCGAAATTGGCGGCGAGCGCATTCGCATCCTGCTGGCACGGCCGGTCGAAGGGCACGGCGCGCCGGGCGAGGTGCTGGATGGCGATCTCACTGTTGCCTGCGGCCGGGGCGCGCTTCGCCTGCTGCGCCTGCAGCGGGCCGGCCGGGAGCCGCTGGCGGCGGCGGAATTCCTGCGCGGCTTTCCCATCCGCCCCGGCCAGCGGTTCGACTGATGCCACGCTACCGCCTGCTGATCGAATATGACGGCACCGGCCTGGTCGGCTGGCAGCGCCAGGACAACGGCCCCTCGGTGCAGCAGCATCTAGAGGAAGCGGTCCGCGCCTTCTGCGGCGCGGATGTCGCCGTCATGGGGGCAGGGCGGACCGATGCCGGCGTGCATGCGAGCGGCCAGGTCGCCCATCTGGACCTGACGCGCGATTTCCCGGCGCGCACGGTCATGCATGCCATCAACCATCACCTGCGCCCGGCGGCGATCGCCGTCATCGATTGCGCGGAAGCGGCGCCCGATTTCCACGCCCGCTTCTCGGCCCGCAAGCGGCACTACCGCTACCGCATCTTCAACCGCCTGGTCCGTCCCGTGCTCGAAAGCAATTTCGTCTGGCACGTGGCGAAGCCGCTTGATGCGGCGGCGATGCATGAGGCCGCGCGCATCCTGGTCGGGCATCACGATTTCAGCAGCTTTCGCGCCGCCCATTGCCAGGCTTCCTCGCCGATGAAGACGCTTGACCGGCTCGATGTGACCCGCCTCGGCAACGAAGTCCATATCCTGGCCTCGGCACGTTCCTTCCTGCATAACCAGGTGCGCGCCATGGCCGGATCGCTCAAACTGGTGGGCGAGGGTCGCTGGGATGCTGCGGATCTCTCTCGCGCGCTCGCCGCCCGCGACCGCCAGGCCGGCGGACCGAACGCGCCGCCGCAGGGCCTCTGCCTGACCGGCGTCGATTACTGAAACTTCCAAGGAGATACGCCCATGTCCCGCCTTTCCGGCAAGCGCACCATCATCACCGGAGCCGGGAGCGGCATCGGCCGCGCCGCCGCCATCCGCTTCGCCGAGGAAGGCGCGCGGCTGATGCTCGCCGACCGGAGCGAGGAAGGTCTCGAAGGCACGCGCGAGGCGCTGAGATCGCGGGGTCTTGCGGCTGAGATCGTGCCATGCGACGCGGGCGACGAAGCGGCGGTCCGCGCGCTCGTCGATGGCGCGGCGGCGCGGCTCGGCGGCATCGACGTGATCTTTGCCAATGCCGGCGTCAGCGGCGGCCTGGTGCCGTTGCTCGAGGAAACCGTGCAGAACTTTCAAGAAATCCTGCGCATCAACCTGATTGGCCCTTTCCTCGCCATTCGCCATGGCGCGCCACACATGATCCGCCAGAAGCGGGGTTCGATCGTCTGCACCGCCTCGGTCGCCGGCCTCAGGGCCAATGCCGGCGGCACGCCCTACAGCGCCAGCAAGGCCGGCGTGATCAGCCTGGTGCAGACGGCGGCCAACGCACTCTACGGCACCGGCGTGCGTGTCAATGCCATCTGCCCGGGACTGATCGAGACTGGCATGACGCGGCCCATCTTCGAGGCCGCGCGCGCCCGTGGCAGCGAGGCGAAGATCGGCCAGCTCAACCCGCTGGCCCGCTACGGCCTGCCGGAAGAGATCGCGAACATGGCGCTCTTTCTGGCGAGCGACGAGGCCTCCTACGTCAACGGGCAGGCCTTTCCGGTGGATGGGGGCTTGTCCAGTACGCTGCCCTTCGTGCGCAGCCGCCCGCTTTGACCGGGCCGGTCAGAAGAAGCCTTCGGTTGCCTGGTCGATCAGGACCCAGAGCAGGAACTGCACCGCCGTCAGTCCCGCGGCCGTTCCCGGCCCGGCGCCGAGTGCGATGCGGGCGATGGTGAAGAGGTAGCGCAGCACCAGCACCAGCAGCGGCAGGCCGACGAACAGCGACACGACCGACAGGCCGGCATCGCCGAAACTTGCCCCTGCGAAGAGCATGAGAAGCGCCAACACGAGATTGGCGATGGTGACCGGCAGTGCCGCCCAGTTGCCGGCGACGATATAGGGGACGTAGGCGCCGCCGAGACCGAGGATGCGCGCCAGCGGCACCATGAGGATCGGAAAGGCGGCAATGCTCACCAGGTCGCCGGCCATCTTGATCGCCAGATAGCCGTCCGGAACATCCGAGTCGGAACCGAGCGCCAGCATTCCGGCGAGCACGCTCAGCGGCGAGAGGAGGATCGGTACCAGGAAGGATCGCCAGAAGCCTTCTATCGACAGGTCGAAATTGGCGAGGCCGGCGGCATCCTGGCGGAAGAGGAGAATGGCTCCGCGAAGTCCCTCGGCAACGGTGCTGGTAAGGCTCATCGTTCGCCGAACCAGCGCTCCAGCACCGCGAGATAGATGTCGGCGATCGCCCTCACATCGGCGAGCCGCACCTGTTCGTCCACCTTGTGCATGGTCTGGCCGACCAGACCGAACTCCACGACCGGGCAATGCTTCCTGATGAAGCGCGCATCCGAGGTACCTCCGGTGGTGGACAGCTCGGGAATGATGCCCGTCACGTCGCGGATCGCGGCACTCACTACCTCGCTCAGCCGCCCGCGCGGGGTGAGGAAAGGGTCCGCACCGTGTTCGATGCCGAGTTCGTGCGCGCCCGCCCCCCTGGCGATGGTCTCGCGCAGCCAGGCTTCGAGGCCGGCACCCGTCTGCTCGGTGGAATAGCGGATGTTGAGAATGGCGCGCGCCTCGGCCGGGATGACGTTACTGGCCGGATTGCCGACATCGATACTGGTCACTTCCAGGTTCGAGGGCTGGAAGTCGGCATTGCCCTCGTCCAACCGGCGCGCGAGGAGCGCGGCGAGGGTGCGCACGAGACGTGGGATCGGGTTGTCCGCAAGATGCGGATAGGCGACATGCCCTTGCGCGCCCAGCACGCGCAGGCGGCCGGTGAGCGAACCCCGGCGGCCGATCTTCACCATCTCGCCAAGCCGGGTGGGGTTGGTCGGCTCGCCGACGAGGCAGGCATCGAGCCGCTCGCCACGTGCGGCGAGCCAGTCGAGCACTTTTGCAGTGCCATTGATTGCCGGTCCTTCCTCGTCGCCGGTGATCAGCAGGCTGATCGATCCGCCGAAATCGCGGCCATGCCGGGCCAGGAAACGGCCCGCCGCGGCGACGAAGGCGGCGATCGCCCCCTTCATGTCGGCCGCGCCGCGGCCGTAGAGCTGGCCGTCGACGATCTCGGCCGCGAACGGATCGATCGACCATCCGGCACGGTCGCCCACCGGCACGACGTCGGTGTGCCCGGCGAAACAGAAGTGGCGGCCGCCCGTGCCCCAGCGCGCATAGAGATTGTCGACGTCCGGCGTGCCCGGTGCTGCGAAGCGCAGCCGGTGGCAGACGAAGCCGAGCTTCTCCAGCGCGGCCGCGAGCGCGCCGAGCGCGCCGGCATCGTCGGGCGTCACGCTCGGGCAGCGGATGAGCTGCCGGGCGAGGGCGACGGGGTCGATCATCGGCAGGCGTCCGACGCCGCGCGACCGCATCGTTCGACACGCGCCGCCGCGCGTCGCGCGATGGCGCTGCTCCGGGTGCGGGTTTCTCTTTGCAGGTCCATCACCAAGACAACCTCACCCTGAGTAGCGCCGCGCAAGCGGCGCGTGTCGAAGGGTCGGCCGAAGCGGGGTCAATCGCGCAGCAATTCGTTGATCGAGGTCTTCGAGCGCGTCCTCTCGTCGACGCGCTTGACGATGACGGCGCAGTAGAGGTTCGGGCCCGGCTCGCCGTTCGGCAGCGGCTTGCCCGGCAGGGTGCCGGAGACGACGACGGAATAGGGCGGCACTTCGCCCATATAAATCTTGCCGGTCTCGCGATCGACGATCTTGGTGGACATGCCGATATAGACGCCCATGCCGAGCACCGAGCCCTCGCGCACGATCACGCCTTCCACCACTTCCGAGCGCGCGCCGATGAAGCAGTTGTCCTCGATGATGACCGGACCGGCCTGCAGCGGCTCCAGCACGCCGCCGATGCCGACGCCGCCGGACAGATGCACGTTCTTGCCGATCTGCGCGCAGGAGCCGACGGTCGCCCAGGTATCGACCATGGTGCCGCTATCGACGCGCGCGCCGAGATTGACGAAGGACGGCATCAGGATGACGCCCGGCGCGATATAGGCGGAGCGGCGCACCACGCAGTTCGGCACCGCGCGGAAGCCGGCCTTCTTGAAGGCGGCCGCGTTCCAGCCGTCGAACTTCGAGGGCACCTTGTCCCACCACACCGCCTTGCCGGCGCCGCCCTTGATGACGCTCATGTCGTTCAGGCGGAACGACAGCAGCACGGCCTTCTTCAGCCACTGGTTGACCTTCCAGGCGCCGTCGCCCTGCCGTTCGGCGACGCGGGCCTCGCCGGCATCGAGCAGCGCGAGCGCGGTGTCGACCGCCTTGCGCACCGGGCCTTTGGTCTTGGCGGTGACGCCGTCGCGCTTCTCGAACGCCTCGTCGATGGTCTTTTCCAGCTTCGCAACATCGGTTTTCGGCTTGGTCGGCATGGCTGCTCCGGCGCGGACAAACTGCGGCTGCGGTTTGTCGGGGGAACCGCCGCAACTGTCAAGCGCGTGCATAATATCGCCGTCTCGACGACTAAGGTATCCTCTCGAATCCGGTATGACGGAAGCGACGGAAGGAGCGATCGATGGAAGCCACGGCGGCGGAACTCACCAGCGAGGTCAGCACGTTCCTGACCACTTTATCAGTATGGGCGGCGGACGCGTTGCCGCGCCTGGTCGGCGCGCTGCTGCTGCTGATCGTCGGCTGGTGGATCGCCGGCCGGGCGGAGAGCGCCACCGCCGCGCTGCTGTCGCGCCAGTCGCATATCGAGCGCACGCTGTGCGGCGTCCTCGCCTCGCTGGTGCGCTACGGCATTCTGATCCTGTTCGCGGTGGCGGTGCTCGGCCAGCTCGGCATCCAGACCACCAGCATCATCGCCGCGCTCGGCGCCGTCGGCCTCGCCATCGGCCTTGCCATGCAGGGCACGCTGTCGAACATCGCCGCCGGCATGATGCTGCTGTGGCTGCGGCCGTTCCGCGTCGGCGACTATATCCAGACCGATAATTTCGCGGGAACGGTCAAGGACCTCGGCCTGTTCGCCAGCGAGCTGCAATCGTGGGATGGACTCTATCAGTTCGTCCCCAACGCGGAGTTGTGGAATCGGCGTATCATCAATCACTCGCGGCTGCCGCAGCGGTTGATCGATCTGGAATTCGGCATCGCTTATGACAACGACATCGACAAGGGACGCGAGGTGCTGCTCAAGCTCGCGAGAGATGATGAGCGCACGCTTTCCGATCCGGAGCCGATCCTGTTCGTCGATCGTATGGGTGATTCGACGGTCGTGCTGCGCTTGCGGGTCTGGACCGCGAACGAAAACTATTGGCCGCTGCGCCGCCACCTCACCGAGCACAGCAAGCGGGTGCTGAACGAAGTCGGCATGACGCTGCCGTTCCCGCAGCGCGATATCTGGATCAGGGATGTCCCGAAAGGCTGGTCCAGCGCGGCGTAGGATCAGGCCGGCCGGCGCGGTCTCGCCGGGAGCCGGTTGAGGAAGCCGGTGAGATCGTCGGTGACGTGATGGACGTGCGGCGCGTCGCGGCCGGCGAGCTCCCAGTCCTCGCGGAACACCTCGCGCTGGCCCTCCGGCACGACCAGCACGGTGGTCATGCCGAGCGCGTTCGGCACTTCGAGATTGCGCGACAGATCCTCGAACATCGCCGCCTTGCCGGGATCGACCTTGTGCCGTTCGAGGAAGCGCTCATAGGTCCGCGCCGAGGGCTTCGGCTCGAGCTCGGCGGCGACGATGTCGAAAATGTCCTCGAAATGCTCGTGCACGGCGAGGCGGCGCATCACCGCGTCGGCGTGCTTGCGGGTGCCGTTGGTCAGGATCAGCCGGCGGCCCGGCAGCTTCTCGAGCGCGGCGCCGAGCGCCGCGTTCGGCGTCAGCGGCGAATGGTCGATCATGTGGACGTAGTCGAGATAGTCGTCGGGCGCGAGGCCGTGCTCGGTCATCAGCCCGCGCATCGTGGTGCCGTAGCGCTTGTAATAGTCCTTCTGCACGCGGAAGGCTTCGTCGTGCGGGACTTTCAGGAAATCGACGATGTAGTTGCGGATGCGGTCGTCGACCTGCTGCCAGAGATTGAGGTGATGCGGATAGAGCGTGTTGTCGAGATCGAACACCCAGGTCTCGACATGGGAAAAATCACGCGGCGGCGACTGTGCAGGCACGGGGCTTTACGGTTCCTTGAAGCGGACGGTGACGGCGTCCTGTCCGGCGAGATCGACCACCGCGAAGCCCGACGCGGTGAGGCCGCGGCCGGCGCAATCCTTGTGGTTGCTCAGTTCGAACTTGCCGTCGCGGGTGCATAGCGCGACATCGCCGCCCCACGCCAGCGTTTTTCCTTGCGCCCTGATTGCGGCGCCGTTGCGGTCGACCGCCACCGCATAGCTGTAGATTTTCAGCGGCCCGCCGTGGATGTCCGGGCGCAGGCATTGGCCGGGCTCGACGCGATACCAGCCGCGGGTGACGATGGTTCCCATCTCGACGAGGCCGAGCGCGGCCATCACCGGGTAGCGCACCTCGTTGCACCAGCTGAAGCCGGAGCCGCCGGGGCTCTGCGCCGCCTGCATCAGCGTGGCGAAGAAGCCGGGGCCGTCCGCCGCGCCGGCCGGCAGCTTGCGGTCGGCGAGGAACTTGTTGAGCGCGGCCGTGGTGCGGGCGCCCTGCACGCCGTCGATCGGGTAGGCGTCGTAGCCGGCGATGGTCAGCAGGCGCTGGATGCCGGCGAGCCGGCTCTGCGTGAAATCATAGTCGGCTTCCTCGGCGAGCGTCGCGGTCGGGCCCTTGTCGGTCGCGGCCGGGTGGATCGCGGTGAAGCGCACCGGATCGGCGCAACCGCGCGCGTTGTCGATGCGGAAGTCGGTGACGCGCACGCAGAGGTCGGCATGGCCGGTCTGCGGCAGCGGCGCGGTGCCGTAGATCGCCGGGGTGCGGGCATGGACATAGACGGTGTCGCCGTCCGGCGTGTCGTCGATCTTGCTGCACTGGCCGGGCTCGAGATGGAACCAGCCGCGCGTCGCGAAGCTGGCGCGGCTCTCGAAGCCGAGCGCGGCGTCCATCACATAGCTGGTGCGGTTGCATAGC
>JAHCJQ010000052.1 GCA_026126215.1 Alphaproteobacteria bacterium
TAGCCGGCGAAAACGTCGCCGAAATTGCCCGTGGGCACCGAGAAGCCGATCTTGCGGTGTGGCGCGCCCAGCGCCACGGCGGCGGTCACGTAATAGACGATCTGGGCCATGATCCGCGCCCAGTTGATGGAGTTGACCGCCGAGAGGCGGAGGCGCTCGCGGAACGGCCGGTCGTTGAACATCGCCTTCACCAGCGCCTGCGCATCGTCGAAACTGCCGTCGATGGCGATGTTATGCACGTTGGCCTCGCGCACCGTCGTCATCTGCCGGCGCTGCACCTCCGAGACGCGGCCATGGGGATGCAGGATGAAGATGTCGACCTGCTCCGAGCCGCGGCAGCCCTCGATGGCGGCCGATCCGGTGTCGCCGGAAGTGGCGCCGACGATGGTGGCGCGCTCGCCGCGACGGCTGAGCACGTGATCGAAGAGCCGGCCGAGAAGCTGCAGCGCCACGTCCTTGAAGGCGAGCGTGGGGCCGTGGAAGAGTTCGAGCGCGTGATCGGCCGGTCCGAGCTGAACCAGCGGCGCGACCGCCGGATGCCCGAAAGTGGCATAAGAGTCGCGCGACATCCGCTCCAGATCGGCGGGCCCGATGCTCTCGCCGACGAACGGCCGCATCACCTCGGCCGCCACCTGCCAGTAGGGCCGGCCGACGAAGCCCTCGAGCATCGCCGGCGTGAGCACGGGCCAGCTTTCCGGCAGATACAGTCCGCCATCGCTTGCCAGCCCGGCCAGCAGAACAGCCTCGAAATCCAGAACTTCCGCGCCGCCGCGCGTGCTGAGGTAACGCAAACCCCGCTCTCCCGCCATCCGGTCAGGCGCGGAAGGTAGCCGCCGCGGCCGCGCGGGGCAACCGGCGCAGGTTCTACCCCGGCGGCCCGCGCGGGTCGTCGTCACGCATTTGCGATACAACACAATATGTATCGTATTGTATGATCGTTATATTCATACAATACGAGGCGACCAGATGCACGCGATTGCAAATCGGTTCTCGCTGGCCAGCACCGTCGGCAGAGGCCACCTGATGCTCCGCTCCGATGTCCGGAACACGAAACTGCGGCTTGGCGAGCTTGAATATGTCGAATCACTCGATCCGTCGATGCTCGACGTACCGGACGATGGCTCCTTCCAGGCGATCCGCGAATTCCAGACCGATCACGGCCTTGCCGTCGATGGCGTCATGCATCCCGGCGGCGAGACGGAAGGTGCAATTCGTAATGTATCCTATGAAGACGAATAGAACAGAAAATGTCGCGGGCGATCCCCCACACTCTGGTGTGCCAACCCAAACTGTGGAGCGCCTCATGGCGGTTCAAAAGGTAGGCTGTGCCCCGACTGCTACAAGAAGAAAGAGGGTGGCGACACCACCATCAAGGTCGCTCCAAGACGTGGCGGCAGGTATCGCGGCGGTGGTGGCGGCCATGGTGGCCCGACAAACATGGATCTCTTGTAGATTCCCTTGGCAACCGGAGACCGGAGATGCGCAAGATCCCCCGCACAAAGATGAAAGCGCCCTATCTGCGGTGCATATGGTTCGGGGAAGACGCGGAGTGGCCCGATGACTACCCGCACGACCTGCCGTTTCTCGAAGGCGGCCGGTTTGCCTTCGCCTTCGAGCGGCCGCTCACCGTCTTCGTCGGCGAGAACGGTACCGGCAAGTTGACCCTTCTGGAGGCGATCGGCGGACTGCTCGGCTACAACGCCGGCAGCGGCTCGCGCGACCATGGCTATCAAGGCGGCACCCGCGGCGCCGCCAGCATTCTCGGCCGCAGCCTCCGCGCCTCGTTCCTGCCCAAAGTCACCGCCGGCTTCTTCTTTCGCGCCGAGAGCTTCTTCAACCTGGCAAGCTATATCCACGATATCGACGACCCGCGCTCCCACGAATATTGGGGCGAGCGCGGGCTGCGTACCCGCTCGCATGGCGAGCTGTTCCTCGCGCTTTGCAATACCGCCTGTCCGCTCCCTGGCCGCAGATGCTGATCTTCGACGAGCCGGAAGCGGCCCTCTCGCCCGCCCGCCAGCTCGAGTTCCTGCGCCATATCGACGCCTGGCTCGCGCAGGGCAACGTGCAGATCGTCATGGCGACCCATTCGCCGATCCTGATGGCGCACCCCGAATCCGATCTCTGGCTGTTCGATGGCGGCAGAGTCCGCCGGGGCCGGATCGAGGAGACTGGGCATTACCGCATCGCCCGCGACTTCCTCGAAGACTCGCACGGCGCCGCGCGGCAGGCCCTGAAACTGCCATTCCAGTTCGTCGAGCGCATGCGAAAGGAGGATCGCGACCGTCACTCCTGAGCGGCGGCGTCCCGCCAGGGCGGCTCGTCGGGCACGCGCCAGCCATTGGCCCATGCCCTGCGCCCGACGAGGTAGGTCGCGATCTGGAGCGGCGTGTATCCCAGCAGAAATCCCGCGATCGCATCAATGATCTCGGGATCGTGGCCGCCTTCGTTCCGATCGACCCGTTCCATGGCTTCGAGACGCCACGCTTCCTCGGCCAGCGCGAACAGGATCACGTGATGCGCGGTGAGCCGTTCCGTCGGTATCCGTGCCGGCCTGCGATACTCCCAGCGCGTCACCCGCCCGCTTGCGGCCAGTTCGTCGAAATCGCCCAGATCGGGAGCCCATGAGGGAGGGACGGTAAGATTGAACATCGCCAGCGGCTTCAGCTCGCGGCGCATGAGATCGGCCTCGAGAAACTCATGCGGTCCCTCCGGCGGCAGGCCCGCCCGGTCCAGGATGTAGACCGCACGCTCGCGACAATAGGCCATCAGATCAGGTAACGCTGCTCCAGGTGACGCCGGAATGCTTCCGTGCCGAGCGGTGCGCCCGTCGCCTGGCGGAGGATGCCGTCGGTCGAGAGCGATGAGCCCCGGCCATGCACCTCCCGGCGCAGCCAGCGGAGCAGTGGCTGGAAGTCACCGCGCGCGATCGCCGGCTCGATGCCGCCATCCCGCTCCCTGGCGGCGGCATAGAGTTGGGCCGCGGCGAGCGCGCCCAAGGTGTAGGTCGGGAAATAGCCGAATGCCCCGCCTGGCCAATGGATATCCTGCAGGCATCCATCCCGGTCATCCGGCGGGCGGATGCCGAGCAACCGTTCCATGCCCTCGTTCCAGGCGCCGGGCAGGTCGGCGACGGCGAGATCACCGGCGAGCATTGCCCGCTCCAGCCGGTAGCGCAGGATGACATGCAGCGGATAGCTCACCTCGTCCGCATCGACACGGATCAGGCTTCGTGCCGCGCGGCGATAAAGCGCGGCGATGTTCTCCACCTCCCAGGCCGGGCCGCCCGCATCGAAGATCCGCCGCATCTCCGGCACGGCGAAATCGAGGAAGGCGTCGGAGCGGCAGACCTGCATCTCGACCAGCAGCGACTGGCTTTCATGCAACGCCATGCCACGCGACTGGCCGACCGGCTGCGTCCGCCAGTCGCCGGGCAGGCCGCGCTCGTAAAGGGCATGGCCGGTCTCGTGCAGCACGCCCATCAGGGCGCGGGTGAAATCGCCCTCGCTGTAGCGCGTGGTGATGCGTACATCGTCCGGCACGCCGCCCGTGAAAGGATGCAGGCTGACATCGAGGCGACCATGGTGGAAATCGAAGCCCAGCGCCTCCATGAAGCGCAGGCCGAGGGCCCGTTGACGCTCGACAGGAAAGGGACCGGCCGGCGACAGCGGGCGCGGCGCCCGCGCCTGGCGCTCCAGCACTCGGCCAAGCAGGTCCGGCAGAAAGTCGCGCAGTTCGGCGAAGATGCCGTCGATCTCGGCCGCGCGTCCGTCCGGCTCATACTCATCGAGCAGCGCGTCGTAAGGGTCGATGCCGAAGGCGTGCGCCTTCGCCGCCGCCACCTCCCGCACCAGGCGCAGGACCTCTTCCAGGTGCGGGCGCAGGGCGGCGAAATCGTTCTCAGCCCGCGCCGCCCGCCAGGCCATCTCGCAGGCGGAATTGGCGCGGGCGCGCGCATCCACCAGGACGGCGGGAAGCGCCGTTGCATGGGCCTGCTGGCGGCGCATCTCACGCAGGTTGGCCCTCCGCCAGGGATCGAGCGCGGCGGCGCCCTCCTCCGCGCTCGCCAGCAGTTCGGCCACTTCCGGGTCGGCGAGATGCTCGTGCACGATCACGCCCAGTGTCGCCACCTGCTCGGCCCGTGCCTCGGCGCCGCCCTCCGGCATCATCGCAGACTGGTCCCAGTTGAGCACGGCGAGCGCCCCGTTCAGGGCCGACAGGCGGCGGAAACGCCGCTCCAGTTCCGCGTATGCCGTCATCGCCCGCTCTCCGCCGGCCGACGGTGATAGAGCACGTAGATGACGGCGAGGATCAGCGCGAAGCCGAACCATGTCAGGGCATATTGCAGATGGTTGTTGGGCACGTTCAGGCGTGTCTGTCCGCCGATGGGGAGCTCGCCCGGCGGCGTCGGCCCGGCTTCGATGAAGAAGGCCGGCGCGTCGATGCCCATCTGCCGGATCATCGCCTCCAGATCGGCGAAGAACCACTGGTTGCGCTCCGGCTCATTGTCCGGCACGAACCAGCCCTGCGCCCAGCCGCGCCGCAAGTGCCCGGTGACGCTGACCACGCCCTGGGCCAGCGTTTCGGGCCGGGTTGCAGGATCCCGCCGGTCGGCCGGCACCCAGCCGCGATTGACCAGCACGTGGCTGCCATCCTCGCGTCGCATCGGCACGATGAGCTGATAGCCGAGATTGCCGCGATAGGTATGGGAGAGGAGATGGACTTCCTTCTCGTGCAGGAAGCGTCCGCTGACGCGAAAGCGGCGATACTCCTGTTCCTCGGGCCGGATGGATACAAGCGGCGGCAGATCCACCGGTTCGGCGCCGGCGCGCGTCTCGATCGCCTCTATGATGCCGCGCTTCCAGGCCAGCCGTTCGAGCTGCCAGAGGCCGAGCCCGCACAGGATCAGGATGGCGGGCAGCGTGAACAGTGTCGGCCAGAAGGTGGGGCGGAATCCCAGTGGTACTTGCATTGCGCGCGGCCCGGCCTCAGCCGGGCCCTTCCATGACGTTGTGCCGGTAATGCTGAGCGATCAGGAACGCCTTGAGCGGCCGGATCAGCGCCAGTGAGCCGCCGAGGATCAGCGGGAACCACAGCAGCGCATGCAGCCAGAGCGGCGGCGCGAAAGTCAGCTCGAACCAGAGCGCCAGGGCAACCACCACCGGGCCGATAATGAAGATGACGAACACGGCCGGCCCATCGCCCGTATCGACGCTGGCATAGTCGAGCCCACAGACGGAGCAGACCGGACGAAGCGCCAGCAGTCCCTTGAACAGCCGCCCCTGCCCGCAGCGCGGGCAGCGGCAGCCGAGCGCCTGGGCCAGGACCGGGACTGGTGGATACCAGGGCTCCGCCATCCGCCCCGCCGCGTCAGACCGGGTTCGGCCCCGCACCCCACAGATAGATGCAGAAGAACAGGAACAGCCAGACCACGTCGACGAAGTGCCAGTACCAGGCGGCCGCCTCGAAACCGAAATGATGATCCGGCTTGAAATGGCCCTTGATCGCCCGCAGCAGCACCACCAGCAGGAAGATGGTGCCGATCAGCACATGGGCGCCATGGAAGCCGGTCGCCATGAAGAATGTCGAGGCATAGATGCCGTCGGTGAAGCCGAAGGCGGCATGGCTGTACTCGTAAGCCTGCACCACGGTGAAGATGGCGCCGAGAATCACGGTCAGGGTCAGGCCCTGGATGGTTCCCTTGCGGTCGCCCTCGCGCAGCGCATGATGGGCCCAGGTAACGGTGGTGCCCGAGGTCAGCAGGATCAGCGTGTTGGCGAAGGGCAGATGCCAGGGATCGAAAGTTTCGATGCCCTGCGGCGGCCAGACGCCGCCGATCGCCTCCGGCGGGAAGAGCGCCGCATTGAAATAGGCCCAGAACCAGGCGACGAAGAACATCACTTCGGACGCGATGAAAAGCACCATGCCGTAGCGCAGGCCGAGTTGCACCACCGGCGTGTGATGGCCCTCGTACTCGCCCTCGCGGATCACGTCCTTCCACCAGGCATACATGGTGTAGGCGATCAGCACGCCACCCACGATCAGGACCCAAGGCGTCATGTCATGCATGTACATGACGAAGCCGACCGCCGCGATGAAAGCGGCCACCGCGCCGAAGGCGGGCCAGGGGCTGGGATCGACCAGATGGTAATCGTGACCTTTGGCTTCCGTGCTGGCCATCTTGCTCTACTCCCCTTCGGTCGCTCTGTCAGTTCGAGGGTTTGGTGGTCTGCCGGCGCCCGGCCGCGTCCGCGTCCGTCAGGCGGACGGGCTGGCTGGGCGCGCGGAAAAAAGTATAGGAAAGCGTGATCGTGTGCACGTCGTCCATCTTGCGGTCATCGAGGATCGCCGGATCGACGAAGAAGCTCACCGGCATGTGCACCTTCTGCCCGGGTTCCAGGGTCTGCTCGTTGAAGCAGAAGCAATGGATCTTGCTGAAATAGATCCCTGCCTTCTCCGGTGTGACGTTGAAAGTGGCATTGCCGGTCACCGGCCGGTCCGACCGGTTTTCCGCGCTGTAGGAGACCAGCGTCTCCTCGCCGACCGGAACCCGCACGCTCACCTGGTCGGGACGAAAGCGCCAGGGCAGCGCGCGATCGGTGTTGGCATCGAAGCGGACGGTGATCATCCGCCCTTCGGCCTTGCCCGGGGCAGCCTTCGCCACCTGCGTAGTGCCGCCGAAGCCCGTGACGCGGCAGAACAGATCGTAAAGGGGCACCGAGGCGAAGCTCAGTCCGAGCATGGCGAGACCCGCGCCAGCGGCATAGAGCGCGGTCCGGCGATTGCGGCTTTCGTCCTTCCGCCCTCCGGTCCGCATCAACCCTGCCCCGCCATCTTCACGATGGTCACCAGGAAGAACAGCACGGCAAGCGCCGCCAGGACGCCGGCCAGGGCCAGGTTGCGGGAACGGCGGTCGCGATGCATCTCGCCCTTCGGCATGTCATGCCATCCCCGCGAGGCCGAGCCCGGCCTCCGCCAGCAGGGTCGCGAAGATGAGAAAGAGGTAGAGGATCGAAAATCCGAAGAGCTGCCGCGCCGGGCGGTGCGTGGCGCCGGCGCGCCAGACGCGCAGCGCCCCGGCGATGAACAGAAGTCCGAGCAGGGCGGCGACCAGACCATAGGCGAACCCGGCCGCGCCGAGCCAGAGCGGCACCAGGGTCACGGGCAGCAGCAGCACGGAATAGATCAGGATCTGCCGCCTCGTCTCCCGCTCGCCCGCCACCACCGGCAGCATCGGCACGCCGACGCGGGCATAATCGTCCGCCCGGTAGAGGGAGAGCGCCCAGAAATGGGGCGGCGTCCACATGAAGATGATGAGGAAGAGCGCGATGGAGACCAGGCTCACCTCGCCGCTCGCAGCCGCCCAGCCGATCATCGGCGGAAACGCGCCGGCGGCACCGCCGATGACGATGTTCTGCGGCGTGCGCCGCTTGAGCCAGATCGTGTAGACGAAGACGTAGAAGGCGATGGTGAGCGCCAACAGCGCCGCCGCCGCCAGGTTGATCAGCAGCCCCATGATGGCGACCGAGGCCACGGCGAGGGTCGCGCCGAAGCCCAGCGCCTCGCCGGGCGCAATGCGTCCCTGCGGGATCGGGCGCCCGCGCGTGCGCGCCATCTCCGCATCGATATCGGCGTCGTACCACATGTTGATGGCCCCGGATGCACCGGCGCCGATGGCGATGCAGAGCAGCGCCGTCAGCGCCAGCACCGGATGCATGCTGCCGGGCGCCATCACCATCCCGACCAGACCGGTGAAGACGACGAGCGACATCACCCTGGGCTTCAGCAGGGCGAAATAATCCGCCGGTCCGGCCTCCGCCTTATGCAGAGGCCGGGACGGCGTTTCGATGCCGCAAACGTCGGACACAGTCGCGCTCCGTCCCCGGTGCCGCTACTTGATCACCGGCAGGGTGTTGAACTGATGGAAGGGCGGCGGCGAAGGCAGGGTCCATTCCAGCGTCGTCGCCCCCTCGCCCCAGGGATTGTCCGCCGCCTTCTTCTTCGCCATGAACGCATGGATGACGATGTAGATGAAGAACAGCGTCGAGGCGGCGCCAATATAGGAACCGATCGACGAGACGTAGTTCCAGCCGGCAAACGCGTCCGGATAGTCGGGGATGCGCCGCGGCATGCCGGCGAGGCCGAGGAAATGCTGCGGGAAGAAAGTCAGGTTCACGCCGATGAAGGTGGTCCAGAAATGGATCTTGCCCATCGTCTCGTTGAGCTCGTAGCCCGACATCTTGCCGAACCAGTAGTAGAAGCCGGCGAAGATGGCGAACACGGCGCCGAGCGAGAGCACATAGTGGAAATGCGCCACCACGTAGTAGGTGTCGTGCAGCACCGTGTCGATTCCGGCGTTGGCCAGGACGACGCCGGTCACGCCGCCGACCGTGAACAGGAAGATGAAGCCGATCGCCCACAGCATCGGGACGCGGAATTGCAGCGAGCCGCCCCACATGGTGGCGATCCAGGAGAATATCTTCACGCCCGTCGGCACCGCGATCACCATGGTGGCGGCGACGAAGTAGGCCTTGGTGTCGACATCGAGGCCCACCGTGTACATGTGGTGCGCCCAGACGATGAAGCCGACGAAGCCGATCGCCACCATCGCGTAGGCCATGCCGAGATAGCCGAAGACCGGCTTGCGCGAGAAGGTGGAGACGATGTGGCTGATCATGCCGAAGCCCGGCAGGATCAGGATGTAGACCTCGGGATGGCCAAAGAACCAGAACAGGTGCTGGAAGAGGATCGGGTCGCCGCCGCCGGCCGCCTCGAAGAAATGCGTGCCGAAGTTGCGGTCGGTGAGCAGCATCGTGATGGCACCGGCGAGCACCGGCAGCGAGAGCAGCAGCAGGAAGGCCGTCACCAGAACCGACCAGACGAACAGCGGCATCTTGTGCAAGGTCATGCCCGGCGCGCGCATGTTGAAGATGGTGGTGATGAAATTGATGGCGCCGAGGATCGACGAGGCGCCGGCCAGATGCAGGCTGAGAATGGCGAAGTCGACCGCCGGGCCGGGATGGCCCAAGGCGCTCGAGAGTGGCGGATAGATGGTCCAGCCGCCGCCGACGCCGTCGCCGCCGGCGGGACCCGGGACGAAGATCGAGATGACCAGCAGGCCGAGTGCCGGGATGAGCAGCCAGAACGAGATGTTGTTCATGCGCGGGAAGGCCATGTCCGGCGCGCCGATCATCAGCGGCACGAACCAGTTGCCGAAACCGCCGATCATGGCCGGCATGACCATGAAGAAGATCATGATCAGCGCGTGCCCGGTCACCAGCACGTTGAAGAGGTGGTGGTCGCCGCCCAGGATGCCGTCGCCCGGATGCATCAGCTCGGCCCGCATCAGGATCGAGAAGGCGCCGCCGATGAGCCCCGCCACCACGGCGAAGATCAGGTACATCGTGCCGATGTCCTTGTGGTTGGTCGAATAGACCCAGCGCCGCCAACCAGTCGGGTGATGATCGTGAGCGCCGTGCTCGTGTCCGGCTTCCGCCTTGCCGTATGCCATGTGCCAGTCCCTCGTCCTGAAACTACTTCGCCGCGGTCTTCACCAGAGCCTCTGCGGCAAGCCGCGCCGCCAGCTCGTCATGCGCCGGCAGACCCGCCGCCTTGCGCCGTTCCTCGACCCACGACTTGAACTTCTCCTTGGAGACGACCTCGACCGCGATCGGCATGAAACCATGCAGCGAGCCACACAGTTCCGAGCACTGGCCGTAATAGACGCCTTCCTTTCGCGCGTTGAACCAGACCGCGTTCACCTTGCCCGGCACCGCATCCTTCTTCACGCCGAACGCCGGCACCGTCCATGCATGCAGCACGTCCTCGGTCGTGATCAGCACCTGGATGCGCGTATCGACCGGCAGCACGACGCGGTTGTCCGTCTCGAGCAGCCTGAGCTGGCCCGGCTTCAGATCCTTTTCCGGCACCATCAGCGCATCGAAGCCAAAACCGCCATTGTCCGGATATTCGTAGGACCAGTACCACTGATGGCCGACCGCCTTGATGGTGAGTTCCGGATTCTCGATCCGGTCCTGGAAATAGAGGAGCTTGAAGGATGGCACGGCGATGATCAGCAGGATCATCACCGGCACCACGGTCCACACCACCTCGACCAGCGTGTTGTGCGAGGTCTTCGAGGGGACCGGGTTGTTCTTCGCGTTGAAGCGCACCATCACGTAGATGAGCAGCACCATGACGAATAGCGTGATGGCCGTGATGATGATCAGCAGCAGCGTGTGGAAGTCGTGCACGAGATCCTTGATCTCCGTCACGCCGTCCTGCAGGCCAAGCTGCCAGGGCCGCGGCTGGCCGAGAACGGGGTCGGCCGCAAGGGCCGGCTGGAACAGCGCGAGCGCGCCGATCAGCGCCAGCCCGATCATCACGAAGCTATTTTTCCACGACATGGTTCCGCTCTACCCCTCGTCGCACGATCCGATATGCAGCCGCCGTCCCGGCTCCGCCCGACCGCGGCGAGGCCGTGGTCAAACGCCGAAGCGAGGGCCGGCCTTCCGGCGGCCATCGCCATTCAAGCCGATGCCTGCTTGCGCGGCATCATAGCCAAAGGCGGCCATCCGGGACGCAGCGAGCCAACCAATGCGACGTTATGTCGCAGAATGGTTAAGCCCATGATGTGGCGCTGCTTTTTGCGGATCGGATGGACCCGTCACGATGGCTCTGTCAGGCGCCCGCTCAACCGTCGGCAGTGAACCTAGACCGGAATCCCTGCCGGTGCGGTGCGGCGGATGGTCGCGACCGCCGGGCTCGCCTATGTTAAGGGTCGTGGGCGGACCGAAGCGGAGGAAGCAGGCGCACATGGACCAGTCAGCCGAACAGCTATTCTTCACGCGCGCCGGCCTCGACCGGGCGCGAACGGAACGGCGGGTAGCCGAGGCCCTGTCCGGGGCCGACGACGGCGAGCTTTTCCTCGAGTACAGCCAGTCGGAGAGCTTCGCCTTCGACGATGGCCGGCTGAAAAGCGCCAGTTTCGACACCGCGCAAGGCTTCGGCCTGCGCTCGGTCGCCGGCGAGCAGACAGGCTATGCCCACGCCTCCGACCTGTCGGATGCCGCCATCGAGCGGGCCGGCCGCACGGTCCGCGCCGTCCAGGCCGGGCATTCGGGCGTGATGGCGGAGGCGCCGCCGCGCACCAACCGGGCGCTCTATGTCGCCGACAATCCGCTGAACCAGGTGCCCTTCGAAAGCAAGGTAAAGCTGCTGCAGGAGATCGATTCCTATGCCCGCGCCCGCGATCCGCGGGTGCGCCAGGTCTCCACCTCGCTCAGCGGTTCCTGGTCGGCGATCGGCATTCTCAGGGCGGACGGACGGTTCGTTGAGGATATCCGGCCGCTGGTCCGCATCAACGTCCAGGTCGTGGTCGGCGAGGGCGACCGGCAGGAGGCGGGCAGCCATGGCCAGGGCGGCCGCGTCGGCTATGTCGATTTCATGCGGCCGGAAAGCTGGCGCAGCCAGGTCGACGAGGCATTGCGTCAGGCGCTGACCAACCTCGAATCGGTCCCCGCGCCGGCCGGGGAGATGCCGGTGGTGCTCGGCCCCGGCTGGCCCGGCATCCTGCTGCACGAGGCTATCGGCCACGGGCTCGAAGGCGACTTCAACCGTAAGAAGAGTTCGGTCTTTTCCGGATTGATGGGCGAGCGCGTGGCGGCACCCGGGGTTACCGTCATCGACGACGGCACCATCGACCACCGGCGCGGCTCGCTCACCATCGACGACGAGGGCACGCCGACGCAGCGCACGGTCCTGATCGAGGACGGCATCCTGCGCGGCTACCTCCAGGACCGGCTCAATGCCCGGCTGATGAAGGTGAATCCGACCGGCAACGGCCGGCGTCAGGATTTCGCCCATATGCCGATGCCGCGCATGACCAACACGATCATGCTGGGCGGCGGACATGATCCGCAGGATATCCTGCGCGGCGTGAAACGCGGCATGTACGCAGTCAATTTCGGCGGCGGCCAGGTGGATATCACCTCGGGGAAGTTCGTCTTCTCCTGCACGGAAGCCTACGAGATCATCGATGGGCGGCTCGGCCGGCCGCTCAAGGGCGCGACCCTGATCGGGGCCGGCGCCGAAGTCTTGAAGAAAGTCGCGGCGATCGGTAACGACATGGCGCTCGATCCCGGCATCGGGACCTGCGGCAAGAACGGACAGGGCGTGCCGGTTGGCGTGGGGCAGCCGACCCTCCTGATCGATTCCATCACGGTGGGCGGCACGGCCACCTGACAGAACGGAGCATAGATCCCATGCGCGTGCCCCCGATCGCGCTTGCCTTGATTTTTCTCACCGCCGCCCCCGCCAAGGCCGACCTTCTGAAACAGAGCGAATGGCTGCCCAAGGGCACCATCGTCACCGACTTGACCGAGCGTCCGGTTGAGTATCTCGACAATGGCGCAGAGCAAAGCTTCCTCGTGCATTTCGGCCGTCTCGCCTTCCGCTCACCCCTCATCCTCGGCGGCAATGCGCGGCGCGCCGGCCTTTCCTGCAATTCCTGCCATACGTCCGGCCACCGGAACGACCGCTTCTTCGTCCCCGGCCTGTCCGACGAGCCCGGCAAGGTCGATGTCACGCACATGCTCTGGAACCCGCGCAACGACGACCGCAAGCCTAACCCGCGGGCCATCCCCACCCTGCGGGGTGTCGGCGAGAAACGCTGGCTTGGCCGCGACGAGCGCGTTTCCTCGCTGCGCGAATTCACCCGGCACGTCATCGTTGTGGAGTTTGCCGGGGCAGAACCTTCGCCGCTGCTGCTCGATGCGCTGCTGGCTTACATGCGCGTCGTCGCGCCGAAGGAGAGCGGCGAGGATCCGGACGTCGAGGCGGTCAGGCTCGAAGGCGATATTGAAGACATCTCGCTGCATCTGGCGACGCTGCGCCAGCCGCTGCTGGAGGAGGACGGGCCGCTTGCCGCCCTGATCATCGAGATGATCCGCGGCGAGATCGGCCTTATCCACGAACGATTCCACATGCCCGCCCATGCCCTCGCACGCCGCCTCCTCGAAGGCTGGTCGATGGCGCTCAAGGACCTTGCGGCGGGGGCGCGACCCGGGCAGTTTCCCGCCGCCAGGGCAAAGCTTGATGAATTGCAGAAGCGGATCGCGGCGGATACGCCGCAGCTCCTCGGCGCCGAGGCGACTTCGCTCTATTCGCCCGATGTCGTGCGCAAGGCATTGGAAGGGCAGTCGCGCCGATAGCGCCTGGCTTCAGTAGGCCAGTTCCTTGAAGGCGCGCTCGATATGGCCTTCCCACTTGCCGTTGAAGCGCTCCAGCAGATCCTCGGCCGGCGTCCGCCCGGCGGCCACCATGCCGCGCAGCGAATCGAGGAAATGGCCCTCGTTCTCGCCCGACGGCGAAAGGCGGTTGCGCCGCCGCAGGCCCTCGCCGGCGATGCCGAGCACTTGGGCGCCGACCTCGCGCAGGGTGCGGCCGCGGAAGGGGGTCGCCAGCGCCAGGCGCGGGACCCCGTCGCGCAGGGTCTGGCGTTCCTCCGCCGTCCAGTCCTTGACCAGGTCCCAGGCGGCATCGAGCGCGCCCTTGTCGTAGAGCAGGCCGACGAAGAGCGCCGGCAGGGCGCAGAGCCGCCACCAGGGCCCGCCATCGGCGCCGCGCATTTCCAGATAGCGCTTGAGACGCACCTCGGGAAAGAGCGTCGTCAGGTGATCGGCCCAGTCGCGCATGGTGGCGCGCTCGCCCGGCAGCGCCGGCAGCCGGCCCGCCATGAAGTCGCGGAAGGACTGGCCCGAGGCATCGATATACCGGCCCTCGCGATAGACGAAGTACATCGGCACGTCGAGCGCGTAATCGACATAGCGTTCGAAGCCGAAGCCGGGCTCGAAGACGAAGGGCACCATGCCTGAGCGGTCGGGATCGGTGTCGGTCCAGATATGGCTGCGATAGGAGAGGAAGCCGTTGGGCCTGCCCTCGGTGAAGGGCGAGTTGGCGAAGAGCGCGGTGGCCAGCGGCTGGAGCGCCAGCGAGACGCGGAACTTCCTCACCATGTCCGCCTCGTCGCCGAAGTCGAGATTGACCTGCACCGTGCAGGTGCGCAGCATCATGTCGAGCCCGAGCCGGCCGCGCCTGGGCATGTAGTCGCGCATGATCTTGTAGCGGCCCTTGGGCATCCAGGGGATGTCCTCGCGCCGCGCCTTCGGATGGAAGCCGAGGCCGACGAAACCCACGCCCAGCTCCTGGCCGATCAGCTTGACCTGCGCCAGGTGCAGGTTCAGCTCGTGACAGGTCTGATGCAGGGTCTCCAGCGGCGCGCCGGAGAGTTCGAGCTGGCCGCCCGGCTCGAGCGAGATCGACTGGCCGCCGAGCCTGAGGCCGATCAGGGTCTCGCCTTCCAGCACCGGTTCCCAGCCGAAACGCTGCAAGCCTTCCAGCACGGCGCGGATGCCCTGCGGCCCCTCGTAGGGTAGCGGGCGGAAATCGTCGAGATTGAAGCCGAACTTCTCGTGCTCGACGCCGATGCGCCAGTCCGCCGGGTCGGGCTTGCAGCCCTCGGCGAGATACTGGACGAGTTCGGCCTTGCTCTCGATCGGCGTTTCCGGCGCGCTGGCGGGAACGGACATGGACGCTCCTGGTTACCTGCAGGAGACCGCTCCGACCGGCCTCCCCCCTCTGACGATGGCTGGCTCTACAGGATTACCCGCAGGCGGGCAAGTGCACCGCAGGGCCGGAAAAGAGCCGCCCTCACCGTTCAGCCGCGATGACGAAGCGCGCCTCGCATTGCCGATGTCCGGTGTGGATGAGATCGGCGACAAGCTCGCGCTCCTCTCCCGTCTTCTCGCTGATCAGCAGAATCGAAATGGGGGCCGGCGCCCAAGTGTCGTCATTCTCAGAACCGTCGATATCGAAGAACATGACTTGCGCGCCGCGAAGGATGCGGCCGGTGTCTTGTGCCACCTCCCACGGTGCCCAATACCTATCCCCCACCAGCCTCGCTTCCGGAACGCCGAGCCGCCGCGCAGCTTGCCTCTTCCATGCGTACCAGAGATCCCAGGCGAGCCAGGCCATGATCGACGAAGGGTGACCGGTCCATTGATTTTCGGGTCGCAGGATCCATTCCGAGCCGGGCGCGGGCGCGCCCAATGAATAGCCGCGCACATAACGCCAGGTGGCATCGCTGCGATTCTCGATGATGACGTCGGGCGGACCGCAGACCCTCGCCGGCATCGACGCATGCGGAAGTGCCGGCCGCATCGCGATCAGGATGCCGAGGACGAGCGCGAGCGGCCGCACGCCGCGCGCGGAGGCCCGCCGGGCGGCGGGGCCAGGGCACTCGCATTCCACGCCGCGTCGTCGTGATAATCGGGTCGATCGCTCCACCTCTTTTCCCGCAGCCAGCGGGGCATTGACCCGTCTTCGTGTGCCGGAAACTCAGCATCGTTCTTCGCGTATGCACTGAGCGCCTGGCTCATCAAGGTCTGCGTCCGTCTCCGCCGCGACCGCCCCGATCCTCCTGCCGATCGGACCGTCTTGAATTGCGCGAAGCGCCTTGCTGGCCGGTTTCACAAGCGAATACAGGCGCCTTTGGGCATTCTCCATCCTCCCGCCTCCCTCCATTCCCGACGCCCCGCACACCTCAAATATTCAGCCGGCAGTGGTCAGGAACAAGACGGAAACACATCACGTTATAGTGATGCGAAGATCGGACCATGACCGCGGAGAGCGAGCCGGACGAAGCGCTTCCCCGGAGCCGGCATCGCCCTATCATGGCGACGGGCGGTTAGTTCAGATGGGGAACAGCGGATGGCGGAGCGTGGCGAGGGACCGAGACTGAAGCTGGTGGGCGAGGAGAGGCGACCGGCGGCGGCGCTGCCGGCCGACGAACTCGCCTGTCTCGAGGTGCTCGAGCGCAAGGCGCTCTGGCTCGCCGCCTGGACCGTGCACAATGCCAATCACCTGCGGCCCTCCCGCGACGGGCTGAAGGTCGGCGGACACCAGGCATCCTCGGCTTCCGCTGCCGCAATTCTCACCGCGCTCTATTTCGGCGTCCTGCGACCGGGCGACCGGATCGCGGTCAAGCCCCATGCCAGCCCGCTGCTGCATGCCATCGCCTATCTGGCCGGCCGGCAGGAGCGCGCGAAGCTCGAAGCCTTCCGCGCGCTGGGCGGCGCGCAGAGCTATCCCTCGCGCACCAAGGACACCGGCGGCGTCGATTTCTCCACCGGCTCGGTCGGGCTCGGCGTCGCCGCCACCCTGTTCGCCTCCCTCGCCCAGGACCTGCTCTCGCTCAAGCGCCTGCTGCAGGGCGGCCGGCAGGGCCGCATGGTGGCGCTGATGGGCGATGCGGAACTGGACGAAGGCAATGTCTTTGAGGCCCTGCTGGAGGGCTGGAAGCACGACGTGCGGAACCTCTGGTGGGTGATCGACTACAACCGCCAGAGCCTGGACGGCGTCGTCTCCGACCAGCTCTTCCAGAAGATCCAGTCCTTCTTCTCCACCGTCGGCTGGAAGGTGGTGACGCTCAAATACGGCAAGCGCCAGCAGGCCGCCTTCCGCGAGCCGGGCGGCGAGGCGCTGCGCCGCTGGATCGACCAGTGCCCGAACGATCTTTATTCGGCCCTCACCTTCAAGGGCGGACAGGCCTGGCGGCGCCAGCTCGCCCAGGATATCGGCGCGGAGCCGGGCATCGAGGCACTGCTGGCGCGCCACGACGACGAGGCGCTGCACCGCCTCATGACCAACCTAGCCGGCCACGACATGGCCTCGCTGGTGGAAGCCTTCCGCGCGGCGGAGGGCGACGACACGCCGCACTGCTTCGTCGCCTACACGATCAAGGGTCAGGGCCTGCCGCTCGCCGGGCACAAGGACAACCATGCCGGCCTGATGACGCCCGAGCAGATGGAGGCTCTGCGCCAGCGTCACCGAATCCCGCAGGGGGCCGAATGGGAGCGCTTCGCCGGCCTCGACCTGCCGGCGGAAAGGCTCGAGGATTTCATCAGGCGCACGCCCTACTTCGCGACCATGCGCGAGACGCACGCGCCCGCGCCGCCGCTTGCCATGCCCGACGTGGCGGCGGAGGCGCTGGGCGATGCGACGCGCATGTCGACGCAGGAAGCCTTTGGGCGGATCATGCATGCGCTGGGGCGCAGGCAGGACGATTTCGCCGGCCGCCTCGTCACCTTCTCGCCGGACGTCACCGTCTCCACCAGCCTCGGCGGCTGGGTCAACCAGCGCGGCATTTTCCATCGCAGCCAGCGCGGCGATACCTTCCGCGCCCAGGCCGTGCCCTCGGCGCAGAAATGGGCGCAGTCGCCGGAGGGCCAGCATGTGGAACTCGGCATCGCCGAGAACAATCTTTTCCTGGCGCTCGCCGCCTTCGGCCTGGCGGAGCCGCTGTTCGGCCAGCGCCTGCTGCCCGTGGGCACGCTCTACGATCCATTCATCGCCCGCGGCCTGGATGCGCTCAACTATGCCTGCTACCAGGATGCCCGCTTCATGCTGGTGGCGACCCCCTCCGGAATAACCCTGGCGCCGGAGGGCGGCGCGCATCAGTCGATCAACACGCCGCTGATCGGCATGTCCCAGCCCGGCCTCGCCGCCTTCGAGCCGGCCCATGGCGACGAACTGGCGGCGCTGATGGCATGGGGCTTCGCCCATATGCAGGAGCGCGCCGGCGGCTCGGTCTATTTCCGGCTCTCCACCCGCCAGATCGCCCAGCCACGCCGCGAACTCGGCCCGGCGGAGAAGGCCGCGATGGTGGCCGGCGGCTACTGGCTGCGCCCGCCGCAGGCCGGCGCCGAACTCGCCATCGTCGCCATGGGCGCTGTGGTGCCGGAGGCGCTTGCCGCCCATGCAGAACTGGAAGAAGAGGTGCCCGGCCTTGGACTGCTGCTCGTCACCGCGCCGGGACGGCTGCATCAGGACTGGCTCGCGTCGCAGGCGGAAGGCCGCCCATCCCATGCTGGCCGGCTGCTGGGTGAGCTGGCGCCGGACGCGGCCCTGGTCAGCGTGCTGGACGGGCATCCCGCGACCCTGTCCTGGCTCGGCGCCGTGCACGGCCAGCCGATCCGCGCGCTCGGCGTGGCACGCTTCGGCCAGTCGGGCGACATCCCCGATCTCTACCGGACCTATGGCATCGACGCGGAGGCAATCATCGACGCGGCCGCGCAGGCGCTGCTGGCCCGCCTGCGCCGGCGCTGAAACCCGCGCTTCAGCCGCGCCAGTCGCCGAGCGAAGACTGCCAGAGCGCGATCGCCGCGATGGCGGCGGTATCGGCGCGCAGCACGCGGGGCCCGAGCGTCACCGCGATCACCTGCGCCAGAGCGCCGATGCTCGCCTGTTCCTCCGGCGCGAAGCCGCCCTCGGGTCCGGTCAGGATGGCGCCGGGTGTGGCCGCCGGCAGGCCGGCGAGCGCCATGCCCATGGCAGGTGCCTGTCCGCGCTCGTCGCAGTGCACAAGGCAGCGGCCCGCGGGCCAGCCGGCCAGCAGCCGCTCGAGCCGGACCGGCTCGCGGATCTCCGGCAGGTCGAGCCGCTCCGACTGCTCGGCCGCCTCCTGCGCGTTGGCCCGCAGGCGATCCAGATTGACCCGTGAGACCACGGTGCGGCGGGTCATCACCGGTTGCAGCACCGAGACGCCGAGTTCGGTCGCCTTCTCGACGATATTGTCGAGCCGGTGGCCCTTGATCGGCGCGAAAACGAGCCATAAATCGGTTGCCGTCGCCTGCGGACGCAGGCGCGTGCCGATGCGGGCCTGCGCGCGAGACTTGCCGATCAGGGTCAGCTCCGCCGCCCATTCCCCGTCGCTTCCGTTGAACAGCGCCACCATGGCGCCGGGAGCCAGTCGCAGCACGTCGCGCAGGTAATGCGCGTGGGCCGGCGAGAGTTCCACCTCGCCGCCTTCGGCGAGCGTATCCGGAACGAACAGGCGATGGCGCGGCGGCAGGGCGGTCATGCGCCGGACTATAGAAGGCGCGCCCCTTGCCGCAAGGGGGGCCAGTGCGCATAGTCCCGAGGTGACGAAAATCGACGACAACGTGGCCGACGCGCCGGCCGGGAACTGGGTGGACCGCTTCGCACCGGCGCCGCTGCGACCCTATCTCAGGCTCTCGCGCATGGACCGGCCGATCGGGACCTGGCTGCTGCTGCTCCCCTGCTGGTGGAGCATCGCGCTGGCAGCGGAGCCGGGCGGCCTGCCCGACTTTCGTCTCCTCGTCCTGTTCGCCATCGGCGCCATCCTGATGCGTGGCGCCGGCTGCACCTTCAACGACCTGGTCGACCGGGATTTCGATGCGCGGGTCGAGCGGACAAGAAGCCGCCCGCTGCCCTCGGGCCAGGTCACGCCGCGCCAGGCCTGGGCCTGGCTCGTCCTGCAATCCCTGGGCGGGCTTGCCATCCTGCTTCAGCTCGACCCGCTCGCCATCGCGCTCGGCGTCGCCTCGCTGGCGCTGATCGCCATCTACCCCTTCATGAAGCGCATTACCTGGTGGCCGCAATTCTTCCTCGGCCTCGCCTTCAACTGGGGCGCGCTCATGGGCCATGCCGCGGCGCGTGGCGAGGTGAGCATGGCGGCGGTGCTGCTCTATCTCGGAGGCATTGCATGGACCCTGGGTTACGACACCGTCTATGCCCACCAGGACCGGGAGGACGATGCGCTGATCGGCGTGCGTTCGAGCGCCCGCCTGCTCGGCGCGCGCACGCGGGCCTGGCTGCGCGGCTTCTATGCCGTTGCCCTGCTCTGTTTCGCGCTTGCCGGCTGGAACGGCGAGATGGGCTGGACTTTCTGGGTCCTGCTGGTTGGGGTGGGTGCGCATTTTCACTGGCAGGCGAGCGGCGTCGATATCGACAATCCGGCCGATTGCCTGGCACGCTTCCGCGCCAACCGGGATCTCGGGCTGATCCTGTTCGCCGCGATCCTACTGGGCCGCGCGCTCGCCTGACGCAATGCCATCGCGCAGCAGCCATCGCAGCGCGTCCGGCGCGTCGATCATCACTTCGTGGCCGCAGGCGATCTCCGCGACGCGCCAGCGCGGATCAGCGCGGAGCGCCTCCGCATAGCGATGGAAGGGGCTGCGCAGATATTGCGCCGCCAGCACATAGGTCAGCCGGGGTACGCGCTGCCAGGCGCCGGTCAGGCGGATCGGCTGGGTGAAGCAGCGCCTTGGCATGCCGACACAGCGCCTGTCCACCCAGTCGCGGTCGGCGGCGTCGCGGACGCCAAACTCCTCCGCCGACATCGGCGGCAACAGCCAGATCTCGGGCGCCAGGCTTTCGAACTGGCGCCGCCGGTTGGGGCCGAGAAGCTGCATCACCGCCTCGCCATCCGCCGGCACGAACGCATCGACATAGACGAGTTCCCTGACCAGCGTCGCCATCCGGTCCGCCACCCCGGTGATCACCATGCCGCCATAGGAATGTCCGACCAGGATCACCTCGGCCAGTTCCTCGCTCTCGATCAGCGCCGCGATATCCGCCACATGCCGGTCCAGATCGATCTCCGGCAAGGCCAGGTGCGCCCGGTCGCCGAGTCCGGTCAGGGACGGCGTGAAGACGCGATGTCCATCGCGGCGCAGCGGTTCGGCGATCCGCCGCCAGCACCATCCGCCATGCCAGGCGCCATGCACGAAAACGTAGTTGGCCATTCGCTTCTCTCCCCGGATGGATTATTTGATGCCTGCAAGCAACTTGCCAACGGATTATGATCGCCCCGCATGCCTTACGCCTCGCTCCGAGACTTCATGGACCGGCTGGAACGGGAAAAGCGGCTGGTCCGCGTCGCCGAACCGGTATCGACCGTGCTGGAAATGACCGAAATCCAGACGCGCCTGCTGGCGGAAGGCGGGCCGGCGGTGCTTTTCGAGACGCCGGTCCAGGCCGACGGGCGGCGCTCCGACATTCCGGTCCTGGTCAATCTCTTCGGCACGGTGGAGCGCGTCGCCTGGGGCATGGACCGCGAACCAGGCGAGCTGCGCCAGATCGGCGAGACCCTGGCATTCCTGCGCCAGCCCGAGCCGCCCGGCGGCTGGCGCGAGGCGATGGACATGCTGCCGCTGCTCAAGACCGCCATGGCGATGCGCCCGCGCACGCTCGCCGACGCGCCGGTGCACGAGGTGGTGCTGACCGGGGATGACATCGACCTCGCCACCCTGCCGGTGCAGACCTGCTGGCCGGGCGAGCCGGCGCCCCTCATCACCTGGCCGCTGGTGGTGACCAGGGGGCCCGGCGACGGGCGGACCGATGGCTTCAATCTCGGCATCTATCGCATGCAGATCACCGGCCGGCGCACGACGCTCATGCGCTGGCTCAAGCATCGCGGCGGCGCGCAGCATCACCGGCGCTGGGCCGCCGAGCGGCGCGAGCCGCTGCCGGCGGCGGCGGTGATCGGCGCCGATCCCGGCACCATCCTTGCCGCCGTCACGCCGGTGCCCGACACGCTCTCCGAATACCAGTTCGCCGGCCTGCTGCGCGGGCGCCGGGTGGAACTCGTCGATTGTCGCACGGTGCCGCTCAAGGTGCCGGCCACGGCTGAGATCGTGCTGGAGGGCCATGTCTCGCTCGACGAGTACGGGGAGGAAGGTCCCTATGGCGACCATACCGGCTATTACAACTCCGTCGAGCGGTTCCCGGTCTTCACGGTGAGTGCCATCACCATGCGAAGGCGGCCAATATATCTCTCGACTTTCACCAGCCGGCCGCCGGACGAACCTTCGGTGCTGGGCGAGGCGCTGAACGAGGTCTTCGTGCCCCTGCTCCAGCAGCAATTTCCCGAGATCGTCGATTTCTGGCTGCCGCCGGAA
>JAHCJQ010000053.1 GCA_026126215.1 Alphaproteobacteria bacterium
AAGGGCAAGCGCATTGAGCCCGACCACGGCGACCATGACCGAGACTATCACCAGCGCGACGAACAGTCCGAGCGAGACGATGAGGACCGGCTCGATCAGCGCCATGGCGCGCCGCACGCCACTCTCCGCCTCCTCGGCATAGATACCGGCAAGTTCCTGGAGCATCTCGGGCAGCCGGCCTGTCTCCTCGCCGACGCGCGTCAGTTGCAGCGCCAGCGCCGGGACGGCGCCGGCCTGGGCCAGCACCTGGCTGAGCCTCGCCCCTTCCGCCAGGCGCTCGCCGGCGGCGACGATGCGCAGGCCAAGTTCCCGGTTCGCCATCGCCTCGCCGGCCAGACGCATCGCCTCCGGCAGGGCGACGCCACCGCCGAGCAACGCGGCGAGCGAGCGTGCGAAACGCTCGGTCTCGAGGTCGCGGATCAGCCGTCCGGCCAGCGGCAGTCCGAGCAGCCGGCGATCGAAGGCGCGCCTTCCTTCCGGCGTGGCGAGGCGGCGACGGAACCAGAGCAGCCACAGCAGGAAGACCAGCAGCAGCAGCCAGCCGAAATCCCGCGCCGCCGCCGCCGCGCCGAAGACCATGCGGGTGAGCAGCGGCAGCTCGCGCGCCGCCTCGTCGAACAGCGCCTCGAACTCCGGGATCACCACCACCAGCAGGATGGCGATGGAGATCGCCGCCACTGCCAGAAGAAAGGCAGGATAGATCAGCGCGGTGCGCACGTTCTCGCGGATGCGCCGCGCGCGGCGCTGGTGATCGGCCAGCCGTTCAAGCCCTTCCGCCAATCGCCCGCCGGCCTCGCCCGCCTGCACCAGCGCCACCGCGAAACGGTCGAAGGCGGCACCCTGGCGCGCCATCGCGGTGGAAAGGGAATGACCATCCTTGATCTCGTCGAGCACCGATGCCGCCAGCATCGCCTCGCGCGCGCCGCCGGCCACCTCCGTCATGATGACGAGCGCGCGGTCGAGCGGCAGCCCCGCGGCAAGGAGCCGTGCCAGGCTCTGCACGAAGCGCAAAGGTGCATCCTCGCCGAAAAAGGCCGCCAGCGCGGCCAGCGCCGGACCGACCAGCCCGGCCTCGGCGCGGCGCGGCGCCGGTGCCCCGGGACCGAGCGGCTCCGCCTGGATCGGCAGGTGGTTCTCCTCCTGCAGCCGGCGGATGACGCTGGCGCGGTCCGGCGCCTCCATCTCCGCCTCCACCACCTCGCCGCTGGGATCGACCGCCCGGTATCGGAACCGCGCCATCGCCTCAGACCACCTGCGTGACGCGCATGACTTCCTCGATCGTGGTGATTCCGGCCAACGCCTTGAGCAGCCCGTCATCGGCCATCGGCCGCATGCCGGCGGCGCGCGCCGCCTGGTCGAGTTCGCGCCGCTCGGCGCGGCGCAGGACCAGCCGGCGCAGATCGTCCTCGAGCGGCATCAGTTCCGCGATGGTCGTGCGGCCGGCGAAGCCGCTGCCCTGGCAGGCGACGCAGCCGCGCGCGCGATGCAGCCATGGTTCACCGCCTTCGGACAGCCGCTCGAGCCCGAGCTGGCGCACGAGTTCCGGCGCCGGACGGTAGCGCTCCCGGCAGTCCAGACAGAGCCGCCGCACCAGCCGCTGCGCCAGCACTGCCAGGACCGACGAGGTGAGCAGGTAGTTCTCGACGCCCATGTCGACGAGGCGTGTCAGCGCGCCGGCGGCGTCGTTGGTATGCAGCGTTGAAAGGACGAGGTGCCCGGTCAGTGCCGCCTGCACGGCAATGCGCGCGGTCTCGCCATCGCGGATCTCGCCGACCATGATGATGTCGGGGTCCTGGCGCAGGATGGCGCGCAGCACGGTGGCGAAGGTCAGGCCAATGCGCGGCCGGACCTGGATCTGGTTGATGCCGGGCAGCTCGTACTCGACCGGATCCTCCACCGTGATCAGCTTGCGCGAGGGATCGTTGAGCCGCTGCAGCGCCGCATAGAGCGTGGTGGTCTTGCCGCTGCCGGTCGGCCCGGTCACCAGAATGATGCCATTCGGTCTCTCCAGAAGGCTGGACAGGGTCGCGCCGACTGGAGTGGAGAAGCCGAGCCGCCCGAGATCGAGCGGCGCGCGCGACTGGTCGAGGATGCGGAGCACGACCGATTCGCCGTGCTGGGTCGGCACCGTCGAGACCCGGAGATCGATCTCGCGACCCTGCACGTTCGCCTTGATGCGCCCATCCTGCGCCAGCCGCCGCTCTGCGATGTCGAGGCCGGCCATGATCTTGACCCGGCTGGCGATCGCCGCCTGCAGGCGCGATGGCGGCGCCTCCACCGCCCGCAGCACGCCGTCAATGCGATAGCGCAGGCGCAGCGTGCCCTCGAACGGCTCGATATGGATGTCGGAAGCCCGCTCGTTGACCGCGCGGGAGATCAGGCCGTTGACCAGACGGATCACCGGCGCTTCGCTCGCCAGATCGCGCAGCCGCTCGATATCGGCGCTCGCCACGCCCTCGCCGGTCAAGGACGCGGCGGCGATCTCCGCCGCCGGCTTCGGCTTGCCGAACAGGCGGTCTAGCGCCGCATCCAGCTCCGCCGGCACCGCTACCACCGGGCGGACCTCCTTGCCCGCCAGCAGGCGGATCGCCTCCCTCGCATAACTGTCGAGGGGGTCCGCCATGGCAAGGTCGAGATGGCCCGCATGCTCGCGCAGCGGCAGCACGCGTGAGGCGCGCAGGAAGCGGATGCTCACCCGCTCGCCGAGCAGCGGCCGTTCGGGATAATCGCCCAGCCCGGCCAGCGGCAGCGCGAGCTGTTCCGCGAGGGCCGCCGCCATGTCGCTTTCGCTGACCAGCCCGAGACGGGTCAGGACCACGTCCAGCCGCTCGCCGGAAACCGCGGCGAGCGCGCCGGCGCGCTCGAGCCCGCCGTGATCGACCTTGCCGTTCCTGAGCAGCAGCTCCGAGAGTTCGCCCACCGACTGATCCTCGCCCGAAAGCATGAGGATAGAGGCAGCCTTACAGGAACGAAAGGGGGCCCAGCCGCCAGGCGACCCAGATGCCCAGCGTCAGGAAGACGCCGAATGGCAGGCGCGTGCCGGCGCGCAGTGGCCGCCGGCGCAGCAGCCCGAGCAGCAGCGCGAAGATCAGGCCGGCGAGGGCCGCGACCAGCACGGCGCCCGGCAGGCCGGCCCAGCCGATCCAGGCACCACCCGCGGCGATCAGCTTGACGTCGCCGAGGCCAACTCCCTCCCGCCCACGCCAGCGCCGGTAAACTTCGGAGATCGCATAGAGTCCGCCGCCACCCGCCAGAGCGCCGATGGCGGCATCGGTGAGGGTCAGTGGGCCAAGGCCGGCGAAGGCCACGGCGAGGCCGATGCCGAGCAGCCCAAGGGTCAGCACGTCGGGCAGGATGTAGCGATACGCGTCGGCGGCCGCCAGCGCGAGCAGCAGGAAGAGCAGGAGCGCATCGATCGCGAGCCCGCCGCCGTCCGCAACCTGCGGCAGCGCCGAAGCCAGCACCGCTGCCAGCGCGGCGAGACCAAGCCAGGCGAGCGGCGGGCGCCTCCCGTCAAGGCGGGCCAATGCTGTGCCCAGCCAGCAGGCGGCGGCGCCAAGCAGCAGCGTCAGGGGAAACATCAGCCACGACGGGAAGTGTTGCATCTGCGCCATCCTCTCGCGGATCATAGCCGGGCCAGGTCGTTGCGAGGGAGTTTCGTCGATGCCGTCCCGTGGCTGGCTGCTCGCCGCCATTCTCTCCATGCTCAGCGTCGGGGTGAGCGTCGGGCTGGCCGCGTTTCTCACCCGTCCGGCCCCGGCGCCGGCACCGCTCGCCACGGTGCCGCCCGGCCCGGACCGGGAGACGATCGGCGCCGAGGCGCGCCGGCTGGAAGCACAGTTGCGCCGCGCGCCCGAGGTGGCGGAGGACTGGAAGGCGCTGGGCCGCGCCTATGCCGGCCTTGGCCGCTACATGGACGCGGTGGGCGCCTATCTCGAGGCGGAGAAACTCAACCCGCGCGATCCGGAAGTACGCGCCGCGCTCGGGCAACTTTCGGAGATCGCCCGGCGCAGCGGCCGTCACGAGGATGCGATACAAGGCCGCTGATGTCCGCGTGGGCGGAAAAATGTCCCGCGATTACTTGTTCTTGTCACTTCCCATCCGGCAGGCGAGCGGACATAATCAGCTTTCGGGGTAACGCGCGAAGATCATCGGGGGGCATGGGATGATCGTTGCTTGCATGAAGATCCTGCGATCCGTTCGGGTGCTGGCGGCAGTGGCCACGGCCGTGGCGCTGTACGGCACGGGCGCCGCGGCGCAGACGATTCCGCAATACGGCGAGAACCGCCATCTCGGCGTCACGTCCTGCGCCGGCTCGACCTGTCACGGCTCGGCGACGCCCTGGCGCGATTCCACGGTGCTGCAGAACGAATACATCACCTGGGCGCAGAAGGACCGCCATGCCAAGGCATATGCGACCCTGCGCACGGAACGTTCACAACGCATCGCGCGCAATCTCGGCCTGCCGAACGCGCACGAGGCCAAGATCTGTCTCGACTGTCATGCCGACAACCCGCCACCGGACAAGCGCGGCCGCGTCTTCCAGGTCTCGGACGGCGTTGGCTGCGAAGCCTGCCATGGCGGCGCCGAGAAATGGCTCGGCGTGCATGTCTCCGGCATGGCAAGCCACGAGGAGAACATCAAGGCGGGCCTCTATCCCACCGAGGAGCCGGTGGCGCGCGCCAAGCTGTGCCTGTCCTGCCATTTCGGCGACAGCAACAAGTTCGTGACCCACCGCATCATGGGCGCCGGCCACCCGCGCATGAGCTTCGAACTCGATACCTTCACCGCGATCCAGCCGGCGCATTACGTGATCGATGACGACTACCGCAAGCGCAAGCGCGTGGCCAACGGCGTGCAGACCTGGGCCATCGGCCAGGCGCTCGCCATCCAGGAGATCCTGGACGGCCTCGCGGATGCCAAGCGCAACCGCGACGGCATCTTCCCGGAACTGGTGTTCTTCGACTGCCATGCCTGCCATCATCCGATGAGCAACGTGCGCTGGGAGCCGCGCAGCGGCACCGGCCTCGGGCCCGGCATCGTGCGCCTGAACGATGCCAATCTGGTGATGCTGCGCGTGATCGCCGGCCACCTCGACAATGCCCTTGGCCAGAAGCTCAAGCAGGAGACGATCGCGCTGCACAAGGCTTCCACCCAGGGTGCCGAGGCGACGCTTGCCGCGGTGGCGCGCCTCAAGGCGACGACGCAGGGCCTGGTTCAGCGTTTCGCGCAGCATCAGTTCGGCGCCAACGACATGCAGGCGCTACTGGTCGGCCTGGTCAAGGAGGGCATGTCGGGCGAGTTCGTCGACTACTCCGCGGCGGAGCAGGCGACCATGGCCATGTCCGCCATCGTCACGACTATGAAGCGTGCCGGCGTCATCGACGACCAGCGCTACAACGCGATGAAGGCGGCGCTCGACAAGTGCTATGACGCGGTGCAGAAGGACGAGGAATACAAGCCCCGGCAGTTCCTGGCCGCGCTGCAGGCCTTCGAGGCGACGATCCCGAAGAGCTGACCGGGTTCAGCGCGGCGTCGGCAGGGTTCCAGGCGCGTAGGGATCGCGCAGGCGGTCGGGGCGCGCCCCGGAACGGACTGCGTCCCGGAGGCAGGCATAGTCTCCCGGGCCTTTGCCGAAGGCCGGCGCGCCGCGGCGGTGATAGATGTGATAGGGGTGGCTGATCCAGACCACCTCGTCGCCCGGGCAGGTGCGCCGCGCATCGTCTTCACGCCGGAACAGTGCCTGCGCGGAGGCGTCCTGGACCGCCAGCAGCAGCGCCAGCAGCACGGCGACCAGCGGCAATCCCTCACGCATGTTCATCCGTCCCGCAGCCTCCCGCATCGGGCGCACAAGCGGATGTGATTTGTCCGCGCGCCCGCGCCGACGTTAGCGTGCCGCCCTTCTCCCTGCAAACTTCCAAGGGACGGGACGAGCGGGCGCATGTCGGCGATGGAGCAGGTCCAGGCGACGGCCGCCAGCTCGCCGCTGGCCGGGCTGCCAACGGATGCGGCAGCCTGCGAACGGCTGCTCGGAACCATCCGGGAAAGGCTGGCTTGCGGCGGGCGCAGGCCACGGCTGCTGCTGCTCGGCCACTGGTCGGGCCGGACCGGGGCGAGCGGCGTCTATCTCGACCTGGTGCGCGCCCTTGCTCCGGCCTTCGAGCTGCATTGCCTGCTGCCTGGCGAAGGACCGCTTGCCGCCTCGGTACGCGCCCTCGCCCATGACCTGGCGTTCCTTCCAGCGCCGTGGTGGCTGCCGCATTTTCCAGCCTGCCTCGCCGGCGGACTGGCCGGCGCGGTGCGCGCGGTGATCGACAGGATCCGCACCGCGGAGATCGACCTCGTGATCTCCAACACCGCGGTGATCGCCCATGGCGCCCTCGCAGCCGCCATCGCCGGCAAGCCGCACCTCTGGTACCTGCACGAACTGGTGCACGAGGACGACGACCTGCTGCCACGCGGCATCGGCGTCGCCGAAGCCCACGGCGGCATGCTGGAACTCTCCTCGCTCGCCGTCACCTGCTCCCACCATGTGCGCGCGCGCATCCGCGACCTCGTGCCCGGGGCCGCGATGGAAGTGCTCCAGCCCGCAGTGCCGCCACCGGAGGCACCCTCGCCGCTCGCCGCCGGCGACCGCTTCGACCTGCTCTTCTGCGGTACCCTCTCGCGCCGCAAGGGTTGCGACATCGCGCTCGGCGTGATCGAACACATCGCCCGCGCGGACCGCCGCTTCCAGATGCATTTCATGGGGCTGGACGGCAGGCTGGGCGAGCAGCTCCGGCGCGAGATCGCACGCCGACAGCTTGCCGGCCATGCCCATGTCCACGGGCAGCTCGCCGATCCCTGGGCGCCACCACGGGCGCGGCCGATCCTGCTGCATCCGGCGCGCTCGGAACCGTTCGGCCTGGCGGTTCTCGAAGCCGCGCTGCACGGCATTCCGGTGGTGGCGGCGCCTTGCGGCGGGCCGCAGGAAATTCTGGATGGCCTGCCCGGATGCCGGATCGCCCGGGGCTGGAGTCTGGCGGAGCTGACGGCGGAGATCCGCGACCTTGCCGGGCGCTACGACCAGCACCGCGCGGCGCTGCTGGACGCGCGTGCGACGCTGGCGGAGCGCCATTCGCCCGCACGCTTTGCGCTCGCCGCGAACCTGCTGGTCGTCGAGGCCCTGCAGCGCCCGCCGGCGCGCCTCGCCAGGACCGGCATCGTGCCGTTCGCCGAAGCGCTGTCGGGGGCCGGTGAACGGCTGCTGAAGGCAGTCGCGCCAGGCAACGATGCCGCCACGAGGCGGCGCCAGGCGATGATCTGGTTCGTCGCCCAGAGACTGAGGGAGATGGCCAAGGCAGCCGCAAAGCGGCCGGAGGAGATGCGGCTGCTGCTTTGTGGCGACGTCGATGGCGCGGATGGCCTGCGCCTCCAGGCCCTCGGCCTGCGCCCGGGAAGCCTGGCGCAAAGGCCGGAGCCGGGCGCGCTCGATGCCGTCGTCTGCTTGGCGCGCGGCGGCGGGCAGCCATCGGCGGCAGAGTTCGCCGGCTGGCTTCGCATCGGCGGGCGCGCTTACATCGAGCCCAGCACGGACGATGCGGCAGCCGGCCCCGGCTGGACCGTGCTCACCTTCGCCGCCCATGGGTTGCAACTGCTTTCCTATGCCCGCCAGCCGGAGTTCGCGCCGCTCGAATTCACGAGGCGAGAGGCCGGCCAGGCGGCCGATCTAGCCCCCATCCGCCAGGATCCGGTTCTGCGCCAGGTCCTGGCGCGCGAACTGGCCCACGGCTTCTAGCGCCCCTACCCTCAGTCGCCTGGCCGCCGCGGCAGCGGAGTCGTGCTCACCGGCTGGCGCGGCGAGGGCTGCACGGCGGGCAGCGCGGTCGGCGGCCGCTGGCGGCGCGGCGCGCCCTCGCCCGGACGTCCGACATAATCCTGCATCCGCACCTCGTCGGTGACGTACCAGGGCTCGCCATTGCGGTCGAGATAGAAGCGCTGCTGTTCCTCAAGATTGAGCGGGCGCGAGCCGACACGGCCGAAGACCGCGATCTGATGGCCGGTCTCGTCCACTGCCCGGTCGCGGTCGAGGCCCTTGGCGAGCGAGAGCGCCGGCCAGCGCGTCGGCCACCAGGCAATCAGCTCCGGTTTCGGATCGGGACTGAAACCATAGAAGTTCGGCTGGCTGTCCGGACTGGTGAGCTGCAGCACCTTGAGCCCGTTGCGTCCATCGGCGACATAGGCGAAGAGCGAGGCATTGGTGGTTCCGACCACCACGTCGCGCGCATCGCTGATCTGCCCGTCGGCGGTGTATTTCATGTAGACCCTGGGCTTCTCGGGCATCTCGATATCGATGATGGCGAGCCCCTCCGGTCCGGCCGCGACATAGGCGAAGGTGCGCGCCAGATAGACGCGGTGCGCATCCTTGAGCGGCACGCTGGCGCCATCGACCCGGCGCGGGCGGTCCGGCTTGGTCACGTCGACCACATGGAAGCCGTCGCGGTCGATGACGGTGAGGTAGCGGAACTGCAACGCCGTGGCGCGCGCCTCGTTGAAGGGAATGACCGTGCGCACCCTGGGCTTTAGCGGATCGTCCATGTCGAGCACGACCACGCCTGCATCGGCGGCAATGTAGAAATTAGTGCCAGCGATGGTGATATGACGCGCGCCCTTCAGGATGCCGTTCTCGTTCCAGGTCAGCGCCCGCTTGAGGAAGTTGTTGCGCGGCTCGCCGTCGGCCAAGGTGTTGACGTCGGTGACGATCAGCCCTTCCTCGGAATCGGTGATGAAGGCGTAGTCATAGATCGCGTGGAAGGGCTGCTCCTGGTTGACCTCGATCATCAGCTTGCGCGTCGCCTCGTCCTTCTTCTGGCGCATCGGCGCGATGTTCTGGTTGGTGGGCAGGGCGACGCAAGTGGCATTCTTGCTCCTGATGCGGGTGTCGTGACCGAGCGGGCTGAAGGGTGCGGTGATGATGCGCTGGCTGATGCCTTTGTTGGCGATCGAGGCGACGTCATAGGCCTGGAACCCGCGCGGTCCTTCGGCGACGAAGAGATATTCGCCCCGCAACGTCAGGCAGCCGGTGCGATCACCGGAATGGGTGAAAGCGCCAAACGCGAGATCCTCGTAGATCAGTTTCTTCCCGCGCCTCTGATGCTGCGCGTACCAATCCGGATAGGCGTATTTGTGCAGATAGCTGCCGATCACCGCCTGGGGCTCGTCCCATTCCGTCACCTGCACGGCCTCGATGCCGCCGTCGCCACCGACCCAGGCATTGTAGCCAACGAAGTTCACGAAGTTCGTTCCGTGCAGCAGGAGCTGCGCCATGATCGCGTTATTGTCGTTCTTCTCCGAGAGGTGGCAGTCGGTGCAGGTCTTGGTTTCGGTCTTGCGTTCGGTGTGCGGGAAGTGCGGCGCGAAAGCCTGGCTCGAATAACCCGATGCCGCGATGGGCGGTTGCTGGATATAGATGCGCTCGCGGTTGATGTTCATGGAGGAGAGGATCAGAGCCGAAGAGGAACGGACCGGCGCGACCGTATGGCCCTTCGCGGTCTGGTGCTTGCCGAGCTGGAACATCTCGTCGCGGGCGACCTGCGGGTTGTAGGTGGCGTAGTTGCGCGTCTCGCCGCCTTCGTAATGATGACGTTCGGTCTTCCAGTTGGCCTGGATCGGCAGATGACAGCCGCCGCAGCTCGTCGTCCAGGAGAGGTGGCAGGTGAAGCACTCCATATCCTTGTCGTCGTGCGCGAGCTGGTCGAGGGGCACGCCGGTGCCCCATTTCATGCCGGTGCCCTTCTGCACCAGCTTGGCGCGCGCCGCCTTGAGGTTGTAGTCGTTGCTGTTCGGATTCATCGTGTCCTTGACCAGCGAGACGCGCCATTCGCGATCCGGCCAGACCGCCGAACGCTGGTAGAGTTCGCAGTCGCGGAACTCGGCGCGCGGCTTGTCGCATTCGGTGCCGCGCCATTCGAATCGCCGCCTGCCGTCCTGGGTGCGGAGCAGGCCGAGATCGTTGCCGCCGGGCCGCGCCGCCGGGCCGGAGGTACGCAGGCTTGGATACTCCTTCGCCGTGCCGTGGCAGTCCTGGCAGCGGATCTCGATCGCCGGCGCCACTTCGCCGTAGATGAAGCCGTTGCCGTGGCTGTCCTGGGCGAAATGGCAATCGACGCACTGCATGCCGACATCGACATGCACCGAGGACATGTGCACGGCCTTCTTGAACTTCTCCGGATCGTCCGGCTCGACAATCCTGCCTTCCGCATCGAGCAGGTTGCCCTTGCGGTCGCGCTTGAAGATGGCTCGGAAGTTCCAGCCATGGCCGTGATAGTCCGCGAACTGGGTGTCCTTGAGCTTGGGATTGAGCGACGAAACGTCGCGGGTGAAGTTCACGTCCGCCCACTTGCCGCGGATCGCCGCTTCCTCCGGGTTTCGATCGAGAATGCGGAACATTTCGTCGTGGGTGGGATAGCGCTGCTTCTCCGGCCACATGGCCGGCGCATCGCTCTCGTAGTCCCACATCGTGTAGCCCAGCATGGAGTTGAGGAAGATGTTGGGCTGGTGCATGTGACAGTTCATGCACTGCGCCGTGGGGATGGCACGGGTGAATTCATGCTTGAGCGGGTGACCCGGCTCGTCCTTCGGGATCGTCGGGTCGATGCTGCGCGAAGTGCCGACTGAACCGAACTTGGCATAGGGGCCGGAATTCTTCGGGTCCCGGTCGTTGGCATAGACGACATGGCAGGAGGCGCAGCCGGAGTGACGGAAATCGCCCGGCTGGTCGTTCGTGCCCATGAACCAGGTGAAAGGATCGTTGAGGCGGGTCTTGTGGATGTTGATCACCGGAACGGCGATGCGGATACCGGTCGCCGGGCCTCGCATCGACTGGCGGATATCCGGCCGGCCTGGCTCCTCCAGCCGCTGGATGAGGCCGGTCGGCGAGGGCAGGCCGATCTCCGGAAACTGCGTGACGATGTTGCGCCCGCCGCGTTCGAAGACGCGGAAGATGTCGCCGGGCGGGATCGTTTCCCAGGAGGGCATGGGCACGAATTCGGGCAGGATGCCCTTCTTCGCGGTCATCCATGGCTCGGGCTTCACCGGGCTCACGATGCGGGCCGGCTTGCCGTCGCGCGTATAGGCCTCGCCGATGATGTAGTTCTTGAAGGGCAGGATGCCGTTGTTGTAGGCGGCCCCGCCCCAGAGCATGGCGCCGGTCGCCATGAGGCTTCGCTCCGCCGCCTGGATGATCGGCAGATGGCAGGCGCCGCAGGCCTCGCGCGCCACGCGGTAATCGGAAGGATTGACGAAGCGGACGAATTCCGGCGCCTCCTTGTTGAGCAGCGTGTAGCTGCGTACCGGATTGGCCGAGGAGGGCCAGTTCCAAGTCCGCGGATAGCGCGGCAGCACATGCGCCTTCTCCAATGCCGCCATGTAGGGTGCATCGCCCTTTTTGGCGCTACCCGGTTTCATCACCGTGGCATCGCCGCCATGGCAGTCCGTGCAGCCAATGATCACCGCCGGATTGGCGTGCATGGACGGCTGGTCTGTCACCTCGTGACAGCTCATGCAGCCGGAACTCTTGCCGAGTGCCTGCTCCACCGTCTGCTGCGCGGGGGCGGGAGGGTGCGTCGTGTAGCTCAGGCTGCGTGGCGATTCGGCCTTCTGCGCATGCTTGTCGCCAAAAAAGTTCCAGCGCTGCTCGTACTGCGCGGCAACAGGCGCCGCGAGCAGCATGCTTCCCAGACCGATCAGTACCGCCACCTGTCTCGCGAAGCGCATCTGCCGGCCTCAGTAGGTCAGGGTGAGATTGGCGAGCACGGAATAGAACTCCCGCTCGTTGGTCGCGAACAGCTCGCGGAAGGCATCGCCGCCGAACAGCACCGCCCCGGAGAGGCGGAAGACGATGTTCTGGATGAAGGTGGGCCGATAGATGAGCGACAGGCTCAGATCCCAGCCGATCTCGTTGGAACGCAGTTCCTGATTGCGCACCACCTCGATCACTTCCCGTTCGGCGAATCGCAGGTAATTGAGATTGCCGGTGAGTCGTACCTCGGGTGTGATGTCGAGATCGGCCCCGCCGCCGATCAGCACCAGGCCGGGATTGTTGAAGTTCGACTGCCCCTCTTCCTTCGAGGTGCGCAGCGAATTGAGCAGCCCGTTGCGCCCGGTGAGCACCGTGCCGCCGCCGCCGATAAAGGGCACCGCCTGACGCATCCAGTAACTGGTGTCGGCACCGGCGAACTGCGGGTTCTCGAAAATGGCATCGAAGCCCGTTTCCTTGTTGTCGTGCGGCTTGTTGTCGCCGCTTGCATAGAGGAACGAGCCGCGCACCCGGATCCAGTCGAAATCTATCGACGGCTCCGCTGCATAGAAGAATGCGGTGATGCGCGAACGATCCGGACGCGTCGTGTCATCGCCGAACTGGTTGTCGGAGTTGCGCCCGAGGGCCAGATAGGCCGATGTGGTCAGGTTGAAGCGGCCGAAATGCCCGTCGCCGTTATAGCCGAGATAGACCACGTCGTAATAGCGCGGCGTGCCCTTGCCGAAGGAACGGGCGGGACGCTCGAGGAAGTCGTTGCGATTGAAGTGCGTGCGCTTGTCCTCGCGGTTACGGTTCCAGACCGCCGTGAACTGGCTGGTGAATCCCGGCACGGGGAGGTCCTGCCAGTAGAGATTGGCGAGGAAGGTGTCGTCGTCGCGTGGCCGCTGGCTCACGTCGTTCAAGCCGGAGTTGGTGTCCTTCTCAATGCGGCGGAACCAGCCGAGATTGTACTGGAACACGTTGTTGTCGCGATTGCCGAACAGGCGCACGCCGAACTGGAGGTCCTGGAACAGGAAGCCGCGAAAATCCGACTGGATCGGCTGAATCCCGACGCGGATGGAATCGAAGTCGTAGCGGTCGGAAACGTTGCGGATGTGATAGTCGACGAACGCTTCCTGGATGCCGAAATAGCTGTCGTGGCGCACCCGCCCCTCGCGCGGATTGATCTCCAGCACCCGCTCGTCCGGCGCCGCCGCGCGGTTGTACTGGAAAGCGGGGGTAAGGCGGAATTCCCAGTCGGGCGGCTTGAAGGCGGTATTGCCCTTGATGAGCGAGATGGAGGGAATGAGGGTGGTCGCGAAAACGTTCTGCGAGACCGAACGGGTGAAGGCGCCGACCTCCCGGCCGGTCTGGGGGGACGCCGGCGTCGGGAAGCCGCGCGGCTCGTAGATCGTATCCGATATGGCCGCGATGTTGATGAACCAGTCCTCGCCGAAGATCGGCCGGTCGCCCTTCAGCGTGTTCTGGTTGTAGGGGTCCCACCAGCGCGAATTGACGCCGAGCGCCTCGACGATGCGCCAGCGGTCTGGCAGCGGCACGGTCTCGTGCGGCAGGTTGGGCAGCGGCGGAGGGACCGCGTTCGGATCGATCGGCGGCAGATCCTCGATCTGCGGCACCGAGCCAGGGCGCCGCCTGTCCTCCTGCGCAAGCAGGATGCCTTCGCCGGTCGGCTTGAATTCGAGGATCTGTTCCTTGCCCGCCTCGGCCGGCGGCACCGCCGCAACCGTGGCGAACAGAAGCGATATGAGCAGGACCCGGCGCATCACTTGTTCCTGCAGGGTTCTTGCAGGCGCGAGCGGATGATGGGCGCGAAGGGACAGGCCACGTAGCGCAGCGAAGTGCCCTGCACGTTGATCGCATTGGCGCGGATCGCTTTCGGCGCGTTGTTGATGGCGCCGCCCAGGAACAGCGACGCGTTGTGCGTGCCCAAGAAGGCCACCATGTCGTCCTGGTCGATGCCATCGCCCGAGATGCCGATGCCGCCGATCAGCGCGTTACCACGATAGATGGGCACGCCGCCGGCGAAGATCTGCAGCCCGTTGCGCAGCAGCGGCAGGTTGTCGTTGGCATCCGCCACGATGTTCGGCTGCCCGGCCGTGTCCGTCCGGTAGGCGCCATTGGCGCAACCCGTGGTCGGATCGAGGTTCGAGGCGTTGTTGGGATCGACCAGACCCAGAATGATGTCGTTGAAGACCAGGTCGAGCTGCAGCCCGACATTGAACGGACTCCAGGTCGCGTAGGGCGTGGAAAGCGGCCCGGTCAGCTTTTGCTTGTCGACGCCGTCGGGAAAGAACGGGCGATGCAGGTTGCCGATGGAGCGGGCGCCATAGGCTACGCCGTTGGCCAGCGCGTTGCCACCGACGAAGGCCCGCATCCGGTCGGCATAGAATTGGCCATTCTGCACCGGAATGAGGCCGAGGATCGCGGTCGCGCCGGATGCGTCGAAAATGGCCCCCGCATCCATGCGGGAAAACAGCATGGCGGAGCGCGCTTTCTGCAGGGACACGTCAGTGCCGAACACCGGCGCATCCGGCGTGCGGACGATGCCAAGGATGTTGCCGCGCACATCGACGACGGAGATCGTCACCTGCACGAAGCTCGACAGCGGCTTGCGAATCTGCGCGCGGGAGACCCGGGCGACGCGGAAGGCCTGCACCAGCAGTTCCGCAACCTCTGCCGCCTGTAACCCGTCGCCGGCGCCGCCCACATTGCCGGCGAGATCGAAGCCGTCGATCGGGGCAAAGCGGTTGGTGTTGGTGTTGTCCACCAGGATGAAGGCACCGAGATTGATCAGCGGCTGGAACGGCGCGCCGACCCCGCCATCGTCGCCGGCCATGGCGCGCCGATAGCCCGAAGAGCCGTCCGCCGCGCCGTAGGCGGTGCCGGCACGGGAATCGGCGACGTCGATATAGCCGGGCACCGTGATATAGGCGCCGCCCACCGGCAATGCCGGCGCGCGCGCCGGTCGCGTCACCAGGTAACGGGCGTCCACATCGGCGTAGCGCAGGCTCGGGCCACCGACGGTGATGCGGTGCGCCCGGATGGCGACGCTCGGCATGAAGCCCGCCTGGCCGGCAATGGCGATCAGTTCGTCGATGCTGCGGTCATAGTCGCGGATGTCCAGATCGAGGCTGTAGAGCCGGTCGGCGATCACGCCGATTCCACCCACGACCACGCCGCGGAAATAGAGCGGCAGCCCCCCCGGGTCGGCCGACAGGCCAAGTGGCGTGCGCCGGGGGCCGAAGCCCACCGTCTCTCCCTTGTTCACGAGGTCGGAGCAGGTAAGCGAAGAGAACTGAACACCATAAAGCGGGCCGGCCGGTTGGCCGCGCTCGCCGACATTGAACCATTCCTGAACGATCTGGCTGGCCGTCCGCGTCGTGAAGGCGTTGCCCGAAGAGGACAGATAGGCACCCGTGACCGCCTTGGCGATGGCCGCATAGGCCGCGCCGTCGATGCCGTTCAGCGGCGCCGGCGCATCAGTGCCGAGCGGCACCTTGTCGAGGCCGTTGCCGAGCGGAATGTTGCGGCCGGAGGAAATGGTGATGGTCGAATTGGCGCCAAGGCGATAGACGCCCAGCACATTGCCGACGCGATCCACCACCGCAATGGTGGCATTGGCCACATTGCGTGCCCTCGCTTCCTCGGCCGCCTGGCTGACGATGCGATCCACCTGGGCCTTGGTCAGTGCCTGCTGGGCGAGGGCACCCGGAGCGAAGGCGACGCCAAGGCAGAGCGCGAGGAGCGTTCCGAGGAAATGTCGCGTCATGTCTGCCTCCCCGACTATGGCTCGATGACGATGACGCCGTATTTCAGGGCGCCGCTCACCACGTAGGCAATATGGAAATTTACTGGGAGCGATGTCCCTTCCAGGCTTTCGCTCACGATCTTGAACGTGACCATCCGATCCGCCGGCGGATTGGCCGCGTCGTAGAAATTATTGTCGATCAGCGTTTCGACGCGCTGGTCCCAGCGGTGCCAGAAGCCGTTCTCGTCGCGCTTCTGCGGTCGGTTGGTCAGCGTATGGGCATAGACATAGGTCGCCTCCGGCCGGTCGCTGCCGAGATTGACCCGGCATTGCAGTCGTTCCGGCACATCCGCCAGACGGTAGCGCTGCAACACGCCGCCACGCTCGCTGAGCACGACCCCACTCGCGCAATCCGCCGCTGCTTCGGCGCCGGCACCCATGGCGAGCAGCAGACATGCCGCGAAGCCGAAGCGTGTCATGTGCCGATGCATGGCCATACCTCCCCTACTTCGCCATGGCCGAGCCGCCGCCCGCCGCCCGCATGGGGCTGAGGTGCGGCAGGTGGAACTCATGGCAGGCAATGCATGTCGATGGAACCTTGTCGGTGGCCGTCTCGCCGCCGTGACATTGCTGACAGGTCTTGATCGACGGCATCAGCACATCGCTCGCCGCCGCCGATAGTTCGGCGTCATGACATGCGACGCAGGCGACGGGCTCGTGGCGATCATGCGGAAAGAGTTTCGCCTTGGGCATCCAGTGCCAGGTCAGGCTGACCTTCGCCACCTCCCACTTGCCCTGGCCGCCGGTGACCGTATGGCAGGAGGCGCAGAGCGTCTTGCCGAACACCTGATCGCCGACCTCGATCGCCTTGCGCTCGGCCCAGGCCAGCGCCTCCAGCCGTTCGGGCTCGGTGAACGGCACGCCCGGACGCCGCCGCACCAGCGCCGGCGCCGTCTCGTCGGTGACCTCGCCGCGCAGCGCCTGTCCGGCATAGAAGTCGCGCATCACCATGAGTGCCTGTTCCGGCTTGGCATGCGGCAGCACCCGGTCCAGCGCCTTCGGCTCGAAGCGCAGCGAGTGGCATTCCGCGCAATGGGTTTCCATTCGGACCGGCAGCAGGCCGATGCCACCCGGCGCCGGTGCGTGGCAGCTCGCGCATTCCAGCTTCACCATCCCCTTCTCGGGATTGCGGATGCCCTCCTTCTTGAGATGCTTGTCGTGCGGGAACTTGAGGCCGGAAACCTCCTGCGGCTTCGGCGATGCATCGAGCGAGGCGCGCACGATCTTCGCGCCCTCGCCCATGACGCTGACGCGGAACTGCGGATGGGCGCCGGGCGAGAAGTTCGCCACGTCGATCAGTTCGGTCGCAGGCGCGCGCGCCTTCAGGCCGGAATGGCAGTCGGCACAGAAGCGCTGCTCCTGCGAGACCAGCGCCGCCTTGCCGAGGTTGGCATTGTGCTCCTTGTGGCAGCTCTGGCAGAGCTGGCCGCTGAAGGCCGCGAAATCGAAACGGGCCGGGTCCGCATGGTTCTCGATGCCCGCATGACAGGCGAGGCAGGCCTGGTCCTGCACCATGACGAAGGGCTTCTGGTGACAGGCTTCGCAATTGTCGCCGAAGAACCTGTGCGGTCCGGCGATCTTGCCGGAAATCCACACGATGTCGGAGCCCGTGAGCCAGTTCCTCTCGGCACCGGCCATGTAATCCTGCTGGCCAAGTTCTGTCTTGGCATAGAAGCCGGCAAGCGGCAGGGCGAGGAAAATGCCGAGCACGACGATCGCCAAGGTCCAGGACCATGCACGCTTGCCGAGTCCGGCCGACTTGAGTTGCGTGCCGCTGCGCTTCTTGAGCTGCTCCAGATCGTCGCCAAGCGGCGCGGCAAGCTCAATGTTGATGGCGAAGTCGTGGCCGGGAGCCTCGGTCACCTGCAGCTCGTAAGGGCCCAGCGCCAGCCGGTCCCCCAGCCGCACGGACGAAGCGCCGGTGACCGCGCCGTTGACCCGCATCTCCGCGGTCCCCTGCGCCTCGACGAACCAGCCGCCACCGCGCGGCGATATCGTGGCGTGGTGCAGCAGCACGCGCGGATCGGCCAGATGCACCTCGCAATCGGCACCGCGGCCAAGCCGGATCTCGCCGGGCGCCACCTCGATGTCGCGGCGGGCCACGCCGCCGCGCTGCTTCTTGGTCAGGTAGCTGACGAGGATGGTCATGTCCGCCGCCTCACCAATAGAAGAAGACAGAAAAGACGTGCGCCACCAGCGCCGCAATCAGCGCGAAGGTGAAAGGCACGTGGATGAACAGCCATACCTGCATCATTGCGAGAAGCTGCACGTCGCGTCGCGCCTGGCCGAGCAGGTCGTCCTTCTTGGCGAGGAGTTGCACCAGCTTGCGCACGCCCGCATCGTCGTGCCGCGGCCCGGCCGCCAGTTTCTGCATCAGCTTGAGCGCGGCCAGGGTCGGGCAGTTCGGATTGCGGCCGGAAAGCTGGCGCACCAGGCCGCCGCCGACGCGCGTGCGCTGCGCCGCCGCCAGCACCGCGTCATTCACCTCGTCGCCGAGGCGCATGGCAACGTCGCGGCATTCCCGGTCGAGATCGGCAATCTGCGTGAAGATGCCATCCAGCGTCTGCCCGCGCCGGTTCTCCGTCATCAGCCGCGGATAGCGCACGTAGGCATAGAGACCGAACGCACCGGAGAGGATCACCACCATCATCAGGACGTAGGCCAGCGTATGGACGTTCCAGCCGAACTGGAACCCGCTATGCAGGGTCGCGATGATGATCAGCGCCAGCCCCAGATAGACATGCGCCGAGAGCCATTCCTCAAGCTTGACCTTGCCCGGTTTGTAGCGCCGCTTGCGCACGCCGAACCACATCAGCCAGAGAATGATGGCGGCACCGATGCCGCCGAGCCCATAACCGAGCCAGGAACCGCCGTTCGGCTGGCCGATCGGCGTGTGGAACGCATAAAGCACGATGGCCAGCAGGCAGAGAAGCGTCGCCACCTTCAGGTAGCGGAAGCCGCGATAGACGACGACCGATTCGTTCAACGCCGCCCCCTCACGTTCCCAGTTTCGCCAGCGACAGGAACTGCTTGGGATCGACGCGGATCGCCGCCCCGGTGGGACAGGCGCGCACGCAGGCCGCGCCGCCCTCGATATCCTTGCACATGTCGCACTTCACGGCGTGCTTGCCGTACTTGTCGACATTCTCGTGATGGACCTTGCGCAGCCGCTTGTCCTCGCCCGGCCCGTAGCCGAGCCCGAACAGCAGCCACGAGAACAGGCCCGGCTTGTCCGGCGGCGGCGCCGCCATCTGGATGACTCCATAGGGGCAGTTGCGCTGGCAGTTGCCGCAGCCGATGCAGCTATCGTCGATATAGACCTCGCCGTTCGGCGCGCGGTGGATCGCATCCGGCGGGCAATCGGCCATGCAATGGGGGTGCTCGCAATGCCGGCAGGATGTCGGCACGTGGATGCTGGCGAAAGTGGGGCCGGCCTCGCGATCGAGCCGCGAGATGCCGTGATGGGTCTCCGCGCACGCCTTCTCGCAATTGTCACAGCGCACGCAAAGCGATTCGTCGATCAGCAGCACGTCCGTCGCCTCGCCGACGCCCTGCTCGATCAGGAACTGGATGATGCTGCCCGCCTCCGGCGCGCGCTCCATCCGTTCGTTGATCTCCAGCCGGTCGCGGAACTTGGCCTCGACTTCGGTGCGCAGCGCCGGGTCGCTGCCCAGCAGGTCGACGAACGCCTTGCCATCGATCGCCACCGTCTCGGTCGCCACCGCCGCCCGCACCGTCGCCGAGCGCGGGGCGTTGGTGAGCAGCGCCATTTCGCCGACATAGTTGCCCGAGGCGACATAGGAGAGCACCACGTCCCGCCCGCCGATGCGCCGCGAGACGGTGACCGAACCCGACCGTATCAGATGCACTGAATCGCCGGCATCGCCCTGGCTGAAGAGGATTTCGCCGGCCTTGAAACGGCGCAGCTTCGCGGTGCTCGCCACGTCGTAGAGCCGCTCCACCGGCGTATGTGGCGCTATATAGGTCTGGATCTGCCGGACGATGGCGATGGCATCCATCTGCCGCTTCACCGAGGCGACGGAGGCGATCAGCTTGAGCATGGTGCGCCGCTGCGTCTCCACCAGGATCGCATCCTTGCGCGCCACCACGGTCGCCGTCCGCCGCCGTCCGGCGATCAGTCCCATCTCGCCGAAAAACTCGCCCTGGCGCAGCACCACGACTTCCGAATCGTCCAGCGGATTGACCCTGACCTCCACCTCGCCCTGGACGATGGTGTAGAAGCTGTTCGAGTAGTCGTTGCGCTGGAAGATGATGTCGCCCTTCTTCGGCGTGTGGACGGTGCTGTCGAGCATCAGTTCGCGCAGCACCAGCGGATTGAGTTCGGAGAAGATCGGCACGTTGGCGCGGATCGTGGCCAGCACCTGCTCGACGGTCACGTCCGCAAGGCCCTTGAAACGTTCCTTGAGCAGTGGTTCGTCCGCCGGCTCCACCTGATTGCCGCGGATGAACTCGATGACTTCGTAGCCCTGGTTCATTGCCTGCTTGATCAGCGGATAGCCGCCAAGCGCGCCGATGATATAGAGGCCGGGGACGTTGCTTTCGTAGGTCGAGGAGACTTCCGGCAACGCCTTCGGATCCGGGCCGGGAAAGACGATGCCGCAGGCTTCGACGAACTTGCGCGGCGCGGTGGCGCCGAGGCGGGCGATCACCCGGTCACAGCGGACCTCCGCCTCGCCGTCGGCTGTTCTCAGAACCAGCGTCTTCTCGGTGACCCGCGCGGGCGAGGAATTGTAGTAGCACTCGATCTGGTTCTTCTCGATTGCCGCCCGGATCAGGTCGAGGTTGCCCTGCTTGGCCCGCGCGAACTCGCCGCTGCGGTTGACGATCGTGACGCTGTTCTGCTTGGCGAGCGCCACCGCATTCTCGATCGCCGCATCGCCCGCACCGATGACAACGATGTATTCGCCCTCGTACTCGTCCGGATCGTCGAGCTGGTATTGCACGTGCGGCAACTCGGCGCCCGGCACGGTGAGCTTGTTGATGTTGCCCTGCAGGCCGATGGCGAGAATGACGTATTCCGCCGTCAGCGTAGACTTGTCCTGCAGCGTTATCGTGAAGGCACCCTTCTGCCCGGCGATGGCGACAACCTCGGTGCCGTAGCGGATATTGACCTTATGCTCTTCGAGCTGGCGATCCCAAGTGCCGAGGATGTCCTCGCGAATCCCCATCTTGAAGTCGAAATCCGAACGCAGCGGCAGCACGTCCGGCGTCGCCATGACGAGCTTGCCCTTCTGGTATTTGTAGATGGTGTCCGATGCGTGGTCGCAGCGCTCCAGCAGGATGTGCGAAACCCCCGCCGCTGCCGCCCGACCAGCCGCGCTCAAGCCCCCCGGACCCGAACCGATGATCGCGACCGTGAAATGGTCAGCCATCGTTCCCCCTCGATGTGACCGATCGGCCGTTCCGCCGCGCCCCCGCAGCGTCCCCCGGAACCCGACCTCCGC